>NZ_RAWK01000163.1 GCF_003612165.1 Corallococcus aberystwythensis | reverse complement strand
GGGAGGGCCCGCTGGAGGGGCAGGCAGGCAGCGGAGCACACCCCCTTGGATTCAAGGGCAGGTGCCTAGCTTTCTCCGCATGAGCGAGCCCAAGGCCCAGGCGAAGAAGACGGTGGAGATCGTCCCCGGCGTGCACCACTGGACCGTCTCCGACGACCGGGTCGGCGGTGGCCGCAGTGACGCCTACGCGGTGGTGGATGAAGACGGCACCGTCACCCTCATCGACCCGCTGCCCATCGACGAGAAGGTCCTGCGCAAGCTGGGCGACATCGACGCCATCGTGCTCACCGCGGGCAACCACCAGCGCTCCGCGTGGCGCCTGCGCAAGGCGTTTGGCGTGCCCGTCTGGGCGCCGGAGGGCGCGCAGGGTCTGGAGGAGAAGCCGGACTTCGAATACGTGAACGGCACCACGCTGCCGGGCGGCCTCAGCACCTTCCAGACGCCGGGGCCCACGGAGGCCATGTACACGCTCTGGCTCCAGAAGAGCCCGCACGCGGTGGTCTTCATCTCCGACCTGCTGACCCATGAGGGCCGGGGCACGCCCACGTTCGTCCCCGGCGAGTACCAGGACGAACCGCTGCGCACGCGCTCCAGCATCCAGCGCATCCTGGACCACCTGCCCCTCCAGACCGTCTGCTTCGCGCACGGCGCGCCCATCCTCACGGACGGCGCCAGCGCCCTGCGCAAGGCCCTGGAACAGGACGACGAGTTCCCGCACGCGCCCCCGCCCTGAGCGCCTTCAGCCCGGGGGGAGCTCGCGCACCAGCACGTGGCCGTCGTCCTGGCCGGGAGGCACCAGCTCCAGCCGTGCCCCCGCCTCCGCGCGGTCCAGCAGCGCCCCCAGCACCAGCAGGTCGGTGACGGGGACGCGGGTGGCGGCGGTGGAAGCCGCCCCCTCTCCCCGGAGCATCGCCCGGGCCACGCGGGCCTCGTCGGAGAGGTCCGTCTCGTAGACGAAGGTGCGCTCGTCGTAGTCGTGTCCGCCGGGAACGCGCCCCACCAGCCGCATGGGCCCCAGCCGCGAGTGCACTCGCACGGCGGGGTTGTCCCACTGGGTGATGCCGCGCAGCCGCTTCGCGCGCACCATGCCCAGCGTGAGCAGCTTCACCCACGCGGACGCGCCCCGGCCCGGCAGGAAGCTGAAGAGCGACACGCCCACGAACAGCCCCGGCGTCAGCGACGGCGCCACGTAGCAGGCCGCGCCGATGGCCAACTCCTCGTCCGCCAGCAGCAGCCGCTCGCGCGCGGGCGCCTTCAACAGCCGCGCGGGACAGCGCAAGAGCCCGATAGCCCCCGGCAGCAGGTACAGGTCCGACAGCACCCAACGCGGCACGCCGATGCCGCCGAACGCCAGCTGGTTGAGCGTGAGGTATTGCCGCGCGAGCTCCGCGTTGTGCTCCGCCAGCAGGTGCGTCACCGGGATGCCATGCGGTGCCAGGTCCAGCGACGGGACGTGCACGCCGGAGCCCAGCGCCTGCAATGACAGCTCCGGGGTCGCGGCGAAGAACGCCTGGGCCAACGGCGCGAGCTCACCCGCCATCGGCTTCGAGGTCCTTCGCCACGACGTCCAGCCGGTACTCCGGAGGAATTGAAACGCGCGAGGCATCCACCGACGCGCGCGACACGAGGCAGCGCGACGAACCGCCGCCCTTCTCCGTCAGCTCCGGCATCGGCATGGGCACCACGCGCATACCCAGGCGCTCGAAGGTCTCGACGATGTGAGGGGGCATCACCGTGGGCGCGAGCAGGTCCTTGCCCAGGGGCAGGCCGTTCGTCGCGTAGCGGCGGATGTCCGCCTCCGTCACCCGCACCAGCCGGTCCGCGCCGAAGCGCTGCTCCAGGAGCGCCACCGACTCCGGCGCCATCACGTCCGGACACACCACCAGCCGGTCCACCGCCGGCAGGGGCAGCACCGCCATGTTCCCGTGGAACGCGGGCTCGCGCACCTGCACGCGCAGCACCTCGCCGGGGAAGGACTTCTGCGCCGCCTCCAGGCCGTCGAGCGTGGTGCGCCCGCCCCAGAACAGCAGCGTCACGCCGTCGAACGCCGCCACGTCGCCGTGCGCCTCCCAGATGCCCACGCCCGGGTCCACGACCTCCAGCCCCATGCGCCGGGCCAGCGGCGTCCAGTGGTCGCGCTCCGCGAACCGGTGCGCGCTCATCATCCGGGGCAGGAGGAACAGCGGGGCCTGGCCTTCGCGCGCCACCACCTGGCCGCACTCGGCCGCGTAGGGCATGCCCGTCAGCGCGTCCGACGGCGAGGGCAGCGCCACCACCGTGCCCCCTCGCGACTCGATGTGCCGGGCCAGCGTCAGCCACTCCCGCCGCGCGCCGCGCGCATCCGCGGGAGCGGCCTCACGGCTGCGGAAGTTGGAGCGGCCTCGCAGCGCCCAGCCCCGGCCCGGGGGAGACATGAGGAAGAGGTCCATCCCCCGCTTCTAGCCGCCAGCCCGGGGGGTCACAACGCATCCCGTCCGCCCCACCCGCTCGCCTGAAGTCCGGCCGTCCACCGCCCCACAGTGCATGGGAAGGCCGTGGAGAGCGCCAGCTCGCCCCCTCCTGTTTTTTCACCCGCGGGGGGTGCCCCACCGCCCCGCGCGCATGGCATCCTTCCCCTCTTTTTTGAGCACAAACGGGGCTGGGATTCATGCACTTCGAGTTGGCCTTCGTGCTGCTCTTCTCCATCGCGACGGCGGTGGCGATCGCGGCGCGCTACTTCAAGTTTCCGTACACGGTGGCGTTGGTGCTGGCGGGCCTGGGCCTGGGCATCGTGCATGCCTTTGAGCCGCCGCACCTGACGAAGGAGCTGCTGTTCGCGGTCATCCTGCCGGGCCTGCTGTTCGAGGCGGCGTTCCACGTGGACTTCCGCAAGTTCATGAAGAACAAGCTGGCCATCACCTCCATGGCCATCCCGGGCGTGGTGGCGTCCATGGCGCTCACGGCGCTGTTCCTGTCGCCGGCCATGCGGGGGATGAAGCTGATGGAGGGCTTCGGCCTCATCCACGCGATGGTGTTCGCGTCGCTCATCGTGTCCACGGACCCCATCGCGGTGGTGGGCCTGTTCAAGGCGCTGGGCGCGCCCAAGCGGCTGGCCATCCTGGTGGAGGGCGAAAGCCTGCTCAACGACGGCACCTCCGTGGTGCTCTTCACGCTGGTGGTGGGCGTGGCCGGAGGCCAGGCGTTCACCGTGGGCAGCGCGGTGATGGACTTCATCAAGGTCGCCGGCATGGGCGCCGTCATCGGCGCGGCGGTGGGCTTCGTGGTGGGCAAGGTCATCCTGCGCGTGGAGGACGCCATGGTGGAGATCACCTGCACGGTCATCGCCGCGTACGGGTCCTTCGTGGTGGCGGAGCACTTCCACTACTCGGGCGTCATCGCGGTGGTGGTGGCCGGCATGGTGTGCGGCAACTGGGCGGCCCAGGAGGGCATGGGCCCCTCGGTGCGCATCGCGGTGGAGAGCTTCTGGGAGTACCTGGCGTTCGCGCTCAACTCGGTGGTGTTCCTGCTCATCGGCCTGGAGGTGCAGCTGTCGTCACTGCTCGCGTCGTGGCTGCCCATCCTGCTGGCGTACGGGGCGGTGCTGCTGGGCCGCGCGGTGGTCGTCTATGGCGTGTCCGGCCTGCTGCGCTTCACGCCGGAGAAGCTGCCGTGGAAGTGGAGCGCGGTGCTCACCTGGAGCGGCCTGCGCGGCGCGGTGTCCATGGTGCTGGTGCTGGGTCTTCCTGAGGACTTCGCCCACCGCGAGCTGCTGGTGAACATGACGTTCGGCGTGGTGGTGCTGTCCATCATCGTCCAGGGGCTCACCATGGCGCCGGTGCTCAAGGCGCTGGGCATCACCGGCGTCAAGGACGTCTACCAGGAGCAGTACGAGCTGGCCCGGGGCAAGCTGGGCGCCATCCACGCGGCGCTCGCGTCGCTGGAGACCATGCGCCGCGGCCGGGAGATTCCGGTGGACGTGCTGGAGCCCCTGGAGCGCGACTACCAGCAGAAGGCGCAGGCGGTGGAGCAGCATCTCACCACGCTCAAGCAGCAGTCCAACCGCTTCCATGACGAGGAGAAGCAGGAGGCCATCCGCCGCGTCCTCATCGTGGAGAAGGACGCCCTCTTCAGCGCCTACCAGCAGGGCACGCTCAACAAGGAGGTCTTCGAGCACCTCACCGCGGAGCTGGACGAGCGCATCGCGCACGCGAAGGACGCGGAGTCCCACGTCGAGCCCGAGGAGACCCACGCCCCGCCGAAGGCCCTCGCCTCCTGAACGGACCGGCCCTGGCGGCCGGGCTCTTCTCCTCGTCCGGAGGGGTGCGGGCCCGGTATCCTCGCGGTGTTCCGGCGGACAGGCGAGGCGGCACGCATGCGGTGGTGGAATCGAGGTACGTGGCTGGTGCTCTCCTTCGTCGCGGGAGGGTGCGCACCGCTCGACCTGACCGGGGTCACCCCGCGGGCCCCGGCGCTCTCCCGCATCGTCGAGGAGGCGCCGGGCGCCGCGTGCGAGGCCGGAGGAAGCGCCCTGCAGACGGGGCTGGACCTGGACGGGGACGGCACGCTGGCGGACAGCGAGGTCACCCGCACCGAGTACGTCTGCGACAAGGCCCCCGCCCGTTCCGCGTCCGTCCTCGCGCGCGTGCGGCCGGTGAACGCGACCCCGGTGTGCTACGCCACCGCGACCGTGCTGGAGGCCGGGGCGGACGCGAACGGCAACGGCGCGCTGGACGACGCGGAGGTCCAGGCCTCCCACGCCTTCTGCAACGCGGACAGCACGCGGATCCGCTACGCGGTCCAGCCCGAGCCGGCTGACGGCCGCTGTGGCCGGCCCGGAACGAAGGTGGACGCCTACGTCGACCTGGATGGCGACGGGCAGCGCACCCCGGACACGGAAGACCTCGTCACGCTCGCCGTCTGTCAGGCCTCGCGCGTCCATGACGGCGACTACGTGGTGGCCAGCGCGGCGGACCTCGCCGCCCTCCAGGGCGTCACGCGCGTGGAGGGCAACCTCGTCGTCACCAGCGAGACCCTGACGGACCTGGCCCTGCCGGAGCTGGCCGTCGTCCTGGGTGCGCTGCGCATCGAGAACAACGCCGCGCTGGCCCACGTCACGCTCCCCGGCTTGAGGTTCGCCCGGAGCGTGGAGCTGATCTACAACCCCCTGCTGGAGACGGCCTCCCTGGGCGCGAGCGCCGCTTCGCCGGTCTTCGTGGACGAGGACCTCATCGTCACGGGCAACCCGCTGCTCGCCTCGCTCGACGGCCTGGGCACGCTGGCTCCCCGCAGGAAGGTGAGCGTGGTCAACAACGCCCGGGTGGAGGCCCTGTCCCTCCCCGGCGTCACCCACCTCCACGAAGGCCTCTCCGTGCAGGAGAACCCCGCGTTGAGGTCCCTGTCCTTCCCCGAGCTCAGGTCCGCCGGGTACGTCTCGCTGGCCCACGACGCGTCACTGGAATCCCTCGCGGGCCTCTCCGCGGTCAGGAGCGTGGAGAGCCTGCTCCTCATCGACCTGCCCGCGCTGGGACCGCGCGCGGCCCTGGACAACCTCCAGTACGCACAGAGCATCTCCGTGGCGGAGCACACCGGCATCAAGTCGGTGGGCTTCCCGCAGCTGCTCCGGGTGGACGTCCTGGACATCCGTGACAACGCCTCGCTGGAGTCCGTGAGCGGCATGCACCCGATGCTCCGGGTGACCACGTCGCTGCTCATCACCGGCAACGGCTCGCTTCACACGGTGGAGTACCTGCCCGGCCTCACCTCGCTCGACTACCTGGACGTGACCCGCAACGCGGTGCTCACCGACCTGGGAGGCCTGCGCGGGCTGGTCCTGCTGAAATCCCTCTCGGTCCACCAGAACGGCCAGCTCCAGACGCTGGCCTCTCTGAGCGGGCTGCGCGAAATCGACGGGCTGGCGGTGACGAGCAACCCGAACCTCCAGGCGCTGGGCCTGGAGGGCCTCACGCGGGTGGCGTCCTCCTTCACCGTGCAGAACAACCTCGCGCTGCCCGAGTGCCTGGCCGGGCGGCTGGCGGACCGCGTGTACACGGGGCCCCCCGCGCAGCGCACCATCAGCGGCAACGACGCCGCGGCCCCCTGCACCCCGCCGTGAGCGGTCAGCTGGCGCCGCCCTCCACCCGCGACTGGAGCACCGCGCCCAGCACGTCCGCGGTGTCCTCGCGCAGCCGCGGCAGGTGCGTGTAGAGCAGGTCCTCCACCTGGGCCACCGCCTCCTTCGCCGCACCCGCCTCGCGCAGCCCCGCCAGCACCGCGTACGCGGCCACCGCCAGCGGCCCCACGTAGCCGCGCGACTCCTCCCAGAACTCCTCGAAGCACGGCACCGCCTCCCCCGCCACCACGCGCTCCAGCCGCCCCAGGCACGCCTCCCAGTAGGCGAGGTGCGCGTCCCGGGCCGCGTCGTCCGCGAACGGCCCCTGGCGCAGCTCCAGCCGCGTGCCCCCTTCGCCCGCATGGAAGGTCAGCTCCGCGCGGGTGCGCCCCGGCGGCACCGGCCCGCCCTCCCAGTCCATCTCCAGCGCCAGGAACCGCCCCGGGTCCACCTCCACGATGCAGCCCACCTGCGAGAACACCCGCCCCGCCGCGTCCCTCAAGCCCACCCGGTAGGGCTGGCCCAGCGCGCCTGGATCCGGCGCGTGCGTGCGGTGGCAGCCCGGCGGCGCGCCGAACCAACGGCGGATGAGCGCGGGCTGCGCGAAGGCGGGGAACACCGCGTCCGGCGGCGCGGGCAGCTTCCACTCCAGCTTGAGCTCGCTCACGCCCGGACCCCCGAGCGCGTGCGCAGCTCGAAGCGGGGCACGTTCGCCAGCAGCTCCTCCGGCGCGCGGTACTGCTCCACCACCAAGCTGATCCGCGAGTCCTCCGGCGCCTGCCCGCCGGAGGTGATGGCCTCCACCTCATGCAGCAGGTCGCCCCGGAACATCACCAGCGCGTTCTCCTGGGGCTTGAGCTCCGCCACCTGACCGCCCCGGTGGTACAGCCGCAGCGCGCCGCCCCGGAGTTCCTTCGGAACCTGGACATACAGCACGCTCACCGCCACCGGGCAGCCGATACTCGGGCCGTAGAACTCAAGACTCCGGTCGATGTGCGCCGCGACGCTCCGGCCCTGCCCCACCAGCAGCGGGTTGAGCAGGAAGGCGTTGCACTCCGGCAGGAGCGTCTTCGCCAGGTACGGCGCGAAGGCCGGAAAGCGCCGGGTGACGTCCGGCAGCGCGTCCCGGCGGAACGTCAGCGAGAAGCCGTAGGTGCCGGAGAACTGCCCCGACAGGTTCGACTCTCCCAGGAGCGGCGAGCCCAGGATGGCCGAGCGGATGGAGGCCGTCGTCTCCTCGGGGAGGGCGTCCGGGGTGCGGTGGAAGAAGGTGTCGAGCCGGAAGGCTCCACCCCACGGTGGCTGGAAGCGCATGACCCGGAGTCTACCGGGCCACGCCGCGCCGCCCCATCCCCCGCCGCCCCTCTGGGCAGGGCCCCTTCAGACCCCTTCCGCAACACGTCGCGTCAATCCCTGACAACGCGGCGCATCAGGAATGACATCAATTTCACTTATTTATCAGTTATCAGGTCTAAGTCGAATTCTCCGGCCTCCCACCTTGCGGCTTCCGGCCGTTCCGACTTTCTTCGGACAAGCTACGAAGTCCCCTTCGCAGCACTCGCCGTCCCACGCCCCAATCACCCCCACATGGAGTTCGCAACCATGAGCCGAAGCAGACTCACGGGAATCGCACTCGCATTCCTGGCCGTCAGTTGTCTGGCGGTTCCCTCCGCAGAAGCCGCCACGTATGGCGTTACGCCGTCTGGCTCCTCCGCCGTCTTCTACGTCGACACGACGGACTGGGCGGACATCCACTACAAGCTCAACAACGGCCAGCAGCTCAACATCCGCATGACGGTGACGGGCGGCCGCAACCAGTTCGCGGTCACCGGCCTCTCCGCTGGCAACTACATCGACTACAACTTCACGTACTGGGACGTGTCCTGCGCCTGTGCGCGTGACACGGCCTGGACGCGCTACACGCATACCGGCACCGGCGGCGGCACGGACGCGGGCACCGGCACCCCGGACGCGGGCACGGGCGTGGACGCGGGACCTCCGCCCAACGGCGACGCGGGCCCCGTGGTGCCGCTGTTCACCAGCGCCACCGCGCTGGAGCCGGCCACGGTGGAGAACACCTCCACGGCCATCATCACCCGCGTGGGCGACCGCGTTCGCGACCGCCACATGCGCGAGGACATGTACCAGGCGTACGACCACTACCTGAAGCTGTACTTCGAGAAGCGCACCCACTGGATCGAGATCGTGGACGAGGTCGCCAAGGGCGGCAGCGTCATCACGGTGAACCTGTACACGATTTATCCGTACGACTCGCCGGACTTCCGCGCGTTCTTCCGCGGCCTCAACACGGTGGCCGAGTACTTCCACAACGCGGACTTCGTGAAGGTGAACGACTACAAGTACACGTCGTCGGTGAACTTCAACGCCAAGGAAGGCCGCGCCATCCGCGTGGGTGACCGGATGGAGCTGGAGATTGGCGTGTTCCTCCAGGCGCCGGTGGAAGGCCGCTTCAACTACTACTCCACGGGCATGCTCTACATGGTGGGCCAGGGCGGCGTCGTCCCGTTCGAGGGCCAGGGCAGCCTCCGTGACTCCTTCCCGCTGCCGCAGAAGGCGCTGTCGGGCGGCATGACCACGCTGCACACGCCGTTCTCCAACGAGCCCGACAACCGCTTCCTGCAGATGGCCACCAACCTGGCGCCGGTGAACGCGCAGCCCTTCGTCGAGGGCCGCCGCCTGCACCACACGAACTTCCGCGACGGCAGCCACTCCGAGCCGGACAACCCGGTCTTCAGCGCGCACGCGAACAAGCTGGGCAACAACTACGTCAACGTGTCCTGCATCTCCTGCCACAAGCAGAACGGCCGCGGCCTGCCGCCCGCCACGAACACCACGCTGGACAACTACGTGGTGAAGGTGGGCAAGGTGAACGGCGGCACCGTGACGGTGGACCCGGCGCTGGGCTTCCGCCTGCAGCCGCGCGCGGTCAGCGGCACGCCGGAGGCGGACGTGCGCATCTCCAGCTGGACGACGACGGCCAGCGGCACGCTGCCCGGCGGCACGGCGTACAGCCTGCGCAAGCCCAACTACAGCTTCCTCAACGTGACGCCGACGAACTTCTCGCCGCGCATCACGCCGCAGCTGGTGGGCCTGGGCCTGCTGGAGGCGGTGCCGGAGTCGCAGGTGGCGGGGCTGGCGGATCCGAACGACGCGAACGGCGACGGCATCTCCGGCCGCATGCAGACGGTGAAGGACCCGGAGACGGGCGTCACCCGCATGGGCCGCTTCGGCTGGAAGGCCGGCACGGCGCGCGTGAAGCACCAGGTGGCCGAGGCGCTCAACAGCGACATGGGCGTGACGACCAACGTGTTCAAGACGCAGGACTGCGGCTCGTCGCAGCAGGGCTGCGCGGGCTCCAGCACGGAGCTGGGCGACAGCGAACTGGACCGGATGACCCGCTACATCGCCCTCCTGGGCGTCCCGGCTCGCCGCGACCACTCGGACGCGACGGCGGCCCAGGGTGAGACGGTGTTCACCAACGCGGGCTGCGCGAAGTGCCACGCGCCCACGCTGACCACCAGCCAGTACAGCGCGATGAACGAGTTCCGCAGCCAGACCATCCGCCCGTACACGGACCTGCTCCTGCACGACATGGGCGCGGGCCTGGCGGACAACCTGCCGGAAGGCCAGGCCTCCGGCGCCGAGTGGCGCACCGCTCCGCTCTGGGGCATCGGCCTGACGGCGGGCGTGTCCGGCGGTGAGGCGTACCTGCACGACGGCCGCGCGCGCAGCGTCACCGAGGCCATCCTCTGGCACGGCGGCGAGGGCGAGGCCGCCAAGCAGGCCTTCGTGAACCTCAGCGCCGCGGACCGCAACGCGCTCCTGAAGTTCGTCAACTCGCTGTAAGGCGGGAAGCCGGCTTCAAACCCAGACGCCGGGTGGGGGCCACCGCGCCTCCACCCGGCGGCGTCGCATCAGGGCGCGAAGGGCGGCGCCTCGTAGCCCACGGTCCCGGTGTTGCCGTCGTAGGTGTTGGCGCTCTGGGTGAAGGTGGCGTTCTTGAAGACGAAGACGCCCCAGCCGGCGCCCTGCGACACGAGCGAGTCGGACAACTGCAGCCGGCCCCGCCCCGTGCCGCTTCCCACGGAGATGCTGGCCCGGATGTCGCCCGTGCTCGTGAAGTAGTCACAGCAGAAGGGGTCCGAGCCGCCGTGGCTCACCCGCGCGTGGGCGAGGACGTTGTCCGGGTCCATGGAAAGGATGGAGATGCCCTTCCAGTACCCCGGCGTCTCCGTCCTGCCCGTGAACACGATGGGCGCCTCCGCCGTCCCCCGCGCCACCAGGGAGCCCGTCTCCGTGATGCGGAGCCCGGACTCCGCCTCGAACTGGAGGCGCACGCCCGGCTCCAGGGTGAGCTCCCCCGCGTACTCCACGGTCGTGTCCGGAAGGCCGGTGGAGACGCCATAGGGCACGTCCAGCTTGCGCAGCGTCTGCGCCGTGGCGGTGTCCGCTTCCGGCGCCGCAATCAGGTGGACGACGTTGTCGCCGTTGGCCTCCGGCTGGGTGGGGCTGTTCCCGGAGTAGATGCTCGCGCCATCCAGCGCGCCCGCGATGGACAGGCTCACGATGGCGGGCGCGCCCAGGTTGCCCCGGAAGAGGTTCCGCGAGAAGCCAGGCAGCCGCGCCTTGTTGAAGGCGAACAGGCCCTGCGTGCCGCTCTTCTCCACCGTCGTGTGCGCGATCCGCACCTGACTGGTGCCGCCCTGGTTGGACCCCACCACCACGGACGCCCGGGCCTCCAGCCTGCCGCCCGGTCCGTAGAAGAAGTCACAGCAGAAGGACTGCTCGCTGCCCGCGTAGGAGATGACCACGTGCTCCAGCGCGTTCTCGGGGGTGTTGGACTTGAACGCGAGCCCCCTCCAGAAGCCCGGCGTGGGCGTCCTCCCCGTGAAGGTGATGGGCGCGGCCTCGGTGCCCACCGCGTTGAGGGAGCCTGTCGCGGTGACGAGCAGGCCCGCGTCGGGACCGAAGCGGACCACCGTGCCGGGGGCGATGGTGAGCGCCCCGCGCACCTCCACGACGCCCGTCACCTCGTAGGAGCACCGCTCCTCCCCCGGCGCCCAGGCCGTCGTGGAGGTCTGTGCGTTGGAGATGGTCCGGACACAGCCGCTGGTGGAGGGGTCGTCGCCGGGGCCATCCCCCGGGTCCTGCTCCTCTCCGCCGCAGGCCACCAGCACGGAGGCCACCGCGAAGGGAAGGAGGTGCGGCAGGCAAGACAGGGATCGCGTCATGGATGTCACCCAGGAAGGAGCCAGCGGCGAAGGCCGCGCTCGCACATGGGGGTTACGCCTGCGCCGCCCCTTATTCTCACGAAGGGGGAAGTAACGCGGACCACATCAGGGGATGCCACCTGACACCCCGGGCGGCCCGGGTCACTGCGCACCGGAGCACGGTCGGCGTCCGCGATGCGCAATGGCAGACAAGCGTGGGGGAGTCCCCACTCCCGGCATGGTGAAGCGTTCCGACATTCCGGGGGCCCCTTACCCCGGAGAACGCCCATGGCGCACCGTCCAGCCCCTCCGCCGCCGCTTTCCGACAATGCCCTCCAGGCGGAGGCCGTGGCCTTCCTGGACGCCCGGGGACACTGGCTGACCGCCGTCGCGGCGCGCAGGGTGGCGGCGGTGCGCGAGTTCTTCCGGCAGCACGCCCACCTGCGGCGCGACTTCCTCCGGGAGCGGGCCGAGGAGGAGCGCCGGGAGGGGCGGCTCGCCCTGGAGCTGTTCTCCCGCGCGGCCCAGCGCGTCCGGTGGCTGCTCACCACCGGCGACGGCCCCACCACCCGCATCCATGGCGCGGAGGCCGGACGCGACCTGGGCCTGCTGTTCGCGGGCACGGACTCCGGCCTGAATGGCCTGACGTCGGAGCGGGACCAGCGCTGGAACGTCAACCACCCGCACCCGCTTCCACCCACCGGCTTTCGCGCGAGCCGCCCCGACGAGGACCCGACCCACCACCTGGCCTTCTACGCGATGTTCGGCGCCTCCAACGAGAGCTTCCCCGAAGAGCAGCTGAACACGCTGATGGGCACGCTCAGCGACATGGGTCCTCCGGCGGATCAACACCTGGCCTGGGACGGCATCGACCTGGGGCGCCAGCTGGGCGACCCGCGCTTCGACGTGAACGCCTGGCTCTGGAAGACCGTGGGGGACGCGGCCCAGCTCCCACAGGCCGCCGAGGCCGTCGCGAGCTGAGGCTCAAGGGATGGGCGTCAGCGGCAGCAGCACAAGTTCCTTGGAGTATTTCTTCGGGTCCTCGGGTTTGCCCCAGGGGATCCGCACGTAGGACAGCCAGCGGCCATCGGGCGACGCCATGGGGGCGCGCACGCCGTAGTCCTCGGACTCCAGGGGCAGCTTCCAGCACGTCCACGGGCGCACCGCCGTGCACAGCCACGGTGAGCGTTCGTCCTTCGGGGCGTGCAGCAGGAACCGGCCCTCCCCCAGGGAGGCGGAGCCTCCGCCGGCCCGCGCCGCGAGCGCCAGCTCCTCCACGGTGGGTGCACGCGTGCGCACGGGGCCCGCGTCCTCGGGGGCCTCGTAGACCTTGAACTCCGGGGCCAGGTCGCCGCGCGAGGTGTCCGCGATGAGCGAGGCCCGCGGCGACAGCGGCAGGATGTCCCGCATCGCATCCGAGAAGGGAAAGGTGCGGCCTCCCACCGGATAGCAGCGTGTTTGATACTGCGACTTCACGAGCAGGTCCTCTCGCGGGAACGGGCGCTCCTGTCTGTCGACCGCGGTCCCCCACTTGCGCGCCGCCGGGTCGTAGCAGCGCACCTGGCCGGCCTCGGGGTCCATGCACAGGGCGCCGTCCCTCCAGTACAGCTGGGGCTGGCGCTCCGGGGGGATGCGGGGAACGGACTGCACCTGGCTGATGACCTCCGCCCTGCCCTTCACCGCCCCGACGCGCAGCGGAAGCGGAAGCGTGGCGGCCTGGAGCCGCTGCTGGAGGGCGCGCATGCCGTAGCGCTCGGCGCACGCGCCGTCGGTCTTCAGCGAGACCTGCCGCTCCGGGTGGAACCCCTCCGCGAGCGCCTTCCGGGCGGAGATGGCCTCCAGCGCCGTGGAGAGACAACCCATGCGGGAGATGCGGCTGTCCTCCTTGGGCTTCACCCACGCCATCTCGCGCGCGTCGTCGTTCAGCTTCACCAGCCGCGCGAAGGCGTCCAGGGCCTCGATGGCGGGCGCGTCGTCGCGGGCGAGCAGCGCCTGGAGCCGGGTTTCGGTCTCCGGCGCCAGGCTCCAGCGCACCGCGCCGAACGCCCCCATGTTCGCGGCCAGCGTCAACGCAGGGAAGCCGGGCACGCCCTCGACCCACAGCGACAGGCGGCCCGCCTGACAGCGCACCTTCACATCGCCCATGGCGGACCGGCTGTCCCCGGTGACGGCGGAGGTGGAGCGAGCGAACTTCAGGTCCTCGGTGACGGTCAATTCCTGACGCAGCCTCACCCGGTCGCTGTCGCAGGCGTCCGCGGGGCGGTTGTATGGCGAGACGGTGCGCCGCGTCTCCAGCTCGAAGGGGATGCGTGGATCCTGGCCCAGGTCGCAGGCGATCCGCGCGCGGAAGAGGCGCTCTTCGTCGTCCCACTTCAGCGCGGGTCCCGCCCAGGCCGGCTTCTCCATCACGACGTCCGTCCGCACGAGGCGCGGCTCCGTCGAAACGGGCTCGCGGGGCGCGACGTACGGGCCCAGCTCCAGGGAGCGCACGACCAGACCCAGCGGCTCATCCGTGTCCACCTTGCTCGAGGGTGGACCGCGCATGTAGGCGACCCACCGGCCGTCCGGGGACACGCGGGCCTCCGACAGCGGGTGGGCGCCCTCATCGTCAGGCGAACCGTCCCACTGGAGGGACCAGCACCCCAGGGGCCTCTGCACGGAGCAGAACAGCTTGTGACTCTCGTCCAGGATGAACCGGCCTTCGCCAAAGAGCCGGGAGCCCGCGGACGCGAGCATCGGCTTCTTCAGTTCCTCCGCTTCCGGCTCGCGCAGGCGCGGTGGGCCGTTTCCTTCGGGGACCTCCAGGACGCGGGCCCCCTGGTCCGGCCCGTACCAGAGCAGGACGGCCCGGGGAGACAGGCGCAGTTCGGGCTCGAGGTGCTGGGGAAGCCGGACGTCGCGGGTCCCCAGGCGAACGCCGCAAGCGCCCACGCGAGTGCTCCCGGTGGCCAGGCTGCCGCGGTCCACGGGGACGGTCTTGCCCCAGCGCCGCGTCACCGGGTCGTAGCAGCGCATCCGCTTGCCGGTGTCCTGCCGCACCATGCACAACCGTCCCTGGCGCCAGAACAGGTCCGAGTCCTCGTTCGAGTTCCCTTTGGACGGCCGGACCTCGCCGATGGTTTCGGGAGCGCCTGCCTTCAGCGGCGGCCGGTCTCCCTCCAGGTCCGGAGCCAGGGCGGCGCGTTTCCGGGCGCGCTCGAGCGCGGCGGCCAGCCCCGCGACGCTGTCCGCCTCCAGCATGTTCGCCTCGCGAACGGACATGCGGGAGGGCACGCCCTTGCCCACCAGGAAGTCCCATTCCTCCAGCGCCCCGCGGGCCCCGGCGTCGTCCCGGACCAGCAGGGGCAGGAAGCGGGCTTCGCTGTCCCGGGACACCCGGAACTTCACCGAGCCGGAGGTGGCGCCGATCCCAATGGGCTCCAGTGTCAGCAGGGGGGACTCGGGCACACCTTCCACGGCCAGCTCCAGCCGCCGCGCCTGGCAGCGGACGCGGATGCGGGGGCGCGGGGGAGGCGGTGGCAGCTGGGTGCCAGGAGCGTCATCCACGATGCGAAACTCGCGCTCGACGCGCGAGCCGTCTGGCAGGGACAGCTTCTGTCGGATGACCGCCTCGGCGGGCCGGCAGAAGTCCGGGATGGCCTGCGTCACCTCCACGGTCTGGGTGACGGTGATGCCGGGGGTCTTGCCCAGCCCCAGGTCACAGGCAGCGGACCCGGTGAGCTGGGAAGGAAGCGCCTTCGCCTCCGCGAAGGTCCGCGGCTCGGCGTCGAGGACCACGCCCTGCGGCGGAGCTTCCGCGGCGACGGCCAGGGTCGCGAACAGGAACGGCGACACTCCCAGCAAAGACAGACACCACCCACGAATGTCACGGAAGCGCATGCGCCCCGGACCGTAGCAGCAGGTCATCCCCCACCGTCCAGGGAGGGGCCGGTGAACACGAACCACGGGGGAATGCACGCTGGCGCACCGTCGCCGCGCATCTTCGTAGCCAGGGCGCGTCCGTCACGCCACGCTGGCCCTTCCGTGGACGACACCCGCCTTCCCGACCCCGAAGCCCTCCGCCCGCTGCTCACCGACGCCCTGTCGCTGCCCGCGCTCCAGCCGCATGGCCCGCGCCTGGAGCGGCTGCTGGAGGACTACGCGCGGGGCGTGGCCCGGAAGGACGCGCCGCTCGTCGTCGCGCTCGTGGGCGCCACCGGCGCGGGCAAGTCCACCCTGCTCAACGCCCTCTCCGGCCAGTCACTCTCCCGTGAGGGCGTGGACCGCCCCACCAGCACCGTCTCCACCCTCTTCGCGCCGGAGGGCACGCCCACGGACGAGCTGGCCCGCACCGGCGCGCGCGTCGTGCGCTACACGCCCGGCCCGCAGGGACTGTGGAGCGGTCAGGTCTTCATCGACACGCCGGACCTGAACAGCGTGGCCACGGCGCACCGGGACGTCGCGCGCGCGGCGCTGGACAAGGCGGACGTGGCGCTCGTCGTCATGCACCGGGGCAGCGTCGCGGAGGCCACCCAGGTGGACTTCCTCACCGAGTTCGCCCGCCGCCGCGCGCTCGTCTTCATCCTCAACTTCGCGGACGAGCTGTCCGCCGACTCACGCGACGCGCTGAAGTCCCAGGTCCGCCGCGTGGCCACCCAGCACTACGGCCTGGCCGCGGAGGACGTCCCCGTCTTCGCCATCAGCGCGCGCGCCGCGAAGGACGGCCAGGACGTGTCCGGCGAGTTCGGCCCGCTCCTCTTCCACCTGCGCGGGCTGGCCACCCAGGCCGTCGCCGCGCGCGTGCGCCACACCAACGCGCTGGGCGCGCTGGAGGAGTTCGCCTCCACGGTGCAGACCGCCCTCAACGACACGGACGCACTGCTCGCGAAGACGCGCACCGCGCTGGACGCGGGCCTCGCTCGCGCGGCGGAGGCGCTCCGGGGGGACTTCGACGCGCGGCTGGCCCTGGCCCACGGGCACCTGGCGTCGGAGGTGCGCCGGCAGGCCGCGGGCCGCTTCTGGGGTCCCGCCGCGTGGGGACTGCGGCTGTCATTGTGGGGCGCGTCCGGCATGGGCGCTGGCGCGCTGGTGGCCCGCCGGAGTCTGCCCGCGGGGCTCGCCGTCGCGGCGGCCTCCACCGTGGTGGATGCCGTCAGGGACCGCACCCGTGCCCGGGCCGCGGAGGTCGCCGTGGTGGAGCCCTTCGAGGATGACTTCCTGGCGGAGTCCGCCGCGCGCACCGCCCTGGCGGAGGCGCGCAGCGTGGCGCGCACCCAGGGCCTGGAGGCGGAGGTCCTGGGCGTGCCGGACGTGGAGGCGATGCTGGCGGAGCTGCGCGTGGCCCGGGCGGGCGCCTGGCGCTACACGGCCTCCACCGCCGTCGCGGAGGCCGTGGCCCGCTGGTGGCGCACGGCCCGGTGGCTGGTGTTGCCGCTCATCAACCTGCCCCTGCTCGCACTGCTGGGGCACGTGGGGTACCGCGTCGTGCGCGGCTACGTGGAAGGCCCCCTGTTGCCGTTGGAGTACTTCCTCAACGCGGGGGCCTTCTTCGGGCTGCTCGCGGGCGCCGGAGCGCTGCTCGCGTCAGCGAGTCTCGTCGGAGCCGCTCGCCATGCGGGGCGCGCGGGCCGGGGGCGTTTTGTCGAGGCCCTCGCCGCCCTGGGCGGGAGGCTGGGAGAGGCCGTCGATGATGGCCTTGGCACCGGGCGGCAGGCCGCGCGACGCATCCTGGAGCGGATTCGCGCTGTCGGGTGACATGGACATCACGGCCTGGCCGGGCAGGTGGACGCCGCCGTTGGAGGCCATCATCGGCTGCGCGGAGTCCTTGCACAGCGGCGCCGACACCAGCGTCTCACGCACCGGATCACCGAAGCCCGCGATGCGCGCGGGCACGGAGGGGTTGTTCCACCCGGCGCCCTGCTCCTTGGCGACCTTGAAGTGCAGGTGCGCGCCGCACGCCCAGCCCGTCGCGCCGGAGAAGCCGATGAGCTGGCCCTCCTTCACGCGCTCACCGGCCTTCACCACCACGGCGCTGAAGTGCAGGTACTGCGTCTCCAGCCCGTCGCCGTGCGAGATGACGACGTAGTTGGCCAGCGGCGCGAACTGCTCGCCGCATCCGCCCTGACGGCTGTCGCCACGCGCCATGCGCACGACACCGTCGTGCGACGCCACGATGGGCGTGCCTTCCGGCATCCGGAAGTCCCACGCGAACGTGTCGTTGTGCTGGTGGCTGCCAGTCTCATGTCCCTGGCTCACCGTGTAGATGCGACCACACGCGAACGGCACGCCTACCTCAGGCAGGTTCGCGACCGCCTTGTTGGCGGAGGGAGGGACAACCGGGGCCGAAGCCAGGAGGGAGCCGACGAGAAGAGCGGTAATGGTCATATCGGGGCGGGCGGACAACCAGTGCAAGGGCTTGGGCTATTTCCCTGGGATTTTCGCTCAGTCCCGAACGGATCACTAGCAGCCGAGCCGCGCCCCGCTCCTTCTCCAGGGGGCGACCCTTGACCACATTCCAGAGGAGAAATGGCTCCGAAGCACGGGAGCGCCTGTCTCCCTGCCTGTCCGGTTGGCGGGCCTGACGCCTCGAAGTCCTATCCGCTCCAATCCCTGCCAGCTATGCGGAGGTAAAGACAGACGCCCGTCTGTCCGGCTGTCCCACAGGCAGGCCTGTGAAGGCCGCCGCCGCGGGAGCAGCTAACGGGTTACGCACCGCATCAACAAAGTGACTGGTCACTTTTTAAGTGACCGGTTATCCTCCCCGCATGTCCCCGAAGTCCGCCCCCAAGAAGGCTCCGGCGAAGGCCGCGGTCCCGGCGCGCCGCACGCAGGCGGAGCGCCGTGAGACGACGCGCCGCAAGCTGCTGGACGCCACCATCGAGGCGCTGGTGGAGCAGGGCTACGCGCGGCTGACGACGGTGGAGGTGGCGAAGCGGGCGGGGGTGTCGCAGGGGGCGCTCTTCACGCACTTCGAAACGAAGGAGGAGCTGCTCGCGGTGGCGGTGGAGCACCTCTTCCCCCGCATCATCCAGGACTTCCTCGCGGGCGTGGGCGCGCGTCCGTCCGGCAAGGACCGGGTGGGGGCGGCGGTGGACATGTTGTGGGCCGCCTACCAGCGGCCGGAATTGCAGGCCGCCATCGAGCTGTATGTCGCTGCGCGCACCGTGCCGGAGCTGCAGAAGGCGCTGGCGGCGGTGGACGGCCCGCACCGCCAGAACCTGCACCGCGTGGCGCGCGAGCTGTTCCCGGACGTGGCCGCCACGCACCCGGACTTCGACGACGTGGTGGAGCTGGCGCTGGACGCGGTGCAGGGCGCGGCGGTGGGTGGCGCGGCCCGCCCGGAAGACCCGGCGCACCGCCGCATGCTGGACACGCTGGCGCGCTTCATGCGCGTCGCGTTCGCACCCAAGGATTGATTCGCAGGAGGTCAGCAGCCATGGACATGACGCACATCCCCGACCTCATCACCCCGGCCATTCCGGTGTTCGTCATCACCGTCATCGCCGAGGCCCTCTGGGTGAGGAAGCTGCGGCAGGAGCGCGGCGACACCCTCAAGGGCCACACGTGGAAGGACACGTTCGCCAGCATCTCCATGGGCCTGGGCAACGTGGCCGTGAGCGTGTTCTGGAAGGGCGTGGCGTTCGCGGGCTACGCGGCGCTCTACCACCTGACGCCGCTGCGCCTGGGCCACGGGCTGGTGGCGTGGGTGCTGCTCTTCTTCCTGGAAGACCTCTGCTACTACGCCTTCCACCGCGTCCACCACGAGAGCCGCCTCTTCTGGGCGTCGCACGTGGTGCACCACTCCAGCCAGCACTACAACCTGTCCACGGCGCTGCGGCAGACGTGGACGCCGATGACGGGCTGGGTGTTCTGGGCGCCGCTGGCGCTGCTGGGCTTCTCCCCGGAGATGATCGTCACGCAGCAGGCCATCAGCCTGCTGTACCAGTACTGGATCCACACGGAGGCCATTGACCGGCTGCCGCGCCCGGTGGAGTGGCTGTTCAACACGCCGTCCCACCACCGCGCGCACCACGCGTCCAACACGGCCTACATCGACGTGAACTACGCGGGCATCCTCATCATCTGGGACCGCCTCTTCGGCACGTTCGTCCCGGAGACCGAGCGCCCCATCTACGGGCTGACGAAGAACCTCACCACGCACAACCCGGTGCGCATCGCGTTCCACGAGTTCGCCGCCATCGCGAGGGACGCGGCCCGCCCGGGGCCGCTGAGCCAGCGGCTGGGCTACATCTTCCGCAACCCGGCGTGGAAGCCGAAGGGGGCGCCGCGGCCGGAAGCCGCCCCGCCGTCCGTGGAGGCCGCGCACCCGGCCCCCTGAGGCTCCCGCACCCGGGCTGGACGACAGCCCGGGGTGGGAACCGACGTCCAGGCAACGCGGGGCGCGACATCGTTGCGTCCGCGCCGTGCGGGCCTTGCTACGGTGCGCCGCGACGGTTCTGGCGGGCGCCGCGCATGAGGTCGGCGCCCCTTGCAAGGGAGTCGGGTCATGACGGAGCGCGAGTTGTGGGAGCGGTACCAGCGGCACCTGTGCGTCGTCCCTTCCGTGGGGCTCACGCTGGACATCTCCCGCATGAACTTCGGCGCGGACTTCCTGGACGGGATGCGCTCGCGCATGGACGCGGCGTTCCAGGCCATGGATGCGCTGGAGAAGGGCGCCATCGCGAACCCGGATGAGAAGCGCCGCGTGGGCCACTACTGGCTGCGCGCCCCGGAGCTGGCGCCGGAGGCCGGGCTGAAGACGGCCATCACGGACATGCAGGCCCAGGTGGCCGCGTTCGCGAAGGACGTGCACGCGGGCAAGGTGAAGCCCGCCAGGGCGGCGAAGTTCACGCAGGTGCTGATTGTCGGCATCGGCGGTTCGGCGCTGGGCCCGCAGCTGGTGGCGGACGCGCTGGGCAGCGGCCGGGACGCGATGCAGGTGCACTTCCTGGACAACACGGACCCGGACGGGATGGACCGGGTGCTCAACGGCCTGGGCGAGCAACTGGCGGAGACGCTCGCCGTGGTCATCAGCAAGTCCGGCGGCACCAAGGAGACGCGCAACGGCATGCTGGAGGCGGAGGCCGCCTGGAAGCAGCGCGGCCTGGACTTCGGCGCGCACGCGGTCGCGGTGACGGGCGACGGCAGCGAGCTGGACGCCTACGCCAAGGGCCACAAGTGGCTGCGCACCTTCCCCATGTGGGACTGGGTTGGCGGGCGCACGTCGGTGATGTCGGCGGTGGGGCTGTTGCCGGCGTGGTTGCAGGGGCTGGACGTGGACGGCTTCCTCGCGGGCGCGAAGGACATGGACGCGGCGACGCGCGTGCATGACGTGGCGGCGAACCCGGCGGCGCTGCTCGCGCTGATGTGGTTCCACGCGGGCGGCGGCAAGGGCCAGAAGGACATGGTCATCCTGCCGTACAAGGACCGGCTGATGCTGATGTCCAAGTACCTCCAGCAGCTGGTGATGGAGTCCTTGGGCAAGGAGCTGTCGCTGGACGGCCAGGTGGTGAACCAGGGCATCGCCGTCTACGGCAACAAGGGCTCCACGGACCAGCACGCGTACGTGCAGCAGCTGCGCGAGGGCGTGAACAACTTCTTCGTCACCTTCGTGGAGGTGCTGAAGGACCGGGACGGCAAGTCCCTGGCGGTGGAGGGTGAGAACACCAGCGGCGACTACCTGCTGGGGTTCCTGCTGGGCACGCGCCGGGCGCTGTTCGAGAAGGGCCGCGAGTCGATGACGCTCACCGTGCCGGACGTGAGCGCGCGCACGGTGGGAGCGCTGGTGGCCCTGTACGAGCGCGCGGTGGGCCTCTACGCGAGCCTCGTGAACATCAATGCCTATCACCAGCCGGGCGTGGAGGCGGGCAAGAAGGCCGCGGGCCGCGTGCTGGAGTTGCAGGGCAAGCTGCTCTCGAAGCTGAAGGCGGCGAAGGCGGAGGCGCGCTCGGCGGATCAGCTGGCGCAAGACATCGGCGCGGCGGAGGAAGTGGAGACGGTGTTCAAGCTGCTTCAGCACCTGTCCGCGAACGGCGACCACGGCGTGAAGCGCACGGGCGGCGCGCGTCCGGCGGAGGCCCGCTTCCAGTCCGCGTGACAATGCATTGCCCGCCGGGGCAATGCCTGACGGTTCCAGGCGAAGGCTAGCCTGGACCGTCATGGGCCGAGCACATGCGGTGGGGCTGTGGCTGTGCGTCCTGGGCGGGCTGGCGGCGTGCCCGGACGTGCACCGTCCGGGAGGCAAGCTGGACCGGGCGGCGCACAAGGACGCGTTGGAGCAGATGCCGGGTTCAGGATGTGACACGGACGCTTTAAAGCGCCTCTGCCCCGACGACGCCGAGCCTAGCGAGGAGTGCGTCAATCGGTGTGGTGGACCATGACGCGGCCCTGGCACGTTCCCGTGAGCCTGATGGCTTGCCTCATGATCCTGGCCCCCGCCCTCTTCGTCCTGCGGCAGGCACGGGAAGCCAGTGCCGCACCCATGCCGGGGCCGGAGGGCCTGGTCCCCATGCTGACCTACGATGAGCGGATGCGGCGGGTGACCTACCACCACACCTGTTCGAAACAGGCCGACTGTGAGGCCCCTCTCGTCTGTTACCGCGACATCCGCTTCCGGCGCTATTGCACGGACAGCGCCTGCACGACCGACAGCCAGTGCCCTGAAGGGCAACGATGCACAACCCTGGCAGTCCCCAGCGCAGGAGCACTGGTCAGGCTCTGCGCGCTCGTCGGCCCTCGACAGGAGGGAGAGCGCTGCCTGGAAACTCCGTTCGATGCGATCTCCGCATGCACGGCGGAGTTCGAGTGCATGGGAAGGGATGGCTACTGCGCTCGCGCCTGCACCCCCGGCCAGCCCGGAACGTGTTCGGAGGGTTTCTTCTGCGCGGACGTGAAGCCGAAGGCCTCGTGTCTCCCCACTTGTGAGAAGCGCGGCTGTCCCCAAGGAGAGCGCTGCATCCCGTTCGCGGAGGGCACATCCATCTGCGCATCCATCTACGGTCCAAACTGCCTGGACACCCCCTGTCCCGATGGCCGCAAATGCGAGGTGATTTCGCACTCGGAGTTCCCCGGCAAGGTCTGGGCGGAGTGCATCCAGCGCTGCTCCGACACGAACCCGACGTGCGGCGAAGGCCAGGTCTGCGATGGCTACCGCTGCCTCCAGGCCTGTGACCCGAATGGCCCCAACCCCTGCGCCGAGGGTTTCCACTGTGACCGGCGCACCCAGAAGCTCCCGTGGTCCTGTCAGCCGGATTACTGGCGCGGCCCCTGACCGCCGCTGGACGCTCCGCCTGCCCCGGGCGCACGGGATGTAGCGGGTCCGGGCAGCTCCCATCCTGAGGGTTCGCGTCTCCCCAGGAGCCCCCGATGAAACCGTCCCC
>NZ_RAWK01000162.1 GCF_003612165.1 Corallococcus aberystwythensis | reverse complement strand
GTGCTAAGAGCCTCGGTATGCAATGCCCCGACTCCGAACCTTCGTGGAGCCGGTCCGCGTGCGGCGCGGCCCTGCGACTCGCGGTCCTGGGCCTGCTGCTCACCACGGCAGCGGCCCACGCCCAACCCGACCCCTTCTCCCGAGGCTTCGACGCGGTCCCCGTGAAGCCCACGGCCGCGCAGTCGAGCGGCATCGCGCTGGAAGGCGCCACCGTGGAACCGGTGGGCAGCTACCGGGGCGCGCTGCTGCTGGACTTCAACTGGCGCATCCTCGCCCTGAAGCTGGGTGACGAGAAGCTGGGGGACCTGCTGCCGTACCGGCTGGACGCGCACCTGCTGTTCTCCTACCAGCTGCTGGAGCGGTTGGAGTTGGGTGTGGACCTGCCCGTCACGCTCATCCAGGGTGACAACTTCTCGCTGCTCGGGGACGCGCTGAACTCCCCGGACTTCCCCGGCGCCGAGGGCGTCAGCGGCACCACGCTGGGCGACATCCGCGTGCTGCCTCGCGTGAGCCTCTTGAACCCGGACCGCTTCCCGCTGGGGCTCGCGCTGGTGGCGGAGGTGCGGCTGCCCACCGGCAGCGCCCGGAGCTTCACGGGTGAGAGCGGCGTGGTGTTCGCCCCGCGCCTGGCCCTGGAGAAGAAGCTGGGGCCCGTGCGCGTGCTGGGCAACGCGGGCGTGCTCGTGCGTCCCGCGGCGCAGTACCTCAACCTGCGCGTGGATGACGAGCTGACGCTGGGCGCGGGCGGCATCGTGGACCTGCCGGACATCAGCCGGCTGCGCGAGGTGAAGGCCACCGCGGAAATGCACCTGCGCACCCCGCTGGCGCGTCCGTTCAACTTCGACCAGGCGGACTCGCTCAAGTCGCCGTGGGAGCTGCTGGTGGGCGCCCGCGCGAAGGTGTGGGGTGACTGGGGCTTGGAGCTGGACGTGGGCCGCGGCCTCAACGTCACCACCGGCTACGGCCGCGAGGCCCTGCGGGTCATGCTGGCGCTGCGCTACGACAAGACCTTCAAGGACGAGGGGCCGGACTCGGACGGCGACGGCGTGCCCGACGTGCGCGACCGCTGCCCCACGCAGCCCGAGGACAAGGACGACTTCGAGGACGAGGACGGCTGCCCGGATCCGGACAACGACGGCGACGGCGTGGCGGACGGCGACGACGCGTGCCCCAGCAAGCCGGGCCCGAAGGAGAGCAAGGGCTGCCCGGTGGAGCCGGACAAGGACACCGACGGCGACGGCGTCGTCGACCCGATGGACAAGTGCCCCACGGTCCCCGGCCCGAAGGACTTCGACGGCTGCCCGGACACGGACTTCGACGAGATTCCCGACGGCGAGGACGACTGCCCCGACGTGGCCGGCCCGCCGGAGAACAACGGCTGCCCGTACGACGCCCCGCCCTACGTGGTGGTGGAGTCCGACCGCATCCGCATCAAGGGCAACATCCTCTTCGAGACCAACTCCGCGGTCATCCAGAAGCAGTCGTACCCGCTGCTGGACGAGGTCGGGACGGTGCTCGCGAAGAACCCGACGCTGGGCCCCGTGCAGATTGAAGGGCACACGGACAACAAGGGTTCACGCACGCTGAACATGGACCTGTCCAACCGGCGCGCGAAGTCGGTGCTCGACTACCTGGTGAAGAAGGGCATCGCCCGCTCGCGCCTCACGTCGCAGGGCTTCGGGTTCGACCGGCCCATCGCCACCAACGACACGGCCCTGGGCCGCGCGAAGAACCGGCGCGTGGACTTCAAGCTGGTCAAGTCGGAGATCGAATCCGGACCGAAGGAGACGGTGGTGCCCCACGGCCAGCCGCCTCCGCCCGGCACCGAGCCCGTGCCCGGACCGGGTACGCCGCCCACGACTCCCGCGCCGGACGCGAGCAAGCCGGCCGGCAAGAAGTAACGCGGTCCGTTGGGACGGCCCGGTGCGCGGGCCGTCCCAAATCGCTGCCTTTGTTTTTTTGCGAAGTGACTGGAGGGCTGGGGCAAAACGCCCCGTTTCGAGCCCTCGTCACCGTGAAAAACGGCGCGCGCCGCCGAGCGCGCTGCGTCGAAATAACAGGGAATAACGTCGAGGGTCGCTTTCACCCAGTGACCGTCTTTGACGGGTTATTCTCAATACATGGGGACATTTGAAACAGAAGGTAACGGCGCGGGGATGACGCCGGAGCAGAAGCGCGCGCGTCTGGCCGAGCTGCTGCGCACCAAGGTCCGCCCCACGCATGCGCCCGTGTCCTTCAGCCAGGAGCGCATGTGGTTCCAGGACCGGCTGAGCCCGGGCAGCGCCGCCTTCAACATCCCGGTCCGCGTGCGGTTCTCCGGCGTGCTCGACGTGGCCGTGCTGCACGCCAGCCTCCAGGCGCTGGTGCGGCGTCACGCGCCGCTGCGCACCACCTTCATCGAGCAGGACGGCCGGCCCCAGCAGCACATCGCGCCCGCGCTGGACCTGGCGCTGCCCGTGGTGGACCTCCAGTCGCTGCCCTCCGCGGAGCGTGAGGCGGAGGCCTGGCGGCTCATCACGGACGAGGCGCGCCAGCCGTTCGACCTGGAGAAGGGGCCGCTGCTGCGCACCGTGCTGTACCGGCTGGAGGTGCTGGAGCACGTGCTGCTGCTCAAGCTGCACCACATCATCACGGACGGCTGGTCCATGGGCGTGCTGGTGCGGGAGCTGAGCGCGCTGTATCCGGCGCTCGCGGCGGGGAAGCCCTCACCGCTGACGCCGCTGCCCATGCAGTACGCCGACTATGCCGCCTGGCAGCGCGAGTACCTGCGCGGCGAGGTACTGGAGTCGCACCTGGGCTTCTGGCGCGGACGGTTGGATCCGGACGCGGTGCTGGAGCTGCCCACCGACAGGCCCCGCCCCGCGGTCCTCTCCGGGCGCGGTGCGCGCATCAACGAGGTGCTGCCCGTCGCGCTGGTGGAGTCGCTCAAGGCGCTCGCGCTCGCGGAGGGCAACACGCTCTTCGGCGTGCTGCTGGCGGGCTTCCAGGTGCTGCTGTCGCGCTACAGCGGCCAGCAGGACGTGGTGGTGGGCACCTCCGTGGCCGGCCGTGGCCGCGTTGAACTGGAAGGGCTCATCGGCCTCTTCACCAACTACCTGGCCCTGCGCACGGACCTGTCCGGCCAGCCGTCCTTCCGCGAGCTGCTCGGCCGCGTGCGGGAGACGACGCTGGAGGCCTACGCGCACCAGGACGTGCCCTTCGAGAAGCTGGTGGACGCGCTGAAGCCGGAGCGCCAGCTGAGCGTCAATCCCCTCTTCCAGGTCGCGCTGACGCTGCAGAACGCGCCGCTGCCGCCGCTGCAATTGCCGGGGCTGGTGCTGGACGCGCAGCCGGTGGACAACCGCACCAGCAAGACGGACCTGTCGCTCATCGCCATGGAGGTGCCCCAGGGCATGCGCCTCACTGCGGAGTACAACACGGACCTCTTCGACCCGGGCTCCATCCAACGGCTGCTCGCGCACCTGCGCACGCTGTTGGAAGGCGCGGTCGCGGATCCGGCCCGGCGCGTCTCCGAGCTGCCACTGATGGACGCGGCCGAAGCGATGCGGGTCCAGCGGGAGTGGGCCGGGAACGCCGCGCCCTTCCCGGAGGACCGCTGCCTGCACACGCTCTTCGAAGCGCAGGCGCAGCGGACTCCCGACGCCGTGGCCGTCCAGTTCCAGGGGCGGACGCTCACGTACGCGCAGCTGGATGCGCGCGCCAACCAGCTCGCGCATGCGCTGCGACGCCGCGGGGTGGGGCCGGAGGCCCGGGTGGCCCTGAGCGTGGAGCGCTCGCTGGAGGTCGCCGTGGGGCTGCTTGGCATCCTCAAGGCGGGCGGGGCGTGGGTGCCCGTGGATCCGATGCTGCCTCGTGAGCGGCTGGCCTTCATGCTGGAGGACAGCGGCGCCACCGTGCTGGTGACGCAGGCTCCGCTGCTGGAGCGCTTTCCGGAAGGGCCTCGCGCCCGTGCGCTGTGTCTCGACGTGGAGCGGGAGCGGCTCGCGGGTGAGAGCGTCCTGGCTCCGGACTCCGGCGTGGGGCCCCGGAACCTCGCGTACGTGCTCTACACCTCTGGCAGCACGGGCACGCCCAAGGGGACCGCCATCGAACACCGTGGCGTGTGCAACCTGGTTGCGCATGAGGCCACGGCGTATGGCATCGGGCCGGGCAGCCGCGTCCTCCAGTTCGCCAGCCTTTCGTTCGACCTGTCGGTGGAGGAGATCTTCACCACGCTGTGCAGTGGCGCGACGCTGGTGCTGGCACCGCTGGAAGACCTGATGCCCGGCGAACCGCTGCGCAAGCTGGTGCGCGACGAGGCCCTGACCGTCATCAGCCTCACGCCCGCGACGCTCGCGGCCACGGCTCCCGAAGGACTGTCTTCCATCCGGACCGTCATCTCGGGCGGCGAGGCGCTGCCCCCGGAGGTGGTGGCGCGGTGGGCGCCGGGCCGCACGTTCCTCAACACGTACGGCCCCACGGAAGCGACCGTCATGGCCACGCTCACCGAGTGCACGGCGGATGGGCGCGTGCCGTCCATTGGCCGGCCGCTGGCCAATGTGCGCGCGTACGTGCTGGATGCCCGGGGCGGGCTCGTGCCCGTGGGCGTGAAGGGCGAGCTGTATCTGGGTGGCGTGGGTGTGGCTCGCGGCTATGCGGGCCGGCACGCGCTGACGGCTGAGCGGTTCGTCCCGGATGCCTTCTCTGGCGAGGCGGGTGCCCGGCTGTACCGCACGGGCGACGTGGTGCGCTGGCGCGAGGACGGCACGCTGGATTTCGTGGGCCGCGTGGACGCGCAGGTGAAGGTGCGTGGCTTCCGCATCGAGTTGGGCGAGGTGGAGGCCGCGCTGGCGAAGCTGCCCCCCGTGAGGGATGCGGTGGTGGTGGCTCGCGAGGACGGGCCCGGCGGCAAGCGGCTGGTGGGCTACGTCGTGCTTCGTGACGGCGTCACCGCCCAGGGTGCCGGGCTGCGGGCGGCCCTCAAGGACGCCCTGCCTGAGTACATGGTGCCGTCAGCCGTGGTGGTGCTGCCCGCGCTCCCGCTCACGACCAACGGCAAGGTGGACCGCAAGGCGCTGCCTGCTCCGGACCTGGCGGGGAGTGATCCCCGGGAGTACGTCGCGCCACGCACGCCCACCGAGCAGCGTCTGGCGGGGCTGTGGCAGGAGTTGCTCGGCGTCACGCGCGTTGGGGCGAATGATCATTTCTTCGACCTGGGTGGCCATTCGCTGCTGGCCACGCAGGCGCTCAGCCGGATCCGTCAGACCTTCACGGTGGAGCTGCCCCTCCGGCGCTTGTTCGAATCCCCCACGCTGGACGCCGTGGCCCGCCTCATTGACGAGGCACTCGCGGGGAAGGGGCAACCGGTCCCGGCTGCCCGCGAGACGAAGGAGGTCCGCACGCGGTCCGTCCCCACGGTTCCGCTGGAGGACGTCGCGCGTGACTGGGCGGCCCGCGCCGCCGCGCAGCCAGGCAACACCGTGGCGCCCTTCACGGCCGAGATGCGTCAGCGGGTGCTCGTGGAGTGGAACGCGACGGCCACTGAGTACCCGCGCGAATCCACGCTGCCGGAGGTCTTCGCGCAGGTGGTGGCCCGCTTCCCGGAGAAGGTCGCCGTCGAGTTCGGTGACGCGCGACTCACCTACCGGCAGTTGGATGAGCGCGCCAATCGCCTCGCGTGGCATCTGCGCTCGTTGGGCGTGGGCACCGACTCGCGTGTCGCCGTGGCCCTGGAGCGCTCGCTGGAGCTGGTCGTCTCCCTCGTCGCCATCCTCAAGGCCGGTGCGGCCTACGTGCCCCTGGACCCGGCCTACCCGCGCGCGCGTCTGACCGCGATGGTGGAGGACGCACGTCCCCACGTCCTCCTCACCTCTCGCGCGCTCTTGCCGAAGCTGCCTCACGCGGTTGAGCCCGCAGGCGCGGCTCAAGGCCACGCCCCTGATGAGGGGATGCTACCCGTGGTGCTGGAGGAGGTGGCCCTCGACGCGCTGCCCTCGCATGCACCGCCTTCGAGCGCCCTGCCCAAGAGCCTCGCGTATATCGACTTCACCTCCGGCTCCACCGGCAGGCCCAAGGGCGTCGGCACGCCTCACGCGGGCGTGCTGCGCACCCTCTTCGGCGTCGACTACGCCCACTTCGGGCCCGACGAGACGTTGCTGATGATGGCGCCCCTCGCCTTCGACGCCTCCACCTTCGAAGTCTGGGGCGCGCTGCTGCACGGCGCGAAGCTCGCCGTCTTCCCCCCGCACCCTCCGACGGATCCGCATGAGTTGGAACGGGTGCTCGTCCGCCACGGCGTGACGACGCTGTGGCTCACCGTGGGCCTCTTCACGCAATTGGTGGATTCGCACCTGCCCGCGCTGCGCTCCCTGCGTCAGGTGCTCACCGGCGGGGATGTCATCTCCGCGGTCCACGTGCGTCGGGTGCTGGAGCAGTTGGGCATCCCCGTCACGGCCGCCTACGGCCCGACGGAGACCACGGTCTTCGCCACCTGCCACCGCTTCACGCACGCCTCACAAGTAGGCGCGTCCACTCCCTTGGGCCGCCCGCTGGGCAACACGCAGGTGTACGTGCTGGATGCCTCCGGTCAGCCCGTGCCGCCGGGCATCCAGGGTGAGCTCTACGTGGGCGGTGACGGACTCGCTCGCGGCTACGTGGGCCAGCCCGCGCTCACCGCGGAGCGCTTCGTCCCCAATCCCTTCTCCTCCACTCCAGGCGCACGCCTCTACCGCACGGGCGACCTCGGCCGCTGGCGTGATGACGGCGTGCTGGAGTTCCTGGGCCGCGCGGACGCACAGGTGAAGGTGCGTGGCTTCCGCATCGAGCTGGCCGAAATCGAAGCCGCGCTCCTTGCCCATGCCGACGTGCGCGAGGCCGTCGTCATGGCTCGCGAGGACGTGCCCGGCGACAAGCGACTCGTCGCCTACGTCGTCGCTCCCGAATCCCTGGATGTCGCTGAGCTGCGCGCGTTCCTCAAGCAGCGGCTGCCTGACTACATGGTGCCTTCCGCCGTGGGTCGCATGGATGCCTTGCCCCTCACCTCCAACGGCAAGGTCGACCGCAAGGCCCTCCCCGCTCCCTCCACGTTCCAGACCCGCTCCCGGACGCGCCCTCCGCGCACGGACACCGAGCAGCGCATCTCCGCTCTCTGGGAAGAGGTCCTCCAGACGGGCACGGTCGGCGCCGAGGACAACTTCTTCGACCTGGGCGGCAACTCACTCAGCGCCACGCAGGTCCTCTCGCGAATCCGGCGCGCGTTCCAGGTGGAGCTGTCCATCGCGGACTTCTTCGCGGCCGCTACCGTGGAAGCCATCGCGCTCCGCCTGGAGTCCTTGGGCCCGGTGCGCCCCGCCCTGCCGGTGCCCGCGCTCAAGCCGGTGCCGCGTGACGGCGGCCTGCCTCTGTCCTTCGCGCAGCAGCGGCTGTGGTTCTTCTCGAAGCTGGAGCCCACCAGCACCGCGTACAACCTCCCCTTCGTCATGCGGCTCGAAGGCGCGCTCGACGTGCCCGCGCTCACACGCGGCCTGCGCGACCTGCTCCAGCGCCACGAATCCCTGCGCACCACCTTCCGTGAAGAGGCGTCCGGCCCCGTCCAGGTCATCGCCACCAACCCCACGCTGCCCGCGGGTTGGATGGACCTGAGCGCCCTGCCCGATGCCGGGCACGCACTCGGCGCCATCCTCGACGACGAGGCACGGCAGGTCTTCGACCTGGAAGCCGGTCCGCTCTGGCACGTCCTCCTGGTGCGCATGAGCGCGCAGCACCACCTGCTGCTGCTGACCATGCACCACGTCATCTCCGACGCGTGGTCCATGGGCGTGCTCCTCCAGGAGCTGACCACGCTGTACGCCGCTCATGCCGAAGGCCGCACCCCAGCGCTGAAGCCGCTGCCGGTGCAGTACGCGGACTACTCCGTCTGGCAGCGCGGCTGGCTGCGCGGCGAGGCGTTGGAGACGCAGCTTGGCTGGTGGCGCCAGCAACTCCACGGTGCGCCGAAGGCCCTGGAGCTGCCCACGGACCGGCCGCGTCCCGCCGTGCAGACCTTCCGTGGCGCGGTGGTGCCCTTCCAGTTCCCGCGCGAGCTGTCGGACGCGATGCAGGCGCTCTGCCGGAGCGAAGGCGTCACGCCCTCCATGGTGGTGCTGGCCGCGTTCCAGGTGCTGCTGTCGCGCTACAGCGGCCAGGAGGACGTGTCCGTGGGCTCGCCCATCGCGGGCCGACACCACGCGGAGCTGGAGGGGCTCATCGGCTTCTTCGTCAACACGCTGGTGCTGCGCACGAAGCTGGACGGCGACCCCAGCTTCCGTGAGTTGCTGGCCCGCGTGCGCGACGTGGCCCTGGGCGCGTACGCGCACCAGGACGTGCCCTTCGAGAAGCTGGTGGAGGCCGTCCGGCCGGAGCGCGACCCGAGCCGCGCGCCGCTCTTCCAGGTGATGCTCGCGTACCAGAACGCGCCCATGCCGGAGACGCTGAGCACGGGCCTGCGCCTCCACCCGATGGAGCCCCGGGGCGGCACCGCGAAGTTCGACCTCACCCTGGCCTTGAACGACACCGCGGACGGGCTGAAGGGCCTGCTCGAATACAACACCGACCTCTTCGACGCCGCGACCGCGAGCCGCATGGTGGGCCACCTGCGCGCGCTGCTGGCCGGGGCCTTCCACGCACCGGAGCGCCGCCTCTCCGCGCTGCCCATGCTCACGCTCGAGGAGCGCGCGCTCCTGCGGCACACGTGGAACGAGCCGGGTGCCGCCACTGCGGAGGATGCGTCCCTGCACGCGCTCCTCCAGGCGCAGGCCCGGCTCCATCCCGACGCGACCGCCGTCGAGCACGAGGGCCACACGCTGACCTGGGCGGAGGCCTACCGCCGCGCCCGCGAGGTCCTCCGCACGCTGCGCAGGCGTGGCGTGGTGACCCTGCCGCCCGCGCCGCCACTCGTCCCCGTCACGCGCACGGGCCCGCTGCCCCTGTCCTTCGCGCAGCAGCGGCTGTGGCTCGTCGACCAGTTGGAACCGGGCAGCGCCGCCTACAACCTCTTCCTGGCGCTGCGCGTGGAAGGCGCGCTGGACGTGACGGCGCTGGAGAAGTCCTTCGCCTCGCTCATCGCCCGCCACGAGTCCCTGCGCACCGTCTTCGTCGCGCGGGAAGGCTCGCCCGTGCAGGTCATCCTCCCCACGATGCCCTTCGCGCTGGAGACGGTGGACCTGGGCGCGGTCCCCGACGCGGTGGTCGAGCAGCGGCTGCAAGCGGAAGCCCTGCGCCCGTTCGACCTGGAGCGCGGGCCCCTGCTGCGCGTGTCACTGCTGCGCCTGGGCGCGGCGACGCACGTGCTGTGGCTGAACATGCACCACATCGTCTCCGACGGGTGGTCCATGGGCGTGCTCGTGCGGGAGCTGACCGCGCTCTACGCCGCCCATGTCTCGGGCACGCCTTCGCCGCTGCCGCCCCTCCCCGTCCAGTACGTCGACTACGCGGCGTGGCAGCGCGCGTGGCTGAAGGACGAGGTGCTGGAGCACCACCTGGCCTACTGGCGCCGTCAGCTCGCCGGGGTGCCTCCGCTGCTGGAGCTGCCCACGGACCGGCCGCGCCCCCGCGTCCTGTCCCCGGTGGGCGCGCAGGTGCCCGTGCAGCTTCCGGAAGCGCTGTCACAGGCGCTCCAGGCGCTGTGCCAGCGCGAGGGCGCCACGCTCTTCATGGGCCTGGTGGCTGCGTGGCAGGCGCTGCTCTCCCGCTACGCGGGCCAGGAGGACATCACCCTGGGCTCGCCCATCGCCGGGCGCACGCATGGGGACACGGAGGGGCTCATCGGCTTCTTCGTCAACACGCTGGTGTTGCGCACGCATGTCGACCCGAAGGTCTCCTTCCGTGAGCTGCTGGGCCAGGTGCGCACCACCACGCTCGCCGCCTACGAGCACCAGGACGCGCCCTTCGAGAAGCTGGTGGAGGAGCTGCAACCCCAACGCAGCCTGAGCCACTCGCCCCTCTTCCAGGTCGTGCTCTCGCTGCGGGATGCGCCGCCGCAGCCCCAGTCGTTGCCGGTGGGGCCTGGCGGATCCGCGCTGCGGCTGTTGCCGCTGGAGCAGGCGGAGCAGACGACCCAGTTCGACCTCACCCTGTCCCTGATCCGGACGCCGCAGGGGCTGCGGGGCACGCTGAGCTACCGCGCGGATCTGTTCGAGCCCTCCACCGCCCTCCGGATGGTGGAACACCTGCGCACGCTGCTGGAGGCCGTGGTCGCGAATCCCGGCCAGCCCGTGGCCCGCTTGCCGCTGCTCTCCCGCGACGAGCGTCAGCGCATCCTCGTGGACTGGAACGACACCACCGTCACCAGTCCGACGGACGTGCCCGTCCACGTCCACTTCGCCCAGCAGGCCCGGCGCACGCCGGACGCGGTGGCGCTCGTGCTGGGGGATGCGTCGCTGACGTACGCCGCGCTGGACTCACGCGCGAATCAACTGGCCTGGCACCTGCGCGCCCTGGGGGTCGTCCCGGGCGCACGCGTCGGGCTCGCCGTCGAACGCTCCTTCGAGCTGGTGACGGCGTTGCTCGCCATCCTCAAGGTGGGTGCCGCCTACGTGCCCGTGGACCGCAACGCTCCCGTGGAGCGCATCGCGGCCCTGCTGGACGATGCCGGCGTCAGCGTGACGCTCACGCACCAGCCCTTCGCGCACCTGCTGCCCGCCTCCGGCGCCCGCGTGTTGCTGGATGCGCAGCAGGACACCCTCGCCTCGATGCCCACGCACGCACCGGAGCTCCGCGTGGACGGCGAGGCCCTGGCCTACGTCATGTTCACCTCCGGCAGCACCGGCCGTCCCAAGGGCGTCTGCGTGCCTCACCGGGGCATCACCCGCCTGGTGCTGGGCAGCACCTTCATGCGCTTCGGGCCGGAGGAGGTCTGGTTGCAGTTCGCCCCGGTCGCCTTCGATGCCGCGACGCTCGAAATCTGGGGCGCGCTGCTTCACGGCGCGAAGCTCGTCCTCACGCCGCCACATGCCCTGTCGCTGGAGGAGCTGGCCGGACAGCTGCGCCATCACCGCGTGACGGCGCTGTTCATGACGACCGCGCTCTTCGAGCAGATGGTCCTGCACCAGGCGGAAGCCCTGGCCGGGGTGCGGCAGGTCCTCACGGGTGGCGAGGTGATGCCGTGGCCCCGCATGCGTGACCACCTCGCCCGCCTCCCCGAGGGCGCGACGGTCGTGCACGCCTACGGCCCGACGGAGAACACGACCTTCTCCACCACGCTGACGCTGAACCGGGGCACGCGCGTGGAGGGCCCGGTGTCCATTGGCCGGCCCATCCCGAACGCCACCACCTACGTGCTGGATGCGCACCTTCAGCCAGTGCCGGTGGGCGTCGCGGGTGAGGTGTACGTCGGCGGACAGGGCCTGGCCTGGGGCTACCTCCACCGGCCCGAGCTGACCGCGGAGCGCTTCGTCCCGCATCCCTTCGCCTCCACTCCCGGCGAGCGCCTCTACCGCACGGGCGACAAGGCCCGGTGGTTGGCGGACGGAACGCTCGACTTCCTGGGCCGCTTCGACTTCCAGGTGAAGGTGCGCGGCTTCCGCATCGAGCTGGGCGAAATCGAGGCAGCGCTGCGCCAGCTGGAGACGGTGAAGGAAGCCGTCGTGGTGGCGAAGGGCGAGGGCACGGAGAAGCGGCTCGTCGCGTACGTGGCGCCCAAGGATGGCGCGACGCTGGAAGTGGACGCGTTGAAGGCGCACCTGCGTCAGCGGCTCACGGAGGCCATGGTGCCTGGCGTGATGGTGCTGCTGGAGGCGCTGCCCCTCAACGCCAACGGCAAGGTGGACCGCAAGGCGCTACCGGAGCCGGAGTCGGCGACCTCTGGCGGCACGTACGTCGCGCCGCGCACGGAGCTGGAAGCGAAGCTTGCGGCCATCTGGGCGGAGGTGCTGCGCGTGCCCCGGGTGGGCGTGAAGGATGACTTCTTCGCGCTGGGGGGACACTCGCTGCTCGCGACGCAGGTGGTGTCGCGGGTGCGCGCGGAGACGGGCGCGGAGCTGCCGCTGCGCGCGTTGTTCGAAGCGCCTTCTGTGGAGGCGCTCGCCTCGCGCATCGAAGCGGCCTTGCAGGCGCGGCAGGGGGCGCGGCGTCCCGCGCTGGTGCCCGTTCCTCGCAACGGCCCGCTGCCGCTGTCCTTCGCGCAGCAGCGGCTGTGGTTCCTCGACCGGCTCCATCCGGGGAGCGTCCACTACAACATCCCCGCCGCACTGCGGCTCGACGGTCCCCTGGACACCGGGGCGCTGGCGCGGGGACTCCAGGAGCTGGTCCACCGTCATGAGGCCCTGCGCACCACGTTCCACGCGCGTGCGGACGGCGAGCCCTTCCAGCACCCGCACCCGCACGCGGAGCTGCCCCTGACCCAGGTGGACCTGAGCCACCTGCCGGAGGCGGAGCAGGACGCGGAGGCCCGGCGGCGGGCCGTGGAGGAGGCGCTCATCCCCTTCGACCTGACCCGCGCGCCGCTGATGCGGGCCACCCTGCTGCGCCTGTCCGCGCGGCGCCACGTGCTGCTCGTCACGCTGCACCACATCGTGTCGGATGGCTGGTCCAACCGCGTCCTCGTCGAGGAGCTGACCGCGCTCCATGCGGCGTTCTCGAAGGGACAGCCTTCGCCCCTGCCGCCGCTGGCGCTCCAGTACGCGGACTATGCGGCGTGGCAGCGGGGCTGGCTCCAGGGAGACGTGCTGGAGCAGCAGCTGGGATGGTGGAAGCAGCAGCTGGCCGGGGTGCCACATGCGCTGGAGCTGCCCACGGACAAGCCCCGCCCGGCTGTGCAGACCTACCGTGGCGCGCAGGTGCCCGTGGTCCTGTCGCAAGCAGTCACGCGGGGGATCAAGGCGCTCTGCCAGCAGGAGGTCGCCACGCCGTTCATGGCGCTGCTCGCGCTCTGGCAGGTCCTGCTGGCCCTGTACTCCGGCCAGGAGGACTTCGCCGTCGGCTCGCCCATCGCGGGCCGTGAGGAGGGGGAGCTGGAGGGGCTCGTCGGCTTCTTCGTCAACACGCTGGCGCTGCGGGCCCGTGTGGACCGCCGTGGGTCGTTCCGGCAGTTGCTGCGCCGGGTGAAGGAGGTCGCGCTGGGGGCCTATGCCCACCAGGACCTGCCCTTCGAACGGTTGGTGGAGGCGTTGAGGCCCGCACGGGCCCCGAGCCGCGCGCCGCTGTTCCAGGTGCTCTTCAGCACGCGAGACACCGCACCGCGTTCGCCAGCCGGGGAGGAACTGACGCTGCGCCCGTTGAACGCGGAGGGGACCACGGCCAAGTTCGACCTGGAGTTGAGCCTGGCGGAGTCACCCGATGGGTTCGCGGGAGAGCTGGTCTACGACACCGCCCTGTTCGAGCCGCGCACGGCCGCGCGCATGGCGGAGCACTTCCGTACGTTGGCGGAAGCGCTCGTGGCCCGGCCCGAGGCACCGCTGGATTCCGTGGCGCTGCTGACGGCGGAAGAGCGCCAGCGGGTGCTGGTGGAGTGGAACGCGACGGTGGCCGAGTACCCGCGCGAGTCCACGCTGCCGGAGGTCTTCGCGCAGGTGGTGGCCCGCTTCCCGGAGAAGGTCGCCGTCGAGTTCGGTGACGCGCGACTCACCTACCGGCAGTTGGATGAGCGCGCCAATCGCCTCGCGTGGCACCTGCGCTCGCTGGGCGTGGGCACCGACTCGCGTGTCGCCGTGGCCCTGGAGCGCTCGCTGGAGCTGGTTGTCTCGCTCGTCGCCATCCTCAAGGCCGGTGCGGCCTACGTGCCCCTGGACCCGGCCTACCCGCGCGCGCGTCTGGAAGCGATGGTGGAGGACGCACGTCCCCACGTCCTCCTCACCTCTCGCGCGCTCCTGCCTCAACTGCCTCACGCGGCACTGCTGCCCGTGGTGCTGGAGGAGGTGTCCCTCGATGCGCTGCCTTCGCATGCGCCGCCTTCGAGCGCCCTGCCCCAGAGCCTCGCGTATATCGACTTCACCTCCGGCTCCACCGGCAGGCCCAAGGGCGTCGGCACTCCTCACGCGGGCGTGCTGCGCACCCTCTTCGGCGTCGACTACGCCCACTTCGGGCCCAACGAAACGCTGTTGATGATGGCGCCCCTCGCCTTCGATGCCTCCACCTTCGAAGTCTGGGGTGCGCTGCTGCACGGCGCGAGGCTGGCCGTCTTCCCCCCGCACCCTCCGACGGATCCGCACGAGTTGGAGCGGGTGCTCGTCCGCCATGGCGTGACGACGCTGTGGCTCACCGTGGGCCTCTTCACGCAATTGGTGGATTCGCACCTGCCCGCGCTGCGCTCCCTGCGTCAGGTGCTCACCGGCGGGGATGTCATCTCCGCGCCGCATGTCCGCAAGGTGCTGGAGCAATTGAGCATCCCCGTCACGGCCGCCTACGGCCCGACGGAGACCACGGTCTTCGCCACCTGCCACCGCTTCACGCACGCCTCACAAGTAGGCGCGTCCACTCCCTTGGGCCGCCCGCTGGGCAACACACAGGTGTACGTGCTGGATGCTTCCGGTCAGCCCGTGCCTCCGGGCATCCAGGGTGAGCTCTACGTGGGCGGTGACGGACTCGCGCGCGGTTACGTGGGCCAGCCCGTGCTCACCGCGGAGCGCTTCGTCCCCAATCCCTTCTCCTCCACTCCAGGGGCGCGCCTCTACCGCACGGGCGACCTCGGCCGCTGGCGTGATGACGGCGTGCTGGAGTTCCTGGGCCGCGCGGACGCACAGGTGAAGGTGCGTGGCTTCCGCATCGAGCTGGCCGAAATCGAAGCCGCGCTCCTTGCCCATGCGGACGTGCGCGAGGCCGTCGTCATGGCTCGCGAGGACGTGCCCGGCGACAAGCGCCTCGTCGCCTACGTCGTCGCTCCCGAATCCCTGGACGTCGCTGAACTGCGCTCGTTCCTCAAGCAGCGGCTGCCCGACTACATGGTGCCGTCCACCGTGAGCCGCCTGGAGGCCTTGCCTCTCACCTCCAACGGCAAGGTCGACCGCAAGGCCCTCCCCGCTCCCGAGGCCTCCGCGTCCGGCGCCTATGTCGCCCCGCGCACGCCGCTGGAGGAGCAGCTGGCCTGGTCGTTCGCGGAAGTGCTGCGCGTGCCTCGCGTCAGCGTCACCGACAACTTCTTCGAGCTGGGCGGCCACTCGCTGCTGGCCCTGCGGCTGATGGCCTCCATCCGTGTGCACACCGGGCACCTGCTCCCCATGGCGGCCCTCTTCCAGCACGGCACCGTCGAACAACTGGCGCGGCGGATCCAGGAGGAGACCACCGCGCTCCCCCCGAACCTCGTGCGGCTGGAGCCGGGCACCTCGGGCTCGCGGCCCCTCTTCCTCGTGCACGGTGGCGGTGGCAGCGCGCTGGGCTATGCCGAGCTCGTCCGCCAGATGGGCAAGGACCGGCCCGTCTACGGACTGTCCGCGTCGGGCCTGGAGGGCGGCGCCCTGCCTCCCGCTTCCATCGAAGCACTGGCGCGCGACTACCTGGGCCAGCTCCGCACCGTGCAGCCGCAGGGTCCCTACCTCCTGGGCGGCTGGTCCTTCGGAGGGCTCGTCGCCCTGGAGATGGCGCGTCAGCTCCAGGCCCTGGGTGAACAGGTGGAGCTGCTGGCCCTGATGGACTCCTCCGTGCCCACGCCTCAACCGCGCCCCGAGGCGGATCCGCTCGGCTTGCTGGCGCTCTTCGGACGGACGCTCGGCCTGCGCTGGCAGGACCTGTCCCTGGACCTGGAGCAGCTGCGGCGCATGGAGGGACGCGAGCGCCTCGCGTATGTCCTGGAGCAACTGCGGAACACACCCGCGAGCCAGCTCGGTCTGGACCTGGACGGTGCCGAGCGCCTCCTCGAGATGCACGCGCGCTTCCATGAGGCACAGCGCACCTACGTGCCCACCGGGGGCTATTCGGGGCACACGCTCCTCTTCCGGGCCGCCACGGCGCCCTCCTCGGATGGAGAGCCGGACTGGAGCATGTGGCTCACGGGGACCGTTGCCCGGTACGAGGTGCCGGGAGACCACTACACGATGTTGAACGCGCCCCACGCCTCCACCGTGGCGGAGCACCTGCTCCACCACCTGCGGGCGCTGTAGCGCGAAGGAGCGCGGGCCCTCACCCGGGCCCGCCTCCTCACGCGTCGGAGTCGGGTTTCAGGCCCAGGGCCTCGCTCGCGAAGCGCGCCATGCGCTGAATCAGCCGCGCGATGTCGTCCCGGGTGCTGCGGCCGGACCGGTCCGCCTGGGCCTCCAGCCGCTCACCGCAGCGCAGGTCCTGGCAGAGGTTCACGCCCACCCGGCGCTTCGAATCCACGTCCGTGGTGAGCAGGCCGATGTCGGCACCCGTGGACGTCCAGCACCAGTCACACATATTGGGCACCAGGGTCGGGTCCCCCTGTTGATCACGCCGGAAGGCGATGCCCGTGGGTCGTGTGCTCCCCGGTGCGACGAACACCAGGAAGACGCGCACCCCATACGGATCCACCCACGCCAGGTAGTCCCGGACGAAGAGCGGGAGCCGGGTGCCCTTGGGCAGCTCGACGTGCTTGCGGTCCCTGGAGCGGAACGCGTTCAGCAATTCTTTTTCTGACTCGATTCGGAACATGGCGCTCTCTTGACGGCCTGCCTTCAAGAACATCCTGAACGTGCGTCAGCCTGATTTTGTCCAACCCTTCCGGACACTGGGTTGAATTCACCACCGCATGCCAGCTTGCCGGGCACTCGTTTTCAGAGGACCCCCCATGCACCTTCCCATGCGACTCCTGCTGCCCCTGCTGTTCCTCGGGCCTGGAGTCATCGCCTGTGGCGACGATGCTTCCAACCAGCCGCCCACCGTGGACGCCACCATCTCCGCGCCCACGGCACTGGTCGCGGGAGCGACCGGCACCCTGACCATCTCCGCGAGCGACCCTGACGGAGACCCGCTGACCTACACGTGGACGCAGGTCGACCCCAACACCCCGGGCACCTGGGTGGGCGGCAGTACCGGCGCGACCGCGCAGTGGTATTCGCCTGTCGTGGCCACACAGACCGCGTTCACCTTCCACGTGAGCGTCACGGATGGCGTGAACCCGCCCGTGGTGCGGACCGTCACCCTGCCCGTGTCGGTGCCCCGCTACGGCGCGGACGTCCAGTCCCTGTGGGGTTCCGCGCAGTGCACGGGCTGTCACGGCAAGGCAGGCAACCTGAGCCTCGCGGCGACCAGCAGCCACGCGAGTCTGATCAACGTCGCCGCCAAGGCCTGCGGCACCCTCCATCGCGTCGTGCCCGGCGACCCGGACAACTCGGCGCTCGTGCGGAAGATGGAGGGCACGGCCTGCGGAGACCGCATGCCCACGGGCAAGCCGGAGTACTTCGATCAGCACCCCGGCCTGAACGTCCTCGTCCGCTCGTGGATCCTCGCGGGCGCGGCCAACGACTGACGCCCGTGCGCGGGAGGCTCGCGCCCGTTCCGGCCGGGGCATAGGCTGGCCGCCGTGGCCGCGAACCCGCCCCTGCTGGACGACATGGTCCTCTTCGCGGAGGTGGTGGCGACAGCCAGCATCACCTCCGCGGCGGAGCGCCTGGGCCTGCGCAAGTCCACGGTGAGCCGCCGGCTGGCCGCCCTGGAGGAGCGCCTGGGCATCCGGCTGCTCGAGCGCAACACGCGCAGGCTCCGCCTCACCGAGGCGGGTCGCGAGTACCACGCGCACTGCGCGCGGCTCGTCGCCGAGGCCCGCGAGGTGAACGCGGCCGTGAGCGAGTCTCGCGGCACGCCGCAGGGCACGCTGCGCATCGCCACCCTGTCGCTGCTGGGCGAGCTGCTCACGCCCGTCATCGCGGAGCTGCTCCTGCACCAGCCCCGGCTGCGCGTGGAGGTGTCGCTCGCGCAGACGCACGTGGACCTCATCGCGGAGGAGTACGACCTGGCGCTGCGCACCGGGCCGCTCGCGGACTCGTCGCTGATGGCACGCAGGCTGGGGCGCGTGCGCACGGGCTACTACGCCAGCCCCAGCTATCTCAGCCGCCACGGCACGCCCCGGACGCCCGAAGCGCTGACGGCCCACGAGTGCATCCTCCTGGCGGAGTCCGGCACCGACGAGGTGTGGTTCTTTGGCGAGGGCCGGAGCGCGCGCACGGTGCCGGTGACAGGCCGCCTGCGCGTGCCGAGTGAGCGCGCGGGCCAGGCGGCGGCACGCGCGGGCCTGGGCATCGTGCGGCTCGCGGCCTCGCTGGTGGCGGACGACGTGCGCGCGGGGCTGCTCGTCCCCGTGCTCACGGAGGACACGCCTCCGGGGCTGCCCATCTTCGCCGTCTACCCGAGCAGCCGGCAGCTGCCCCTCAAGGTGCGCGCCTTCCTCAAGCTCCTGTCCGCGCGCGGCGCCACGCTCCCGTGGGAGGAGGAATAGGGGCTCCTGGCGGAACAATGCGTCCCGCGCGGGATGCTCGTCCCCGTCCCCGCCCGCGATTACATCCCGTGGGCACGAGGCGCGGGCTGAAGCGAAGGCCCGCGCCCTTCACGCGAAGGATGGGGCACATGGCTGGCGACGTCATCGAGCTGGGAGACGCGGAGTTCCAACGCGAGGTGCTGGAGTCGCAGGAGCCGGTGCTGGTGGACTTCACCGCCACCTGGTGCCCGCCGTGCCGGGTCATCGCGCCGGTCATCGACTCGCTGGCCGCCGAGTACAAGGGCCGCATGAAGATGGCCAAGCTCAACGTGGACGACCACCCGGTGACGCCCGAACAGTACGGCGTCCGGGCGATGCCCACCCTGCTCTTCTTCAAGGGCGGCAAGGTGGTGAAGCAGGTCGTGGGCGCCGTGCCCAGGGCGAAGCTGGAGGAGGCCGTGCGTCAGGTGCTCTGACGCTCAGCCCACGCCGCCGGACGGCACCGGACCGGCCAGCCGCGACTCCACGAAGCGCCGGGCGGCGGTGAGCGCCGCGTCGATGCCGTCCGCGCGCGAGCCGCCACCCCAGGCCACCTCCGGTGAACCGCCGCCCTTGCCCTCCACGCAAGGCGCCGCCTGGGCCATGAGCTGGCCCGCGTCCACGCCCTGTCCGCGAAGTGCGTCGCTCGCGGCCGTCACCAGCACCACCTTGTCGCCGCGCGTGGCGGTGAGCACCACGCCCACGCTGCCCACCGCCTGCCGCAGCGCCTCCACCAGCGCCTTGAGGTGCGGGGCCGGAGCATCCCCCAGGTGCGCGGCGATGAGCGCCGTGTCCCCCCAGCGCGTCGCGTCCTGGAGCAGCTGGCGGGCCTGGTCCGCGGGCGGCATGCTCACGGTCTGCGCGGGCTGCGCGGGCTTGCGGCGCGCCTCCTGCTCCAGCCGCGTCAGCCGGTCACGCAGGGCCACCACGCGGGGCATGGGCTGCGGCCAGTTGTGCAGCGTCAACGACAGCGGCGAGAGCGCGCGCAGCCGGGCCTCGCCCTCCAGCCGGGCCGCGGCCTCCAGCGACGCCTCCAGCGCATCCACCTGCTCACGCATCGCCCGGGCTGATTCCACCGGCGTCTGGCCCGTGGGCGGCGTGAAGGGCAGCGTCAGCGGACCGAAGCCGACGATGCCGTCGCCATCAATCTTGCGCAGCATGGCGTTCGCGGCCGGCCGCACCCCGCCGTTGACGTAGCGCTGCAACGTGCGCCACGCGTACTGGCGGAAGCCCGACAGGTGCTTCACGGAATAGGCCGTCCACCGGGGCACCGGCTGCGAACCGCGCAGGCTCTTGAACGGATCCGCGCCCGGCCCCAGCTCGATGGTGAGCCCCACCTCCAGCGCGTCCTGCATCAGCCGGTGCACGAGCCCCCGGTACAGGCCCAGCTCCTGCGGCAGGGACAGGTCGTAGCCGAACAGGGGGGACCAGACCGTGTCGTCGCTGACGTGGGTGGCGTAGAAGCCGTCCACGCGCCCGTCCTTCACCGCGAGCCGGTACTGGAAGAGCCCCTCGCGCAGCGTCCACGCGAACCACTCCTCCGTGAAGTCGAGCGTGGAGTGATACTTGTCCGCGTTGAGCGACCGGTACAGCTCCCGCAGCCGGGGCGCGCAGCCGGGCATCTCCCGCCCGTCCACGATGCGATAGCCCGCGGCCTCCAGGAGCCGCCCGTCACGGCGCCGGTTCTCCCGCACCTGCCGGCTGACCTCGTGCGTGGGCAGGGTCATGCGCGTGTGGGAGCCGTAGACGAAGCCGTAGTCCCGAGCGGCCAGCGTGTTGAGCAGGGGCGACGCGTTCGCCGGGTTGATGGCGGGGAACACGATGGCGTGTCCAGGGAACCGTTCCACCAGGAAGGCGGTGAGGCGCTCCACCTGCGCCTCGTCGAGGCTCACGCTCAGGTTGCGCAGCACCAGCCAGTGGTCCACGTAGACGCACCTGTCGATGCGCGCCGCCTTCAGCATCGCGCCCAGCGTCCGCATGACCCCGCGCATCACCACCGCGCGCGCCGCGCCGTACGTCTCCGCCGTCACCGCCGCCACCGGCAGCCCGATGTAGCGCACCCACAGCGAGTGCAGCGGCGAGTTGCCGTACTCCGCGTCGTTGATGGCCAGCGGGATGCGCAGGTCGTCCATCGCGACCAGGCGCAGGGTGGTGCGGTCACTGAGGAAGGCGGTGCTGCCGCGCTTCATCAGCGGGACGAAGTAGTCGCGCGCGAGCCGCGCTTGCGGCGTCCGCGGCCAGGAGCACGCGTCGACGGTGTCCGCGTCGTAGAGGGTCATGCCCTCCACTCTAGCGCTTGAGGGCGCGCTCGATGCGGCGGCGGAGGCCGTCCTCGGACAGCATGCCGCGCTGCGCGTCGATGACCTTGCCGTCCCGATCCAGGAAGTAGAGCGTGGGCAGCGCGTTCACCTGGAAGGCCCGCGCCACGTCGTCGTCCGCGTACACGACGTAGGGGCGCAGCTCCGGCTGGAACCGCTGGAGGAAGTAGTCCACCTCCTGCGGCGCCGTCGCGCCGTCGTCCCGGCTGGCCGCCACGAAGACGAGCCCCTGGGACTCGTACTCCTTGGCCAGCTTCACCAGCGAGGGCATCTCCTCGCGGCACGGCGGGCACCACGTCGCCCAGAAGTCGAGCATCACCACCTGCCCCTTCAGGTCCGACAGCGCCAGCGAGCCGCCCGCGTGCTTCGACATCTGGAAGGACGGCGGCGACGCGCCGTCCGGCACCAGCCGCGCACGCTGCGCCTCGCGCACGCCCAGGAACGCCAGCGCCGCCAGGCCCAGCACCGCCACCACCGACAGCGCCGTCTTGGCCTTGTCCCCGCGCGCGCCCGGCGGCGTGCCTTGCGTCCCAGCTTGCTGTGTCGTCATCCGCGTTCCTTCCGTGTCAGGCGGCCGTGCACCCGCGTCAGGGCCCAGCGCACCCCGGCCCGCACCCGAGGCCGGCGCACCACCCATGCCGCCAGCGGAGGGCCCCAGTGATAGTACCCGTCGATGAACCCCTGACCGAGCCGGCTCTTCCTGAGCACGTCGTCGCGGAAGGCCCGGAAGGCCACCAGCTCCGGCGCCCCCTCGCCAAAGGCCGCCGTCACCACGAAGCACGACGACGCGGGGCTCACCCACATCAGCTTCCCGTTGGTGAGGTTCACCACGACCTTCAGCTCGCGCTGCTCCGTGTAGAGGAAGGCCAGCAGGTCGCGCCGGGCCGCGGGGAACTCCTGCCCACCCGCCTCCTCGAAGTCGATGCGCGTGGAGACGGCGCTGCCCACCTCATCCACCGTGAAGCGGTAGCGCTTGGAGCTGCGGCGGTGCTCCACCTCCAGCGCCTTCAGCTCACCGAAGTAGGACAGGAAGGGCACCCGGCACGCCGGGCAGACGAAGCGGTGGTAGGCGTGCGTCGGGACGAAGGCGTAGTCCCCCATGCGCTTGCAGCCCGTGTTGGGGCACACCAGCTTCACGGTCGCCTGGGGCGCGTTGCGCGGGTCGTAGCGGGACTGGCCGGAGTCCCTGTCGAACACCGGCGGCGGCCGCGACGGCTGCCCCACCATCTGCCGCGTGGGGTGCGCGGCCCGCTCCAGTTCCTGGGCCCGGCGCCACGCCAGCTCCGCCGCCTCCAGCCGGCCGTCCGCGGTGTGCACCAGCGCCTCCGCGTGCGCGCGCAGGGCCGCCACCAGCCGGTCCACCAGCGGCGACACCGCCGGCTCCCGCGCCACGGCGAAGGCCTCCGCCAGCACCCGCTCCATCTCTGGCAAGAGCGCCTGGGCCGCCTTGCGCGACGGGTCCTCCGCCCGCCGGTACACCGGGGGCTCCGGCAGTTTCGCGAACAACGCCGAGGCGGAGGCCCGCACGCGCTCCAGCGCAGCGTCCCCCCGCCCCACGTCCAATCCCGCCGCCCGCGTCTGGGCGGCCCTGATGAGTTCTTCGGGCTGCAAGCCCATGGACCTTAAGGGCCCCCACGTCCCCTGTCAGCGACTCCCGCCTGCCCTGTCAGGAAACTCGCCATGTGCCCGGGGGCGATGTAAGACGACGTAGGAGGATGTGAATCATGGGCGTATTGAAGTTCCTGGTCTGGACGACCTGCGCGGTGGGTCTGGGCGTCTTCCTGGCGCGGGGCAACGTGGGCGGCCGCTCGCCGTTGGAGCACATGGAGCGCACCTGGAAGCGCACCGTGAACCCTTCCGCGATGGACAGGGTGAAGGGCAGCGTGGAGGACGCGCTGGGCAACGCGAAGGACGCCGTGTCCCAGAAGTCCGCCAACGCCGCCAACACCTCCGGCCCGCGTGAGCGCATCACCCCCGAGGACCGGGCGGCCATCAACAACATCATCGCCAAGAAGAAGTAGGTGCCGCAGCAGGTGCCGAAGTGGGCGACGGCCCCGTACCGCGGGGCCCGTTGCTGATCGCGCCCCTCCCCCT
>NZ_RAWK01000161.1 GCF_003612165.1 Corallococcus aberystwythensis | reverse complement strand
CCTCTGAGCCCACCCTCCCGGACGAGTCATTCCGAGGGGTTGGCCTGGAATCAGCAGGGGCGAGGCAACCGGCGTCACACTTCCGCGACAATCCCCTTCGGGCGGCATTCATCCGCTCCCCGGCTGCCGTCCGCCGGACCCGTACCGGGTGTCTCCGTCACCCGCGAGAAGCGACATGACCTCCATTGGCAAGCCCGGTTCGCGTTCCACCCCGTCCCCCGTGAGCACGCAGCCTGCGAAGGCGCCCGCCCCGGCGAAGCCCAACGCGGTGAAGGCCGCCGTCGCGCAGCGGATGTCGGACGGCTTTGACGCGGCCCCTCGCACGGGCGCGGCGTCCCGGCAGCTGGTCTCCACGGAGATCCGCTCCCCTGCGCGCAACGGTGAGGGCGCGGCGGGCCTTGGGGCCGCGCTGGGTCAGGCGGCGGGCAAGGCCGCGGGCAAGGCCGCTGGTGGCATCGGCGAAGCGCTGGGCAAGCTCGCGGGCCGCGTGGGCAGCGCCCTCGCCGGGCCGCAGGTGAGCACGAACGCGGACGGCCGCACGGTGGTGGACCTGGGCGCGGGCAACAACACCGCGACGGTGTCTCAGAACAAGGACGGCGGGCTGACCGTCAAGTCCGGCAGCGACACGGTGACGCTCACCGCGGAGCAGGCCAAGGGCGCCATCATCAACGGCGGTGACGGCAACGACTCCATCACCCTGGACTCGAGCGTCACGCAGGACCTCACCCTGGACGGCGGCGCGGGCAACGACAAGCTCACCGGCGGCAAGGGCAACGACACGCTCGTCGGCGGCGCCGGCAACGACACCGTCATCGGCGGTGACGGCAAGGACACGCTGCAGGGCCAGGACGGCGACGACTACCTGGAGGGCGGCGCGGGCGATGACCGCATCCTGGGCGGTGAGGGCCGCGACGTGCTCTACGGCCTGGACGGCAACGACTACGTGTCCGGCGGCAACGGCCGGGACTACATCGACGGTGGCGCGGGCAACGACCGGGCCTACGGCGGCGAGGGCGACGACCAGGTCATCGGCGGGCGCGGCAACGACACGCTGAGCGGCGGGCGCGGCAACGACGCGGTGGCCGGCGGCGAGGGCGCGGACAAGGTGTCGGGCGGCACGGGCACCGACAAGCTCTACGTCGAGGAGAACGAGACCACCGCCGACGCGACCGCGGGCGAGCGGGAAATCGTCGACATGACGAACGCGGACCAGCGCGGCCGCTCGGTGACGGTGTCGGGCAGCGCGGAGTTCCAGGCGCACACACAGTCGGACCTGGACGCGATGCGCTCGCTGCCTTCGGGCCAGGAGCTCTTGCGCACGCTGGACGACAGCGGGCACACGACGACCATCAAGCAGACCGCCGATGGCAACAGCGCGTCCGCCCAGAACAAGGACGACGCCTGGTTCAACGCGGACGGCACGCCGGGCAAGGGCACCAACGGCACGGTGAACTACAACACCACGCGCATCTCGCTGGGCACCGAGGACTGGCAGAACCGCCCGCCCGTCGTCGGCCTGTTCCACGAACTGGTGCACGCCTCGGACTACGCCAACGGCACGCTGGCGAACGGTGCGAAGGACGGCGTGAACAACCGCGAGACGTCCGCGGTGGGCCTGCCCATCGACCTGGACCAGAACCCCGCCACGCCGGACGTGGTGCAGGGTGGCCGCCCCGGGGAGAACGTCCTCCGCGACGACCTGAACCTGCCCACCCGTCCGCACTACTAGGCGCTGCCCCGCGCGGCCTGCTGGATGAGCTCCAGCAGGGAGCGCAGGTGCGGCTCCTTCACGGGCTCCACCATCTGGACGGAGTGCCGCCGCCCGCCATCATCCTCGATGGTGACGGTGTAGCGCGTCCGGTCCGCGCCCGCCGTGGGCCCTCCGCCCACGGTGGCCGGCTGTTCGAAGAAGCGCGCCTCCCGCACCTCCCGCTGGAGTGCCTCCGCCGTCGCGGGAGGCAGGGCCGCCAGGTCCACGGTGCGGGGCCTGGCGAGGCCCGGGAAGAAGGCGATGCCTCCCTCTCGCTTGAGCTCGATTCGCATTCAGTCGACCCCAGAGCCTAGTGCTTGCGCTGCACCGGCTGCGCGGCCTGCTTCGGCAGTTGCGGAGTCCAGGCCGGCGCGCCTGCCCGCTCCTTGGAGACCTTGATGCCCACCTGGTTCCAGGCGTCGCGCACGATCTGCTCCTCGTCGCCAGCGCCGAAGAGCCGGACGGCCGCCGTCACGGTGAGCCGGGCGAAGGAGAGGAACGAGGCGTTGGGCTTCAGCCGGGAGTCGCGCAGCGTCTCCAGCCAGATGAGGCCGGCCTTCTCCCACGCGAAGCCCTTCATGCTGGTGGCCGCGATGCAGAAGGCCTTGTTGGGGATGCCGGAGTTGATGTGCACGCCGCCGTTGTCCTCCCACGTGTTCACGAAGTCCTTCATGTTCGCCGGCTGCGGGTCCTTGCCGAGCACCGGATCATCGAACGCGGTGCCGGGGTCCTTCATGGAGCGCAGCGCCTTGCCCTGGACCTGGGCCGTGAGGAGCCCCGCGCCGATGAGCCAGTCGGCCTGCTCCGCCGGCTGGTTCAACAGGCGCTGCTTCACGAGCGAGCCGAAGACGTCCGACATGTGCTCGTTGAGCGCGCCCGCCTGGGAGAAGTAGGCAAGCGGGCCCTCGTGCTCCGTCACGCCGTGAGCCAGCTCGTGCCCAATGATGTCCACCGCGATGGTGAAGCGGTTGAACAGGTCGCCGTCGCCGTCGCCGAACACCATGCGCTCGCCGTCCCAGAAGGCGTTGTCGTAGCCGCTGCCATAGTGGACGTGCGCATTCAGCGGCATGCCGTTGCCGTCAATGGAGTTGCGCCCGAAGACCTCCCAGTAGAGGTCGTACGTCCCGCCGAGGCCGACATAGGCCTCGTCGCATGCCGCGTCGCCGGTGTCATCCGACCCCTCGTTGCGGGCCACCATTCCCGGAAGGGCTTCGGAGTTCTTCACGTCGTAGACTGTGCGGAGCTTCTGGCTCTCCACGACCATGGGGCCGGGGATCATCCGCTTCGCGGCCTGCGGCGCACCGCTGCTCGACAGGCGGATGGCTCGCAGGGTGGTGTCAACGGAGAGGGTCCGCAGAGCCCGGGTGCGCTGCTGTGGCGAGCCGTTCTGCGCGATCCTGCGATTCAAGTACGGCGGCAGGATGCAGTGGTGGGAATGCCAGAGTCTGGAGTTGCAGCACATCGCCCATCTCCTTCGTAAGGGGTACACGAAGACGATGGTGATGACGCAAGGCCGTGCTCGGGACACGGGACGGCAGGGGCTCCCCGGCCGCCAGGGAGCCCTTGCGGCGCTTCGCGCTCAGGCCTGCTCGGGTGGCGTTACGAGCAGCTTCGCCAGTGCTTCCCGCAGCCGGTAAGGCATGGCCACGGACTTGCGCGTCTGGCGGTCCACGAAGACATGCACGAAGTGCCCCTCTGCCGCCGCCTGCTCCTCCCCCTCCTTGAAGATGGCGATGCCATAGGTGACCGAGCGGTTGCCCAGCCTGTCCACGCGCAGGCCCGCCCGCAGGCGCTCCGGGTACGCGAGCGGTGCGTGGTACGAACACTTCGACTCCACCACCAGCCCGATGACCGCGCCCGTGTGGATGTCCAGGCCGCCTTCGTGGATGAGGTAGTGGTTCGCGACGGTGTCGAAGTAGCTGTAGTAGGTGACGTTGTTGATGTGGCCGTACGCGTCGTTGTCCATCCACCGTGTGGTGATGGGCAGGAAGTAGCGGTAGCGGTCGGCCGTCTGTGCATCGGACACGGGAGGGACCTCCGGGTGCGGGGTTACCAGTAGCGCAGCGCCTGACGGAACAGCTCCGTGAGCACGGGCCGGGTCATCTCCCGGGGCGCGTTCTGGAGCAGGCGCTGCTGCGGGATGGCGCCCTCCGTGAGCGCATCCACGTCCGCGCCCGTGTAGCCCACGCCCTCCAGGCCGTTGGGCACGCCCACCGCGCGCATGAGCTGGGCGATGCGACCCGCCAGCACCTCACCCGCGTCCCTGCTGTCCGCGCCGCGCACCTCCGCGCCCAGGAAGCCCGCGGCCTCCAGGTGGCGCTCGGGGTTCGCTGACGCCGTGTAGCGGAACACCGCCGGGGCGTTGACGATGACGGCCAGGCCGTGCGGCACCAGCGGCGCGTCCTGGGGATAGCCGGCGGGACGGAAGTCGCGCACCCGCCCGGCCACCGCGTACGCCATGCCGTGCGGCGCGTGCACGCCCGCGTTGCCGAACGCGATGCCCGCGAGCGTGGCCGCCCACATGAGCTGCTCGCGGGCCTCCGTGTCCTGCGCGTCCCTCACGCCGCGCTCCAGGTACAGGCCCATCAGCCGCAGGGCCTCCCGGCAGCCCAGGTCGCTCCACGGGTTGGCGCCCTGGCTCATGGGCCGGAGGCTGGGGCGCGCGGGCGCGGGACGGTGGACGAAGGGCCGCGCCGTATAGGACTCCAGCGCGTGCGACAGCACGTCCAGCCCGCTGGCCGCGACGACCTCCCCGGGCAGGGTCGCGGTGCAGTCCGGGTCGATGAGCGCCTCGGTGGGCCGCAGCGCCGGTAACGCGATGCCCGTCTTCGCGTGCAGCGACAGCAGGTCGAAGATGGTGATGCCCGTCACCTCGCTGCCCGTCCCGGACGTGGTGGGGCACGCGATGTGCGGCTTGAGGGGGCCGGGCACCGCTCGCCCCTCCCCCACCGGCGCGTTCACGTACGCGAGGAAGTCCGCCGGATGCGTGGCGTAGAGGTTCGCCGCCTTGCAGGTGTCGATGACCGAGCCGCCGCCCAGCGACACGTAGCCATCCGGCCGGGCCTCGGAGGCGAAGCGCGCCGCCGCGAGGAAGGACTGGTCCGTGGGCTCGACGTGCACGTCCGTGAAGACGACCACGTCCAGCCCCGCGGCGAGCAGGGACTGGCGCACCTTCTGGAAGTGCGGCAGCCGCGCCACGCGCGCGTCGGAGAACAGCGCCACCCGCTTCATCCCGAGCGCCCGCGCCCGGTCGCCCACTTCGGTGAGACAGCCCGGGCCGAAGGTGATGCGGGAGGTGTCCACCGTGAAGGCGCTGTCGCAGCCTTCCTTCACGGCGGGGTAGTGACAGCAGCCCATGCGCGCTCCTTGGCGGACGTGTCCCGCCCCAATCTACAGGGCGGGACCGGGCCAGGGGCCGTCGCGAAGGGCCGGTGTCAGGGTCTGTGCAGGACCGCCGAGTCCCCCACGAGCCACAGCTCCGAAGAGGACGGCGCCCACACGCCCCGGAGGACGCGCCGGGTGCCGGTGGTCTCCGCCGTCCACTTCCCGCCGTCGAGGCGCAGCAGCGTGCCGTTGTCGCCCACGGCCCAGACCTCCGAGGCGGAGCGCCCCATCAGGCCGTTGAGCTGGGACGAGGTGCCGCTGGCCACGGGAAGCCAGAGGATGCCGTTGTAGTGCAGCAGCGTCCCCCCGGCCCCCGCGGCCCAGACGTCCGCCGGCCCGCTGCCCCACACCGCCTTCAGGGACACGCTGGTGCCGGAAGTCATCGTGCTCCAGGCAGCGCCGTCCCAGCGCAGGATGGTGCCTTCGTCGCCCACCGCGAGGGCCAGCGAGGGCCCCTGCACCCAGACGGCGTTGAGCGCCACCTCGACTCCCGTGGGCTGCCGCGTCCAGGTGGTGCCGTCGAAGTGGACGGCCTGGCCGGACGCGCCCACCGCCCAGAGCTCCGTCTCGGACGCGCCGTGGATGGCATGCAGGGCCAGCGACCCCTCCGCCTTGTATTGCGTGTTGAAGCGGGTCCCGTCGAACCGGTAGATGCTGTCGTGGAACGACGACGTCACCCAGACCGCCGTTGGGGACGCCGCGTAGACGCCCGACACTTCGTCGGTGGTGGAGTTCTCCAGCTTCGGCTCGAGCCAGCCACCGCCGTTCCAGTGCAGCACGCGGCCTGAGTCTCCCACCGCCCACACGTCCGACGGCCCCGTGCCATGGATGGCCCGTGCCGCCCTCAGCGTGCGCAGCGGCGCCGTGGAGTTCCACGCCTGCCCGGTCCACTTCTGCACCTGTCCACCCGGGCCGAAGGACCACACGTCGTCAGGCCCGCTGCCGGTGATGGCGCCCACGGCGTCCTCATCCGTGTCCGTCCACTTCGTGCCGTTGTAGACGTAGCCGAAGTCCTCGCCGCCGGTCAGCACCAGCGAGGGTGACGCGGCGTACACGTGGAACAGCTGATCCGAGGAGCGCAGGGACTGCTCGACGCCCAGGGGCGTGGTGCGGAACACCTGGCCGAAGTCGTCACAGAAGATGCAGGGGTCGTCGGAGGCAACGGTCCAGACGTCGTTCGGGCCGGTGCCCGTCACCTCGTGGAAGTCGATGTCCGTCGTGCCCGCGTCGATGCTGGAGACGGTGGTGCCGTCGTACCGGCGCAGCGTCCCGGACTGCCCCACCATCCAGACATCCGAAGGCCCGCTGCCCCACACGCCGTTGAGCGCCTTCGTCGTGGACACGTCCACGTCCTGGAAGCCGCTGCCCCGCTCGCGCCGCACGGTGCCGTTGGCCCCCACGGCCCAGATGTCGCTCGGGCCTGAGGCCCAGACGGAGTTCAGGTCGCGCGTCGTCCCGGAGCTCACGGCCGAGAAGGCCCCGCCCGTGGTGGAGTGGAGCACGGTGCCGCCCGCGCCCACCGTCCACACGTCCGTCGCGGAGAGGGCGTGCACGTCACGCAGGGAGGTCAGCGTCCCGCTGGCCACGCGCGTCCACTTCGTTCCGTCCCAGTGCTGGATGAAGCCGTCCTCGCCCACGGCCCAGCCGTCATTGGCCGCGCGGAAGTGCGCGCCCTGGAAGCTGTAGCCGTGGGGCAGCGGGTACTCCCAGCACCAGCCCTCGCTGCACTCGCGGTTGGCGGCGGGGATGCCGCAGGTCTTCTCCACGCCGCGCCCGCCGCACACCTCCGGCGCCGTACAGGTCCCGCAGCGGATGGTGCCGCCGCAGCCATCCGGCTCGTCACCGCACTCGACCCCGGGGCTGCACTCCGTCTTCTGCACGGAGCAACCACAGACGTTCTCCTTCCCACCTCCGCCACAGGTGCCGGGCGCCGCGCAGGTACCGCAGTCGAGCGGCTTGCCACAGCCATCCGTCGCGTCACCGCAGTTGAAGCCCTGCGACTCGCACGTCCTGGGAAGACAGTCGACGTCGTCGTCCCCGCAGCTGGCGGCGAAGGGCGCCACGCACAGCAGCACGAAGGGGAGGACCACCCTCCCCCATCGCTCGAGGATTGAACGCGGCGCGCACTGCGGGTGCGAAGTCCGCACCGCACCCACCGCGAAGGAGTTGTCATGGGACATGGGCATCTCCAGACCGGACGCGGGCGTGAAACCCGCGAAACCACGGGGGCGTGGCTCCGGTGTGGAGAAGGTTGCAATCGGCGGTCCGGTTGGATCGCCGCACCCCCACAGGCGCTCCAGCGGGCCGCACGATGACGCGGCCCGCCGGGATGACGCGTCGGGCTGCAACGGGGTGCTTAGCCTGAATGGTGGACCCGGCAGCACCTGCTCCCGACGACAGGAAGGCCACTGCGATGCCCGCCATCCATGGAAACACCCAGGGGCTCAAACCCAGTCAGCTCCAGCGCCTGGAAGCGACCTGGCGCCAGCACGTGCGGCCTGATGAGGTCGTGAGCGCCGAGCTTGCCAGCCATCTCTGCGGGCTCACCCGGGAGATGGGCCGCCAGGTGGGCGTGCTCCTCGACCGGCGCGGCGACATCGAGCACGTCATCGTCGGCGATGCGACCCGGCTGGAGCTTCCCGACGTGGGCCGCATGCGCGCGGGGGACACGCGCCTGCGAGGACTGCGGCTGGTGCACACGCACCTGAAGGACGAACCCCTCACGCCGGACGACATCACCGACCTCGGGCTGCTCCGCCTGGACCTCGTCTGCGCCATCGAAACGCGCCCGGACGGCCAGCCGGGCAAGGTCTACCTGGGCCATCTGGCTCCGGAGCCGGTCGGCCCCCGGGAGCGGTTCTGGAAGACCGTGATGGTTCCGGACGTGCACGCGCTGGACGTCGACCCCGTGGCGCAGGCGGAGGAGTTGGAGGAGGCCTTCGGCCATGCCATCGCGGGCCAGGAGGTCATCACCCAGGGGCGGGCCCTGCTGGTGGGCGTGGCCATGGAGGGCCGCGCCGCCGCGGAGGCGTCCATGGCCGAGCTGCGGGAGCTGGCGCGCACGGCGGGCATCGAGGTGCTCGACGTGGCGTTCCAGGCGCGCGGACGGGTGGACCCGAGGTTCGTCGTGGGCCAGGGGAAGCTGGAGGAGCTGAACCTGCAGGCCCTGCGGCTGCACGCGGACATGATCATCTTCGACCACGACCTGACGCCCGCGCAGGCGCGGCACCTCTCCGACCACACGTCGCTGAAGGTGCTGGACCGCACGCAGCTCATCCTGGACATCTTCGCGCAGCACGCGCACAGCGCCGAAGGCAGCCTCCAGGTGGAGCTGGCCCAGCTGCGCTACCGGCTGCCGCGGCTCGCGCAGCGCGACGAGGGGCTCTCCCGGTTGATGGGCGGCATTGGCGGGCGCGGGCCCGGTGAGACGAAGCTGGAGATCGACCGCCGCCGGGTGCGCGACCGCATCTCGCTGTTGGAGAAGCGCATCGACGCGGTGGCGGCCAGCCGGCAGGTGCGCCGTCAGCGCCGCGTGCGGCATGACGTGCCCATCATCTCCATCGTGGGCTACACGAACGTGGGCAAGTCCACGCTGCTCAACCACCTGACGGACTCGGACGTGGTGGTGGAGAACAAGCTCTTCGCCACGCTCGACCCCAGCAGCCGCCGGCTGCGCTTCCCGCGTGACCGCGAGGTCATCATCACGGACACGGTGGGCTTCATCCGGGCGCTGCCGCGCACGCTGGTGAGCGCCTTCCGCGCCACGCTGGAGGAGCTGGCGGACGCGGACCTGCTGCTGCACGTGGTGGACGCGTCGGACCCGGCGTACCGGCTTCAGATGGAGGCCGTGGAGAAGATCCTCCAGGGCCTGGGGATGCAGGACACGCCGCGCCTGCTCGTGTTCAACAAGAGCGACCTGCTGGAAGGCGGCGTGGAGGGTGTCATGTCGAGCCTGGAGGCCCATGCGAACGACGGCATCGCCATCAGCGCGCGCACGGGCGAAGGGCTCACGGAGCTGCTGCTGCGCACGGAGGAGCTGCTCTGGCACGAGGGCAAGTCGCTCACCGCCAGCGGCCGCTCGTTCCAGGAGGAGCCCCTCCCCTACTGACCCGGCGCGGCCGAAGCGTCAATCCAGGGTGGTGCGCGACCGCCCGAGCGCCGCGCCCGCCACCGCGAGCACGAACAGACCCAGCGCGAGCAGGTCGTTCCCCATGTCCGCCAGCACCTGGTCCTTGAGCAGCGCGCCCCGGACGATGCGCAGGAAGTGCGTGACGGGGATGATCTCCCCCAGCACCCGCGCCCACGGCGGCAGCCCCAGGAAGGGGAAGGCGAAGCCGGAGAGGAAGATGGACGGCAGCATGTAGAACATGGACATCTGCATCGCCTGCAACTGGCTGCGCGCCAGGGTGGAGATGAGGTAGCCCAGCGACAGGTTGCCCACGATGAACAGCACGATGCCGCACGCCAGGGCCAGCCACCCCGCGGGCGTGCGCGCCATGGGCACCGAGAACAGGACGCGCGCCATGCCCAGCACCACGACGGTCTGCACCAGCCCCACGACGACGTACGGCGTGAGCTTGCCCACCATGATCTCCGCCGGCGTGGCGGGCGTGGACAGGAGCGTCTCCATGGTGCCGCGCTCGCGCTCGCGGGTGACGGCCATGGCCGTCATCATCACCAGCGTCATGGACAGGATGATGCCCAGGAGGCCTGGCACGATGTGGAACGGCGAGCGGCTCTCCGGGTTGTAGCGCCGGTGCACCACCACCTCGAAGGCGGGCGCGGTGGACCGGGGCGCGCCCAGCCCCAAACGTTCGTGGCGCAGCGCCTCCGTGGGCAGCACGCTCACCGCCGCGAGCGCCCCGGCCGCGGCCTGTGGGTCGGAGGCGTCCGCCTCCGCGAGGATTTGGGGCCGCTCTCCCTTGAGCAGCCGCCGGGTGAAGTCCGGGGGAATGGTGATGCCCAGCATCACCTGTCCCCGGCGGATGAGCTGATCCAACTCCTCATCCGAGCGCGGCAGGTAGCGCACGTCCACGTAGCCGGTGCGCTCCAACGCGGCGACGACGGAGTCCGCCACCGTGCTGGTGTCGTGGGACAGCACCGCGGCGGGCAGGTGCCGGGGGTCCATGTTGATGGCGTAGCCGAAGATGAGCAGCTGCATCACCGGCATGACGAGGATCATCGCGTACGTGATGCGGTCGCGCCGCAGCTGCGTGAACTCCTTGAGCAGCACGGCCAGGATGCGCGGAAGCGAGCCCGTCATGACGTGTACCGTTCGTCGCGCTCGCGACCCATGAGCTGGATGAAGACGTCCTCCAGGGAGGGCGGCACCTCGCTCCACCGGAAGGGCTCCTTGCGCCAGGGGACGAGCGCGGCCTCCAGGGCCTCGCGCTTCAACCCGCTGACGTGCACGGCGGCGCCGAACGCGGAGGCGCTGAGCACGCCGTCCGCCCTGGCCAGCAGGTGCGCCGCACGGTCGATGCCCGGCCCTTCTCCCAGGAACGTCACCAGCCCCGAGTCCCGGATGATGGCGTCCGCCGTGCCCCGGGCGATGAGGCGCCCATAGAGGATGTAGCCGATGTCGTGGCAGCGCTCCGCTTCGTCCATGTAGTGCGTGGACACCAGCACCGTGAGGCCTTCCGCGGCGAGCGTGTGGATTTCATCCCAGAACTCGCGGCGGGCCTTGGGGTCCACGCCCGCGGTGGGCTCGTCCAGCAGCAGCAGCCGGGGCTGGTGCAGCGTCGCGGCGGCCAGGGCCAGGCGTTGCTTCCATCCCCCGGAGAGCGCCCCCGCGAGCTGCTGGCGCCGGTCGAAGAGGCCCAGCCGGTGGAGTGTGTCCTCCACCCGCTCACGCCGGTTGTCCAACCCGTGGACGCGCGCGACGAAGGCCAGGTTCTCCTCCAGCGTCATGTCCTCGTAGAGGGAGAACTTCTGCGTCATGTAGCCCGTCTGGCGCTTGATGGCGTCACCCCGGGCGCGGAAGTCCATGCCCAGCACGGTGCCCTCGCCGCTGTCGGGCGTGAGCAGACCGCACAACAGCCGCAGCGTCGTCGTCTTGCCGGAGCCGTTGGGCCCCAGGAAGCCGGTGATGCGCCCGGTGTCCACCGCGATGGAGACGTCCCGCACGACGTGCCGGTCGCCAAAGGACTTGTTGAGCCCGCGCACGTCGATGGCCCGCGCGTTCATCGCTCCACCTCCACCGGCGCCCCCTTCAGCGGCGTCACGTCAATGGGCTGCCCCGGCAGCAGGTGCGTGGGCGCGGAGGGCACGGCCTCCACCAGGAACACCAGCTTCTGCCGCGTCTCCAGGCTGTAGATGATGGGCGGTGTGTATTCCGGGCGCGGGGCGACGTAGTCCACGCGGGCCGTCATCCCGGTGTCGCAGCCGTCGCAGGCGATGGCCACGGCGGTGCCCGGTGGGAAGGACGCCACCCGCCCCTGCGGCACGTAGAAGCGCACCTTCAGCTTCGCGTCCGGGATGATGCTGACGACGGGGGCGTTGGGCATGGCCCACTCGCCCTGCTGGAAGAGGACGTCCTCCACGCGGCCCACCACGGGGGACACGGGCGCCAGCTCCACGACCTGCTGCTCCGCGGCGGCGACCCCCGCGCGTCCACTGACGAGCTGGGCGCGCACGACCTCCAGCTGCGCGCCCGCCGCCGCCACGTCCGTGCGGGCCGCGTCGCGCAGCGCATGGGCCCGGGTCGCGGTCGCGCGCAGCAGGTCCAATTGCTGGGGCGTCACCGCGCCGTCCATCGCCTTCTGGACGGCGACCAGCCGGGCCAGCTCCGCGTCCGCCCGGTCCGCCTCCGCCTGCGCGGCGATGAGCGAGGCACGGGCGCGGGCCACGTCCGACTGGCGCGCGAGGAGCTGCGCCTCGACCTGTCCCACCTGCGCCCGCGCCTGGTCCGCCCGCGCCGTCATCGACGTGGGCTCCATGCGGAACAGCGGCGTGCCTGGCTCCACGCGCTGCCCGCGCACCACCGCGACGGACGCCACCATGCCGGCCACCGGCGAGGACAGGTAGACGTTGTCGCTGACGACGTAGCCGGTGAAGCGCGGCGGCGGCTCCGCGACCGGCCGCCGCAGCCACAGGATGCCGCTGACGATGATGGCGACCAGCACCACCGCCGCGACGATGCCGCGCTTCGAGTGTTTCGATTTCCTCGCCGGTCCCGACACCCGTGCCTCCTGGCGCGGCCCTCGCCGCGAATGGAGCGCCCCCTCCGGACGCGCGGCGGGCTCACGCTACGCCGGCCGGGCCTGGGGGGGCCGCCTCTGGCCCACGGGCCTGTCCTGAACCCGTGTCCTGGCATCACCTTGAGCACCGGACGTGCCAGCACTGAACGCCAGGGGCGCCCCCGGGGGCAGGGCCCTCCGCTGTTCGGATTTCCGGCGCCGGCGCCGGGCCGCCGAACAGGAAGCGGCGGGACGGGAGGGCCGGCCGGGGCACGCGGGCTGGGGCATCCGCCTTGCTTGGGCATAGGGTAGCGCCCACGGTCCAGGAGGACGCGCCTTGCATTCCCTACCCCAGCCCACGGCCGCCGGAGTCGAACAGGTCCAGCGTGAGGCGTTCTCGCGCATGTTCCGGCAGGTGACGAAGGTGCTGTCGTTCCTGAGTCCCCTCCCGGTAGTGATGGGGTCGCTGGGCCTCATCGGGGACACGTCCGCGTGGCGCCGGTGGTGCGTGGCGCTGGCGTTGGGGCTCGTGCTGGTGGGGCTGGGGGTCGCCCTGTCGTGGCGGCGTCAGCCGGTGGTGTCGCACGAACAGGGCACGGTGTTGCCGCTGGTGGCGTTCCCCCTGTTCACGGTGGTGAACCTGTCGCTGGGAGGATTGGAGAGCCCGCTCATTCCCCTGGTGCTGCCAGTGGCCTTCGCCACGGCCATCCTCTTTCCACCCGCCAGGGCTCGCAGGTGGGTGGGCTACATCCTCGCGTTGGTGGGCGTGCAGGCGGCGGTGACCTTCACCGGCGCGGTGGGCGACCTGGTGCCCGCGCTCTTCAGGGGAGGAGCGCGCGCGGGGCACAGCGACGCACTGCTCGTGACGATGCTCGTGGTGACGACGTTCCTCGTCGTATGGGCGAACTTCATCGGCACGACGATGCGGCACACGTTCCGGGGCATGGTGCGCACGGCGTTGGATGCGCGGGACGAAGCCCTGAAGGCGCACGAGGAACGGGTGCGCTCGCTCACCACGTTGTCCGGAGAGATTGCCCACGAGTTGAAGAACCCGCTGGCGAGCGTGAAGGGCCTGGCCGCGATGATTGCCCGCGAGGTGGAGGGCCGGCCCGCGGAGCGGCTGGCGGTGCTGCGCCGGGAGGTGGACCGGATGCAGGAGATCCTCGAAGGGTTCCTCAACTTCTCCCGGCCGCTGCTCCCGCTCAACGAAGCGCACGTGCCTCTGGACGGCCTGTGCCGGCAGGTGGCGGAGCTGCACGAGGGCATGGCGGGAGAGCGCGGCGTGGGGCTGCGGGTCACGGAGGGGCCACCGGTGGAGGCGTGGTGCGACGCGCGCAAGGTGCGGCAGGTGATGATTGACGTGGTGCAGAACGCGCTGGACGCCGCGCCCCGGGGCACCACGGTGGAGCTCCAGTCCTGGACGACGCCGGGAGGCGGAGGCCGCGTGGAGGTGCGCGACCGGGGACCCGGGCTCGCGGACGAAGTGCGGGAGCGCGTCTTCGAGCCGGGCATCACCACGAAGCCCCATGGCTCCGGGCTGGGCCTGGCCCTGTCCCGGGCGCTGATGCGCCAGCACGGCGGTGAGCTGAGCCTGCGCGCCCGTGAAGGCGGAGGCTGCGTGGCGGAGCTGCTCCTGCCGCCCGCGCCCACCCTGGCCGAAGCGCCCCGAAAGGAGGCCCTGCCGTGAAGGCCCGCGTGCTGGTGGCGGATGACGACGCGGGCGTGCGCTACACGCTGCGCGGGCTGTTGGAGGACGACGGGCTCACCGTGGAAGAAGCGGTGGACGGTGAGGCCGCGCTCGCGCGTCTGGACTCGGAGCCGCCGGTGGACCTGGTGCTCAGTGACCTGCGCATGCCGCGCGTGGACGGCATGGAGCTCCTGCGCCGCGTCGCCGCGCGTCCGCACGCGCCTCGCGTCATCCTCATCACCGCGCACGGCTCCGAGCGCCACGCCGTGGAGGCCATGAAGCTGGGCGCGCTGGACTACTTCCGCAAACCCTTCGACGTGGACGACGTGCTGGCCGTGGTGCGCCGTGCGCTCGGCATGGTCCGGCTGGAGGCGGAGAACGAGCGGCTGTCCGGCGAAGTGAACCTGCTGCGCTCACTCGTCTTCGTGTCGCCGGCCATGGCGCGGCTGGCCCTGCTCATCCAGCGCGTGGGACCTCGCGACGTGACCGTGCTCATCACCGGCGAGAGCGGCACCGGCAAGGAGCGCGTCGCGGAAGCCCTGGTGCGCGCCTCTCCCCGCGCGGACAAGCCCTACGTGCGCTTCAACTGCGCCGCGCTCACGCCGGAGCTCGCGGAGGCGGAGCTCTTTGGCCACTCGAAGGGCGCGTTCACCGGCGCCGTGCGCGCCCGGCCGGGCCTCTTCCGCGAGGCCTCCGGAGGCACCCTGCTCCTGGATGAAGTGGGAGAGCTGGCCCTGCCCCTCCAGGCGAAGCTGCTGCGCGTCCTGCAAGAGGGAGAGGTGCGGCCGGTGGGCGAGGACCGCTCCTTCCCGGTGGACGTCCGCGTCCTGGCCGCCACCCACCGCGACCTGCCCCAGCGCGTGGCGGAGGGCCGCTTCCGCGAGGACCTCTACTATCGCCTCAAGGTCGTGACGCTCCAGGTGCCCCCGCTGCGAAGCCGCCCGGAGGACATCGCCGCGCTCGCGAAACACTTCCTCGCCCGCCACACCGAGCGCTTCCGCATGCCGCCGGTGCCCCTGACGCCCGCGCTCCTGGAACGCCTCACGGCCCATCCCTGGCCCGGCAACGTGCGCGAGCTGGAGAATGCCCTGGAGAGCGCCGTGGTGCTGTCTCCCGACGGCACGCTGGACCTGGAGCTGTTGCCCGGAGGCACCACCGCGCCCCAGTCCCTGCCCACCGGCGCGACCCTGCGCGAGAAGCTGGACGCGCACGAGCGGGAGCTCATCCTCGCGGCGCTGGCGGCGTCGAAGGGCCAGCGTACGGAGGCCGCGAAGGCGCTGGGCATCGGCCGCGCCACGCTGCACGACAAGCTCCGCAAGCACGGCCTGCTGAGCGAGGACGACGAACCGGAGCGCTGAAGGTTCACGGCTCCGGAGGTCCGGGCTCCGGCGCTGTCTTCACCTCACAGGCGTAGCTTCCGGAGCGGGCTGCCGGTGTCCGGGGGTGGCAGGCGAGGACGGGCAACGGCGGGGCGCCTGCGGGAAAGGGGAAGCGGGCCTCGGCCAACTCACAGTTGGGCGCCGAGGGGTCGAACCAACTGCACGCCCTTGCCGGCAGACGCTCCATCGGAAGCCACTCCGATTTTCGACTCTCTTGCTCGTCACAAACCTCCTGTGCCTCGCGAGGGTCGACACAGTGGAAGGCAAACAGCTTCGCCGCCCTCTGACGGAGTTCCAATCGTTTGCACCAACGGAGCTGGACCCGCCGCTCGCAGGCTTTTCGCGCTCGGGATGTCCCAGAGCCTTCGGTCAACTCGAACGCTCGGCCCTCCCGCGACATCCCGAACAGCACCCGGTGCTCCTCGTCCGTCTCCGCGTACTCGGTCGTGAAGAACGGTTGACCCTTCTTCCACAGCACCTCCGCTTCCGAGTGCGAAGCAGGTGTGGCGGGAGGCAGCTCTGGGGGAGCCACCAGACGTCCTCCAATCGCATCAATGTCACACGCCTTGCAGCTCACGGCTTCACGCTGGAGCGACACGGGCACCGGAGGAAGAACACCCGTGCGGAGCCAGGTCAGCTCGCTGTCATCCGAAAAAATCCTGCGGCTTCGCGAGCAGCGCCAGACCTCCTCCGGGCTGGTGTCACCGGCATAAAGCAACCATGTCTGGCCCGGAGGCAGGGACAGGAGGCAGTCGCCACTCCACCCATAGGGGAGTTGCAAGACGTCACCCACCTTCACGCTGCCCTTGAACGCCTCCACGACGTCCACGGTGGCGAAGCCGTCAGACGGGTTCTCTTGGTCACGAACCCGCCCCAGGTAGATGAACCCGGCCTGGGCCCGAGCCTCCTTCAACGTGCTGGCAAGTCCTTGCGTGCCATAGAGACATGAACAGGCCCACCCGGACGCGGGCATCGCCAGCCATCCCACCAGCATCGCGATCTTGAACATGGAGGAGAGTCTAGCCACACATTGGCCTGCCGTGCTGGAGGGACAGTGCATACGCAGGCAGCGTGACGCTGGAGGATGCCACCACGCACGCTGCCGGAGCACCTCCACGTCATGGCGTTTTCCGCCCGGAACAATCGCTGAACGCACTGCGCGTGCGCGACGCACTCCGGCCATGACGCCCGGTGTGCACTGGCTCGCTCACGCCAATTGACAAAGCCTGGAAAATCGGATTTCCATTTTTACCATGAACTCCCAAAAGGCAGTGTTGTGCACGGTGGTGCTGGCCTCGGTCGCCTGTGGCGGTGAGGCATTCGAGGATGAGTCTGTTTCGGCGGAGAACCTGGCCACCACGCGTCAGGCGGCCTTCTCCGGCGTGAACGGGACGGTGTGCGAGGAGAGCGCGTACAACTGCAAGCTGCGGCCCTCCGGCGGCAACCGCGTGCAGACCAACGACACGAGCGACGACGACTCCTGGGCCATCACCCCGGGCGTGCCCATCCGCGACGGCAACGGCACCGTGGTGGGCACGTCCACCCGGACGAGCTCGCTCTTCAACTACGGCCAGACACGCACGTTCGCGGGGGAGCTGCACGCGTTCGCGACGTCGACGTCCAACTCCAGCGCGGGCTGGCTGCCCATGTCCGCCATCCTGGGCCGCACCTCCTTCGAGGGCAAGGTCGGCCACGTCTCCGCGCTGAGCTCCGGGCTGAGCAAGATGGCGTGCTACGCCGTGCGCAACTGGCACGACACCAGCATCGAATTGAAGAAGGTGGTCTACGACAGCGAGGCGACCCACGAGCGCGCGGGGGACTACCTGCCGCTCGTGCGCGCCAACGGCTTGCGCTCGGCGAACCTCACCTTCAACGTGCCGGGCTTTGGCCTGGGCGGCGTGGCGGTGGACCACTTCCCCGCGGGCACGAAGTTCCAGCGCCTGGACGTGCCGACGACCAACGGTGCGCCCTCCATCGACATCCCGCTCTGGGTGCAGGACAGCGCGGGCCGCTACCGCCAGCAGTCGGGCACCATGAAGTTCATCTACGGCTATGTCATCGCCGCCACCGGCACCCGCCGCAACGGCTGGATGGCCTATGACGCGCTCGAGGTCAGCTCCGGCTGCCCCTGAGGCCCCCTGTCGCACCGGGACCCGGGTCATCTTCCGGGTCCTCCACAACGGGAACCTGCCTTCAGCGGGGGAACGCCTCCAACCACGCAACGCCACGCCGGACCAACCGGCGTGCGTCAAAGAGATGTGACGGCGCCTGGGCGACCGTGCCGGACCGGCCGATTCCCTCCGCGAGGCACTGCTCCCCGATGCGCGTGAAGGGATCCACGCTGGACGCACGCAGGGCGTCGGTCACGGGCTCGCTGGTGTCGAACTCCTCGAAGTCCACCCAGCGCCGCTCGCCGTCGATGAGCAGCGGCCGCTGGTAGCGCACCACCCGTTTGCCGGGGAGGTCCGCCAGGTGCTCGGCGTGGTGCAGCACCGTGAGCGTTTCCAGCGGGGCGCCGAGCATCAGCACCTTGCCCTCCGCCTCCACCAGCCTGGCCAGCGGCGAGCCGGGGCCGTAGCCGTAGGGAAGGGGGTGGTTCGCGCAGAGCCACTCCGCACGCGCGCCGATGGCGGCCATGCCTGCGTCCGGATGGTCGCTGCGGACCGCACCGGGCCAGGTCCGGAGCGTCTCCGCCAGGATGCCGTGGTCGCGGGCCGCCCGCGCGGTGCGCTTGTCGAAGGTGGGGATCTCCTCCCGGAGGCGCGCGTCCTCGAAGTCCTCCGGCTCCACGCCCATCTCCCAGTCCAGGTACGCCATCAGCGTGCCCCGGGCGCCCACCGTGTCGAGCAGCGCCTGCACCACGGTGTTCACCCCTCCCAGGACGGGCCCCAGGCTCCGGAGGCCCGCATGGACCATCACGACGTCGCCCTCCTCCAGGCCCAGGCGCAGCAAGGCCTCCCTCAAGCTGGTGCGGGTGGCGGGTGCCGTCGTCATGGTGCTCCGTCCTTCCTGTCGCAGTGCACGCAAAGGATAGCAACAGCCCCGCCCCCGGGGCGCGAGAGGACCGTCGTCCTCCACCCAATGCCCTGACACCGTTGGGCGGACTGGGGCGCGCGATGCGGTGTGAGCAGCCTCCCCGCGCGGGGGCGGAAGGTCTGCCGCGAGGGGGAAGCATCATGCAACGGATAAGAGGTGGGGTCGTGACATGGCCCCTGGCGCTGCTGCTCCTCGCGAGCACGACCGCGAAGGCCAGCCCCCCGGAGGAGCCGGAAGCCCTGGAGGCCCGAGCCGTCCGATGCGGCGAGGTCCTGACCCGGAACACGCGGCTCACGCGCGGCCTCGTCTGCCCGGGCACACCGGAGCCCGCGCTGACGCTTGCCGCTCCGGGCATCGTGCTCGACCTGGGAGGCCATACCGTGCGCCGCTCCGGGCCCGCGACCGGCGACTCGGTGGGCATCGTGGCCGGGGAAGAGAGCACGGTGCGCAATGGCACGATCCGTGGGTTCAACTCGGGCTACGTGTTCGACAACGGGCCGGTGCGATTGCACCAGCTGGCCCTTCTCAACAACCAGACCGCCATCTACCACCGCCAGGGCTATGCAGAGGTGCTCATCACGGACTCACGGCTGCGCGGGAACGCCGTGGGGATGCGCAGCGAGTTCGACGCGGCCAATGGCGTCGTCGAGGTGCGGGGGACGCAGTTCACCGGAAACGGGACCGTGCTGTTCGTGGATGACCACGAGGTCAACGTGTCCGGCTCGACCTTCACGTCGAACACGAACGTCCTGTACTGCTTCTACGGCCGGGTCCGCTTCCGGTCGAGCACGCTCGCCTGGAACACCTCCGTGGCCGACCTGACCTGGAACAGCAGCGCCTTCGACAATTGCTGGGAGCTGGTGTTCGACAACACCGTCATCGCGAACAACACCGCGTTCGGGACGCCCGAGCATCCTCACTGGGAGCCGTTCGACTTCCAGCTGCGCAACTCATGGGTCATCAACAACGGCGGGGGTCTGCGCGTCTCGACCCGGACGCTCGATGTCCGGAACAACCTCTGGTGGGCCAACGCGGGAGGACTGACCGTGGCGGACCTGCCTGAGTTCGAACCCATCCCGCTCGAAGGCCCGATCCAGAACAACCGCTTCCTGTCGAACAGGGGTGACGGACTGCGTGTCCTCCCGGGCAGCACCCCCACCCTCACCAGGAACGTCTGCCAGCGCAACACGGGCTGGGGCATCCACGCACCCACGGCCATTGACGGAGGCGGCAACACCGCCCGCGGCAATAGCGCGGGAGGCTGCGTGGGAGTCGTCTGCGCCCCGTAGCGACCGTTCAGCCTGGGCACGGCCTGCACCGGCGCGGCGGCCTCCATCACCGCCTGGCTGCGCCGGACGTCACGGGGAAGGCTGCGCCGGCACGCGGTCCTTCGCCACCACCAGATACTCGCTCCGCAACAACAGCTGGGCGTTCGCGTTGGGCAGGATGCGCACCTGGAAGCGCCGCTGCGCCATGTCCTCCGGCGTGAAGACGTTCCGGTCGCTCACGAGCAGCAGCGCCGTGGGCACCACGTACCGTGCCGAGTTGTTGCCGTAGTAATGCACCACCACGTGGTACGGCCCCGGAGCCGCCTTGCGCGCGTGGTACAGCTCCGGCCCCAGGCCGTCCGTGATGTCCCAGTACAGCTGCCCGCCCAGCGACGTCTCCTTGTGCCGGTAGAAGCACTTCTCGCCGTTCGGCTCGATGACCCACAGGTCGATGTCCGTGCTGTCCGAGTTCCAGTGCGTGGTGAGCTGGTAGTCGATGGGCTGGGCGTTCGCGAAGAGCGCCCCGCCGACCGGGCTGCGCAGTCCGGCTCGACGCTCCCTGAGCACGGGGGCCACCTCCGCGAGCCGGGGCTGCCGCTCCAACCCCGCCAGCATGCGTGCGTAGTGGAAGCTCGCCACCGTCCGCAGCTCCTCTGCATGGCGCTTCCAGGAACGGGCCAGGACGATCTCGTAGTTCCGGGCGGCCTCCGAATAGCGCCCGGACGCGTCCAGCGCGAGCGCCTCCTCCAGGAACGCCTGCGCCTCGAAGGGGCGGTTGAGGCGCACGTGCTCGAAGAGCTCCGCCGCGGCCGGGTACTGCCCCAGCGCCAGCAGGCCGTACCCCACCAGGCGCAGCGCCTCCGCGTCCCGGGGCCGCAGCTCCACGGGCGACGACAGCGCGCGCACCGCGCCCCAGGTGTCCCCGGAGAAGGCCCGCTTCCGGGCCACCGCCTCGTAGATCATCACGTCGTCCCGGTTGTCCCGGCGAGCCTTGCGGTAGACCAGCTCCGCCTGGAGCCGCTCGTCACCGCCCGCGTAGGGCGCGTCCCGCAGCGGCTGGCGCCGCAGGAGCGCGGGCAGGCCCTTCTGCTCGGCGAGCCGGGCCACCACCGCGCGCCCCGGAGCGGGCACCTCATCCAGCGCGACGCCCAGGAGCTTGTCACGGCGCTGGTCCTCCTCCCTGCGCCGCAGCGACTCCAGATTCTCCAGGTCCACCTGTTCGTCGCGCACGGCATAGCGCGTGTAGTCGCCCTCGGACTCCAGCACGAGCATGGACGCGCGGGCATTGGCCAGCCGGTAGTGCTGGCTGAGCGCCACCACCATCCGGTCCAATCGCTCGTCATCCAGGGACACCAGCCGGGACACGAAGAGCTCCGCCCACGCGCGAGGCGCGAAGGCGCTGTCCTCATCGAGCGGCAGGGGGATGCGCAGCGTGCGCTCGGCTCCGGGGCCCGCCTGGGTCACCACCTCCAGCGCCGCGTCTCCCTTCCCTGGCAGCCGTCCCGCCACCTGCAGCTCCTGCCCCGGAAAGACGAGGCGCGGCCGTCCCGCGACCACCAGGTCCTTCACATCCGCGCCCGCCACGGACACGCGGGACAGCACCACGGACGCCGCGCGGTGCGCCTTCGCCGCGGCATCCACCTCCGAAGCGGACAGGACGCTCACGACGCGTCCACCGCTGGAGCGCGCCAGCGCGTCGAAGAGCTCCGTGTTCACCGCCGCCTCGCCAAAGCGGTACGTCACCCAGCGCAGCGACTCCACGGACGGGTGCCGGGAGAGCAGCGCGTCCACGCGGCTCTGTCCCCAGGTGACGTTGCCGTCGGAGAGCAGGAACGCCGTCACGCGCTCCCCGGAGGCGGAAGGCTTGAGCCATTCACGCCCGGCCCGGTCCAGTTCCTCCAACGCGCCGTCCACGTGTGACGCGCCCTCCAGGTAGACGCGCTCCAGCTCCGCGAAGCTCGCCTGGCGGTGCGCCGCGTCGTTCGGGCGGAAGCCCGGTCCGTGCAGCCAGCGGGGGCGCACGTCGAAGAGGAGCACCGCGTACTCCTTCAGCGTCGCGTCCTTCTCTAGAAGCGCACGCAGCGTGGCCGCCTGGATGGCCCAGGCGTTGCCGTCCTCGGAGGACAGCGAGGTGTCCACCACCAGCACCGCGCGGCCCGTGGGCGGGCCCTCTGCGCCGGACGTGAGCCGCTCCGGCAGCCGCACCCGCGCATGGAAGGCGCGGCCCGCGAGCCCCGCGGCGTCCGCGCCGACCAACACATCCGCGTCCGCGCCGCGAGGCTTCAGGGCCACCCCCAGCGCGCCATCTCCCGCGAGCTTCGGGAAGTCGTAGACCTGCCAGGTGCCCACCGTGCGGGCCTTCGCGCCCGGCTCCGGCTGCACCGCGACCTCCGGGGCCTGCCGGGGGTCCACGTGCACGCGGGCGGAGACGCGCAGGTCCTTGCCGGTTCCAGGAGGCAGCGGCCACGTGTAGCGCAGGCGGGTGCCGTCGAAGAGGAGCGTCTGCTCATAGGCGATGACGACGCGCTTGAGCGACTTCGGAGGCAGGGGGAAGACGCGGGCGCTGAAGGTGGACGCGCCCGACCATTCGAGCAACGCGGGGTCCACGTTGCGGCGCACGACGTCCTCGTACACCTCCCGGGCGCGCTTCTGCTCCACGACGCGGGCCTCCTGGATGTCGCCCCAGGAGCGCTTCACCCCACGGGCCGCGGGCGGCGCGGAAGACGCGAGCCGCTCCAAGTCCGTGGAGTCGTCACCCAAGGGAGGCAGCAGGTCCGGCGACTGGAACAGCGAGGGCGTGTCCACCGTCACCGCCCCCGAGTACAGCGCGAAGCCCGCCACCGTCGCACCACCGGGGAGCGGGTAGTAGAACGTGCCTTCGAGGTTGCGGCCGGTGTCGTTCTCGAAGAGGTGGTCCACCACGGTCCGCGCGCGGGAGCCCTGGATGTACGTGACGACGCGCACGGCGCGGGCCTTGAGGGGCTGGTAGCGGCCGTCGTCGCTCATCACCAGCACCTTCGCGGCGCGAGGCGCGGCCTCCACGCGAGGGAGCACGGGCTTCGGCGCGTCCGGCTCGGCGGGGCCGCCCTTGGATTTCTTGGGCGCAAGGCGGGCCTGATCCGCGGCGGGTGCCGCCCCCGAGCCTGCGCCTCCCGCGATACCTCCGATGACTCCCCCGGCCACACCGCCCTCCACCCCAGCGG
>NZ_RAWK01000160.1 GCF_003612165.1 Corallococcus aberystwythensis | reverse complement strand
CTCAAGGACATTGGCAAGCGCGCGGCGATGCTCGCGGAGCGCGAGGCGATACTGGCCATGCTCCAGCGCACCGCGTGGAACAAGCGCCGCGCCGCCGGCAAGCTGCGCATCAGCTACAAGGCGCTGCTCTACAAGATCAAGGAGTGCGGCATCATCGACCCTCGCGCGAGCGCGGAGTTCTAGGCCGTCCCTGAAGACGTGAGACGACGGCCCTTCTTCCGGATGACGGGAGGAGGGCCGTTCTCTTTGGGGCGGGCCTTGCACGAAGCGGGTCTGGCCCGGTATCGCGGAGGGCATGACCGCTCCGCTCATCCTGCTTGGCTGTGGCTACACGCTCACGCGGTTCGCGGTGGCGGAGGCCCGCGCGGGGCGGGAGGTGCTGGCCACGACCCGGGATGCCTCGCGCCGTGCGGTGCTGGAGGACGCGGGTGTCCGGGTGGTGTCGCTGGAAGAGGCGCTGTCACGGGCGGAGGGCTCGCACGTGGTGGACTCCGTTCCTCCGGAGGCCGGGCTGGATGCCCGCTTCGCGCAGGCGCTGTCCGGCTCGCGTCCCTCCCGGCTCGTGTACCTGTCGTCCACGGGCGTCTATGGCTCCGCTCGCGGGCACGTGGATGAGGCCACCCCGGTGGATACGACCTCCGCGGTCGCTCGCGCCCGGCTGGAGGCGGAGGCCCGCTTCCTTCCCCTGGGCGCTAGCGTCATGCGCATCGCGGGCATCTATGGCCCGTGGCGCGGCTCGATTGGACGCTTGAAGGCGGGCACGGCGCGCATCCCGGAGTCGGGTGGGGGACGGCTGTCCCGCATCCACGTGGACGACCTGGTGGACGCGGTGCGCGTGGTGCTCGAGCGCGGCGGCCCCGGCGAAATCTACTGCGTGGCCGACCGCCGGCCCGCGACGCTGGAGGAGACGGCCGCATGGCTCTGTCCCCTGATGGGAATCCCCATGCCGGCGCGCGTGCCCTTCGAGTCCCTCCATGAATCCCTGCGGGGCGACCGCGCCATCAGCGCCGCGAAGCTGGAGGCCCTTGGCTGGACGCCGCGCTTCCCGGACTTCACCACCGGCTTCCTCGCGGCTTTGGAGGAGGAGGCTCGCGAGTTGCCCCTACTCCGGTGACTCCGCGCGGAGGATCTGCTGCAGGTCGAGCTCCGACCAGTCCAGCTCCTGCTCCACCTGCTGGAACGCCGCGTCCCCGATGGTGCCGTCCGCCCGGAGGTCCGCCAGTCGCTTGCGTCCGGCCGCCATCGCGGTGCGCACCATGTCCGCGTCCGCGGTGGGCGGCCCCCAGGGCGAGCTGGGGCCCGCATGCGTCCCCGGGCTCGTCAGCGCATGTTCCTCCAGGAGCTGCCGCGCGCGCCGCAGCTGCAGCTCGTACCGGCGCCGGACCAGGGCGGACATCTCCGTGCCTGGGGACTCCCGCGAGGCTTCCAGGCCCGCGCGCAGCGTCTCCACGCGGGCGAGCCGCACCTCGTGGTCCACCTCGCCGTCGTCGTCCAGCCTCAGCCGCGTCATCAGGGGCCGCAGCGTCATCCCCTGCACCACGAGCGTCCCCAGCACCACGGAGAAGGACGTGAAGAGGATGAGGTCCCGGTAGGGGAAGGCCGCGACACCGTCGTGCCCCGTGGGCAGCGCCAGCGCCGCCGCGAGCGTCACGATGCCGCGCATTCCGCACCAGCCCACCAGCACCGCCGCGCCCGGTGAGAGCGTGACGGGGGTGGACTTCGACTTGCGCTGCCTCCAGCGGGTGAACGCCCCCGCGCCCATCACCCAGGCGAAGCGCGCGAGGATGGCCGCGCCCGTCACCACCGCCGCGATGGCGCCGTACTCCAGCCACGTCTCCCGGTCGAAGCGCGCGACGATGGTCTTCAGCTGGAAGCCCACGAGCACGAAGGCCAGCACGTTGAGCACGAACGTCGCCACCTCCCACACCGCGTAGGACGGGATGCGGATCCGCGCGGGCGTCAGGATGGAGGCCGTGCGGGAGATGCTCATCGCGTAGACCACGGTCGTCAGGATGCCGGACAGGTGCAGCCGCTCGGCGAGGATCCACACCGCGAACGTGCTGCCGAACTGCGTGATGACGGCCGTGGCCACGTCCTCCACGAGGAAGTTGATGCGCAGGCTCACCCACGACAGCCCCACACCCAGCGCCACGCTGCCCACCATGACGACGAGCAGCATGGGCACCGCGCTCCAGCCCAGCACGCCGCCCGCGGCCACGGCCCCCAGCGCGAGCCGGTAGATGAGCAGGGCGCTCGCGTCGTTGAACAGGCTTTCGCCCTCCAGGATGACGAGCAGCCGGTGCGGAGGCTTCAGCTGCTTGAGCACCGCTGTGGCCGCCGCCGCGTCCGGGGGCGCGACGATGGCGCCCAGCGCGATGGCCGCCGCCCAGGGCATGCCGGGCACCATCGCCCGCACCGCCACCGCGACGGCGATGACCGTGAGCACCACCGCGCCCAGGGCGAGCCCCGCCACCGGCCGCCAGTTCGCGCGCAAATCCCGGGGGGACGCGTCGAACGCCGCGTCCAGCAGCACCGGCGCGACGAACAGGGTGAGCGCCAGCTCCGGATCCAACACCAGCTCCGGGCTCCCCGGCACGAGCGCCAGCACCGCCCCCGCCAGCGCCACCAGCGCGGGGTAGGGCGTGCCGAGCCGCCGGGACAGCGCCGCCAGCCCCGCGCCTCCCAGCAGCAGCCCGATGACGATCTCGAACACCAGCATGAAGGCCTCGCGGAGCAGTCCACCGGGGATTTCCCCGCGACCTAGCCCAGGACGGGCGTCCGCGGACAGTGGCGAATTCCGGACGGCGGAAGCGGGCGTTCCGTGGAGGGCTCCGTGCGTCATCAGCGGATCGCGATGGATGCCATCAGCCGGAATCAGGGCACACCTTTGCGAGGCGGGGTCCCCCGGTGACAGGCTTCCGCCTTCGGGCCGCGTGGAAGCGCGCGGCTTGCGCGAAACCCAGTTCGATGGGGGAACAGAAGATGTCCAGGTCGTTGCTGTTCGCGGCGTTCAACGAGGGCGTCCACCGTTCCATGGCCGGCAACCACGAGGCCGCGCTCCAGTCATTTGATCAGGTCCTCGCCGTGGATCCGCGCCACTTTCCCGCGCTCACCGCGAAGGCCTTCGCCCTCAAGCAGCTGGGGCGCACCGAGGAGGCGCTGAAGGGTTTCCAGCGCGCCATCGAGCTGGACCTGTCCGCGGCGGATCCCCACCGTGAGGCCGCGCTCTGCCAGCTGGAGCTGGGCGAACCGGAGGCCGCCTCCCTCCTGATGAACCGGGCGGTTCAACTCAACCCCACACCCGGGTACAGGGAGGCCGCGGCCATCGAGGTCTACCACCTGGGTAACGCCCTGCTGACCCAGGGCCGGCGGCCAGACAAGGCCCGCTACCGGCTGGCCCGTCAGGTCTTCGAACTGGCGCTGGAGCTGTCGCCCGCCTACGTGGAGGCGGCCAAGGCCCTGGCCGACGTCTGGGAGCACCTGGGAGACCCTACCCAGCGGGAGCACTACACCCAGATGGCGACCCGGCTGCGCCCCGCCTCCTCCTGAGGCCGCCCGTATCAAATTTTTACAAATGCGGAGGGAAAGGGTGGGACGCCGGTGTTGAATGCCGAGCGGCCCCCCCACCAGGAGAACCCTTCGCATGATCGTGATGCTCGAGCCGGATTCCCCCGAATCCGTCGTGAACGCCGTCCTCCAACTCGCTTCGCAGTACGAGGGCGTCACCCCGCGTGCCCACGTGGTCCAGGGCGCCGAGTCCACCATCACGGAGTTGTACCTGCTGGGCTCCACCGCGCAGGTTCCGCTGGAGCCCTTCCAGCAGCTGCCCGGCGTGCGCCAGGTGGTCCGCGTCTCGCAGAAGTACCGCATCATCGGCCGGCACGGCGGTCAGCGCACCACGGCGGGCTTTGACTACAACGGCGTCAGCTTCGGCGACAGCTCGGTGAACCTCTTCGCCGGCCTGTGCGCGGTGGATTCGCTGGAGAGCGTGGACGCGATGATGGCGGCGCTCGCCCGCTGCGGCATCACCACCACGCGCATGGGCGCGTACAAGCCGCGCACCAACCCGTACGAGTTCCAGGGCCTGGGCGCGAAGTGCCTTCCCTGGGTGTTCGACTCCGCGGGCAAGCACGGCATCAAGGTCATCGCGATGGAGGTGACGCACCCGCGCCACATCGACGAGATCAACGACGCGCTGAAGAAGTCGGGGGCGCCCACGGGCGTGATGCTCCAGGTGGGCACGCGCAACGCGCAGAACTTCGAGCTGCTCAAGCAGATTGGCCAGCAGCGCGCCTTCCCGGTGCTCTTCAAGCGCGGCATGGGCATCACGCTGGAGGAGTCCCTCAACGCGTGCGAGTACGTGGCGAGCGAGGGCAACCCCAAGATTGTCTTCTGCCTGCGTGGCGTGAAGACGCACCTGGGCGACCCGCACCGCAACATGGTGGACTTCGCGCACGTGCCGGTGGTGCGCCGCCTCACCCGCATGCCGGTGTGCGTGGACCCCTCGCACGCCATTGGCCGCGCGGAGGCCCCTCCGGACGGGCTGCCGGACATCTTCCATGCCATTGGCCAGGGCCTCATCGCGGGCGCGTCCATGGTGCTGGTGGACTTCCACCCGACGCCGGAGAAGGCGCTGTGCGACGGGCCGCAGGCGCTGCGCCTGGAGCAGCTGGGCGCGCTCCAGCGCTACACGAACATCGTGCGCGCCGCGTACACGGAGGCCGTGCGCAACGGCGACGGGACGCAGGCGGGCGCCAAGGCCGCGGCCGTCAGTCGCTGAGCGCGTAGCTGCCCAGGACCCGGAGCGACGTGCAGACGCTCCGGGCTTCGCCCAAGGCCGCCTTCACCGGCGCGGAGTCCACCGCGCCGTCCACGTCCAGGCACCAGCGGTAGTCCCAGGCGCGGACACCGCCGGGCCTCGACTCCAGCCGCGCGACGTTCACCCCGTGCGCGGCGAAGGCCATGAGCACGCCCGCGAGCGCGCCAGGGCCGTCATCGAGCGTGAGCACCACGGACGTCTTCCACCGCGAACCGAGATGCGGCGGCACGGCCGGGCCCACCGCGAGGAAGCGGGTGGCGTTGTCCGGCGAGTCCGCGATGCCCTCGGCCAGCACCGTGAGGCCGTAGAGCTCCGCCGCGGTCCGGCTGGCGATGGCCGCCGTTCCCTCCAGGGCTTCCTGTGCCACGCGCCGCGCCGCCACTGCGGTGTTCGCTTCGGGCACGGGCTCCAGGTGGTGCTTCCTCAACCAGCCCGAGCACTGCGCCAGCGCCTGCGGATGCGACAGCGCGCGCGTGAGGCCCTCCAGCGTGCGGCCCGGCGGCGCGAGCAGGCAGTGGCGCACGCGCAGGCGCAACTCCCCGGCGATGGGCGGGGTGAACTCCAGCAGCAGGTCCACCACCTCCGCCACCGGCCCCGCGAGCGCGCTCTCCATGGGCACCACGCCGCCGTCCACCGTGCCCTGCGCGACGGCTTCGAAGACGGCGCGGAAGGTGGGGCAGGGGATGCGCGTCACGGAGGCGCCGAAGAGGGCGCCCGTGGCCTCGTCGCCGTACGCGCCGCGCTCACCCTGGAAGGCGATGCGGCGGGGGGCGGCATCAGCCATCGACGGGCTCCGCGCGTGGGTACGTGCCCAGCACGCGCAGCGACGACGTGAGCGGGCGCAGGTCGTCCAGCGCCGCCGTCACCGCGGCGGACGCGGCGTGGCCCTCCACGTCCAGGTAGAAGCGGTACTGCCACGGCGCACCCGGGATGGGGCGCGACTCCAGCTTGGAGAGGTTCACCCCACGCTGCGTGAGCCGTTGCAGCACCTGGCCCAGCGCGCCTGGACGGTGCTCCAGCACGACGAGCAGCGACGTCTTGCACGGCACGTCCGGCGCGAGCGGCGTGGGCTGGCGCGCGACCTCCACGAAGCGCGTGAAGTCCGAGCCGGGCTGAAGGTCGCTGGCGAGCACCACGAGCCCGAAGCGGCTCGCCGCGGACTCGCTGGCGATGGCGGCCACGGTGACGTCGTTGCGGTCCGCGACCATCTGCGCGGCGATGGCGGTGTCCGGCCCCAGCACGGCGCGGGCCCCGGGCACGTGCGTGCGCAGGAACTCCTCGCACTGCGCCAGCGCCTGCGGATGGGACAGCACCTCGCGCAGGTCCTCCAGCTTCGCGCCCTTCAAGCCCAGGAGCCGGTGGTCCACCTGGCTCACCACCTCGCCGGTGATGACGGCGTCGCCCGCGGCGAGCACGTCGTAGACCTCGTTCATGCTTCCGGCGGTGGTGTTCTCGATGGGCAGGAGCAGCAGGTCCTGCTCACCCTGCTTGAGGGCCTCCACGGCCTGACGGGCGGAGTCGAAGCCCGTGAGGAGCACGCCGCCCGGACGGTGGCCGTAGCGCTGACGGGCGGCCAGGTGGCTGTAGGAACCCTCGACGCCCAGGTACCCCACGCGCAGGGGCGTGGTGTCCAGCCGGGTCACCAGGGCCTGCTGCCGGGCCACGGACATGTCCAGGATGACGCGGTAGAGGCGCTCGATTTCGTGCGGGTCCAGGCCGCGCTCCGCTGCCCGGCCGCGCAGCTTGCGCAGGAGCAGGTCCTCGCGTTGCGGGTCCCGGAAGGGCCAGGCCGTCACCAGCTTGGCGCGCGCCACGTCGTCGGCCAGGGCCATGCGCCGCTGGAGCGCATCGAGGATGTCCTCATCGATGCGTTCGATTTGCGTCCGCAGGGTCTCCAGGGTGGGGATGTCCGCCATGGCCGGAACATAACAACTCAGGTTGGAGGCGCGGACTTCTCTGGAGCGCCCTTCACATTCCCAGGCGCCGGGCGAGCTCCGGAGGCACCGGGTAGACGGATTCCTTGGGCAGGAGGCGCGTGGCCTGGTCCGCGCGGCCGTCATCCATGTGCTTGCGCAGCTTCTGGACCAGGGGCGTGAGGTCGGTGATGGACACGGTCCAGTCGTCCACGAAGCGCTGGATGACGGCGCGGCTCAGGCCCACCTGGATGCTGTCGTGGGGCAGGCCCGCGCCGCGCAGCGTGCGCTCGGGGTCCCATTGGACGTGGACGGGCGCGGTGTCGAAGGCCTTGCGCCACGCGTCCGGTGAGCTGTGAGCGCGGGGCTCGTAGCCGGTGAGGACGGCGGAGCCCAGCGCCTCTTCCCAACCCGAGCGTTTGATCCGCACCGCGAGCGTGCGCTCCTGGCCGCTCTTGCGGCCAAAGTTGGAGCGGTGCATGAGCCACAGGAGGCTGGGTTTGATCCACGTCATCCGGCCCACGGAGAACGGAGGACCGAACTTCTGCTGCTTCAAGGCCACGTCCGCGATGGCGTCGGAATAGGCCTGGTACATCACGATGGTGGCTCGGTCGAAGTCGGCGCGGACTTCGCGGGCGGCGCTCATGGGGTGGCTCTGGACTTGGGCTTCGGCTTGGGTTTCGCGGACGCGGTCTTGGGCAGCTGCGTCTTGCCCATCTTGAGGACGAGCTCGAAGTGCTCGGCGGGGGTGGGCGTTACGCTGAGCCGGCTGCGGGTGATGAGCGGGAAATCCTTGAGCGCGGGCGTGGCCTTGATGGTGGCCAGCGTCACCGGCGCGGTGAAGGCGACCACGGGGCCCACGTCCACGGAGGCCCAGTCCTCGCCCGGGGCGGTGGGGTCCGGGCCCGGCTTGGAGAGGACGCAGGCCACGCCGACGACGGCCTTGTCCTCATTGGAGTGGTAGTAGAGGCACAGGTCCCCGGGCGTCATGGCCCGCAGGTTGTTGCGCGCCTCGAAGCTGCGCACGCCCGTCCACTCCGTCCTGCCGTCCTCCTCCAGCTTCGCGTACGCGTAGACGGAGGGTTCGCTCTTGATCAACCAGTACCGCAGAGTCGCCATGGCGGCGCACCCTAGCTCAGGGCGATGGTTCGTGCGCCAACTCCGTGCCCTTGCTCTGAAGCAACGCAGCGGATTGCTGGGGATGCCTGTTTGGAAACTCGAAATGCGAAGGAGGGATGAGAATGTCTCTGACGGATAGGATGATTTTTACGGATCCGATGCCACAACCTCCCAGGCAGCCTCTCCGGATTCCAGGGGGGTGGATGATTGAGCATAACGAATTGAGTCAGTTGGCGCCCGATGGGGCAGCGGATGATCTCCAGTTCTGGCTGTGCTTCACCGAGGATCTTCTACAGTTTCGTAATCCTCGGAAGGATTTGCTGCTGGACGTCGGCTGGTATCCGGACTCCAGGCCGGATGGGGCGTTTCGAGCTGTCTTGCTTCGTGGCGAGGACTGGGAGCGTCCCGTGGTGGCTTGTGAAACGCGCAGCCTCGCTGTGTTGGTTGAGAACATCGAGAAGTGGTTGCTCTGGCCCCACGTGTGAGGCTTTTCCTTTCTTACCGAGGTGATCATGGCCACGGGACTGGCCTGGACACCTGGACTCTCCTTGGCTCAGGGGGGCGTTTCGCGCGCCAGCGCCGCGCCCTGGCGCTCGTGGAGTTCCAAGAGCTGCGCGTTGTCCATGGTGGAAACTTCATCCCGGGTGGGGTCCTCGTCCGTGTAGCCCACGCGCCGGGCGGCGTCGTCGAGTCCAGGGAAGATCGTCCGCACCGCGGCCCAGCTGCTCCGGTCATCCTGGGCCTGGGCGCAGGGGAGGGGCAACAGGATGCTGGCGGTCCCCCCCTGGGGCAGCTTTTCCGGCAGCTCGTTGAAGGACAGGGCGGCATCCTCGGGGATGCGCAGGGGTGATTTCGTGTCCGTGAAGCGGGCCACTACCGGGAGCGTGCGCACGTCGATGCCACTCCGCTGCCTTCGCGTGGGCCGGCCATAGGTGAGCGGCGACATGTCGATCTGGACGGCGCAGGTGTCCGAATGAACGGACAGCATGAAGGCATCGCCCTCCTGGATGTCGACGCGGAAGAAGCGTGAGATGCCGATACCGGGATCAAACAGATGGACTTCGTGGGGCCCGCTGGAAATCGGATAGGCGTGGTGTTGGCCGACGAGAAGCACTGGCTCCACGGGGTTGGTATCCACACGCAGGTCGAACTCCCGTCCGGGGGCCTTGCCGCTGGCGATGACGTGGAGGCGGCCCCCGCTGTCGAAATTGATGATCAGGATGCTTCCCACCACCACGACGAGGATCCCGATTCCGAGCAGCATGGGAACCGGTGAGGAGGATGTTTCAGCGAGCTCCGGCGTGAGCGCGGGAGGCGGTGGTGCATTGCCTCCCAGCAGCGTGTCACTGTCGGGCGTCTTGGGCGCGATGATGAGTGAGAACACCCACCGCACGAGGAGTACCAGGAGCAGGATGCCTAGGGCCTCCAGCCCATTGCCATCAACGATGAACCGGATGAACCGGACCATGTGTTCCCCCCTGAAGTGGCGCTCTCCGTCGCTTCAGGAGGGTTCATGGCACGCCCTGTTTTGGAACGTCAAGGCACGCGGCTCAAGCCCCACAGCCCCGTTGAGAACGGCGGGTCGATGCTGGCGCGGCCTGCGCTCATAGGCGGGTTCTGGGTTTCGGCACGTGATTCCGGATGACGTGATGCCGCGGTGGGGGCGGGAGGCTGCGGCAGAAGCTCAGTCGAGAGGGTAGCTCACAAGAGAGTGGACAGGAACTACGCCTGAAGGCGTCCCTATCCGAGGATACTTGGATGATCTTGGTGCGGTTAAGACATTTGTCGATTTTCCAGATGAGGTGAACAGTGGGAAATAGAGTGCAGTTAGTCTCCGACACAGACCGTCTCTTTCCCGTGCAGGCATTCTTTAATGGCATTTCGGGAGGGAGGTTTGTCCAGGTCATGAGGGACCTGGTGGCTGGAGTCAGCTATTTTCTTGATGTTGCTTCGTGTGAATTTCCTGGGTCGCTTGACCCATGGGAGGAACGTTTTGACGGCGTGAGGTTCTCTTTGTTTGAGGAGGTGGTTGTTGTGGATTATGATGTCTTTGTTAGATTCGCCGTGGCGGCGTGTAGGGCCCATGTTGAGGTGCGGCCGGAACACCGAGCAGAGCTGGAGTCTATTCTGGGCGGACTTCCGGGATTCGTCGGGTTGTGAGATGGATTGGTGTTCGGCGATTCCTGGGTAAGGCATCCGCTGGTTTGGGAGCGTCAAGGCGCGGGGCCTACACTCCACAGACCCACGGTTCCATCCCCCTTGGCCCAGGCGATGAAGCGGCCATCGGGTGAGAAGACCGCATCCCCCGTCTCGAGGTCATCGCCGTTCGAATGGCTGAGCAACAGCTCGCCGGTATCGAAGTGGTAGAGCGCGAAGCCCCGGCCGCCAGCGGACGAGACCATCAACTCCCCATCGGGGCTGAAGTCGAGGTTGGTCACGTAGTGACTGTAGTCGTTGAATCTCCTCAGGACTCGACGCTCATTCACATCCATCACCACGACCTCGTGGACGCCTCTGGCGACGAGCAGGGGCAGCGTGGGGTGGAATGCAACGCTCGCCGCGAACTGAAACCCAAGGGGATGAACCCAGGGACGAGAGCTCGCCTTCAGATTCCAGAGGTAGAGAGCTGCCTGGTCATGGTTGTAATAGTTCACGATCGCGGCCGCGAATCGTGAGTCCTGGGAGAATGCACACGCCTTGACCTGGACGTGCCACTCAACGCCTTGCAGGTCACGAATCCATTTCCAGGCCGCCACGTCCCAGAGGAGGGCCTCGCCCCGTTCCAGGACGGCCAGCAGCATGCCGTCCCGGGACATGGCCAACCCGGTGGCGGGCGCGGAGAGGGTTTCCTCACGCCAGAGCGAGCCGTCCGTCGTGGAGAAGGCCATGAGCCGGGGCCTCCAGGTGACAGCGGCCTCCGCGACCGGCGGCCCTGCGGTCACGATGTGATTCGAGCCGTGGAAGAGGGCCTCGATGGGCTCCATCTTCAGCTCCACCGAGCCGCTGGCGACGTCCGTTGCCGTGTCCAGGTTCCACCACCGCAGGCGGGAACTCCAGGCGTCTTTCGCGAGCAGCCGGGTGCCTGACGGGTCAAAGCAGAGCCTCTCCCAGCGTACGGAGTCGAGCGGGGAGCCCAGCTGCCGCACATGCTTCAGGCCGGGCGCATTCGCAGCGGTGATGACCGCACGGGTCAGGTCTGTCAGGCTCATGTCGTGTAGGCCGGAATGGAAACGCGCGTGGGAAAGAAGACTCCGCCCGTCAAGTCACTGGCGGACGTGGCCATGGAGAAGGCGTGGACGATCGAGGAGAAGCGGCCTGACGACCGAAAGGCCCTCTTCGAGGCGTACTTCACGGCGGCGCGGCTCGGGAAGATGGAGGCCATGACGAACGTGGGGCTCCATTACCTCTACGGAGATGGCGTCCGGCGTGATCCGAAGCGCTCCCGGATGTGGACGGAGAAGGCCTCCGGACTGGGAGATGACGTCGCGGCGTTCAACCTGGGCCTTGCGTATGAGCTGGGAAAGGGTGTCCGCAAGAGCCTGAAGAAGGCCAACGCGTATTACGAAACGTCCGCGAAGGGAGGATACGCGGAAGCGCAGCTTGCCCTGGGCTACAACTATTCCAATGGCGTGGGCCTTGTTCCAGACCCCATGCGTGCCTTTGGTTGGTTTCGACTGGCGGCGAAGCAGGGGCATGCCAGTGCCTCGTTCAACCTGGGGTTGATGTTCGAGAAAGGCGACGGCGTGCCCAAATCCAAGGCGCGAGCCATGCGTCACTTCCGTGACGCCGCGGCCCTGGGACATGCCAAGGCCACCAGACGGATGCGAAAGCTTGAGAAAGCCTAGTCAACCGATGTTTGTCTTGCTGAACACCCGCAGCGCCTCCGCACAGAAACAGCGCCAGGAGGATCAAGGCCTCCGGGATGCGGCCCTTGAGGAGCAGCACGATGATCGTGACGACGGCGACCACGGTGGACTTTATTGGCGCACGGCTTCCCCCCAGAAGTGGCGTCGCAACTACTTCTGGGAGTCATGGCACGCAGGGTTTTGAGACGTCAAGACACGGAGGCCACGCCCCACAGCCCAACGGTCCCGTCTCCCTGTCCCCAGGCGATGAATCGGCCATCGGGTGAGAAGAGCGCGTCACTCGATTGAAATTCGTTATCGTCCTCATGGCTGAACATCCTCGCGCCCGTGTCGAACCGGTGGACGGCGAAGCTCTGGCCTGCACCGCCGACGACCAGCAGGTCTCCTGCGGGGTTGAAGTTGAGACTGCTGGGGAGGCAGTAGAAGTTCTTGAGGGTCCTCGTGATGCGGACTTCCTTCACATCGACCACGTCGACAACGATGGTGTCTCCACCTGCGACCAGCAGGGGTTCCGACGGATGGAATGCCACACTCCATATGAAGCGTGCTGTCAGCGGCAGATAGTCAGGCCCGGTGCCCTTTTCCAAATCCCAGAGCCAGATGCCCGACTGCGTTCCGTCATCGAGTGTTCCGACTGCCGCGACGTAGCGCCCCTCGGGAGAGAATGCACAGCCAGTGACCCTGGCGGGAGCATCAATGCCGCCAAGGCCGCGCACCAGCCTCCAGGTATCCAGGTTCCACAACTGTGCTTCGTCTTCCTCCATCAGCACCAGCGCCAGGTCATTCCAGGAGGTGCCAAAACCTGAAACGGTGGAGGGCAGCGCGGCCTCACGCCGAAGCTCGCCGTTTTCGACAGACAAATCCATGAGTCGATACCGCCAGGGCACGGCGGCCGCCGCGACCGGCGCGCCAATACCCACGATGCTGCTGTCGCGGATGAAGCCCGGCTTGAACGCAGCCAGCGTGAATTCGCCGTCACCGGCGGTTTCCTCCGCGTCGCCAAGACTCTTCCACCAGCGCATTCCCGAGCCGCTCTTGTCCTTGGCGAACAGGTGATTGCCTGTCGGAGCGAATCCAAGGTGTTGTCCCCTGCCGACTTCGGTTCGAGGTGAGCCCAATTGTCGCACGCGCGTCAGGCGCGCCGCATTGTTCGGGGTGATGACAGGCAGAAGCGGCTTCATGTTCACTCCATGCTTCAAGGTGCTGGCACAGCGAACGCAACGGACAGCGGAGGTGCGAAGATGCACCCCCGCCGTCACAGGTTACGGAGTCAGATCCACGTGGGTGGCATCACCCCAGATTTTAAGCAAGATTTTCGACTCCTGCTCGGTCAAGTGCCTCGCGAAGGCGTTCTTCGACTTGGCCATCGTTGCCTGGCGGAACCATTGATTGAGGGCATTCCATGCGCGAGGGTCCAGTGCTGGCACAATGACGTTGTCGTCCGTCAGTTTGGCGGCGATGTCATCGGGCGCCCATTGGCCAGGGGTGTGCGAAACCTCTTTTTTGAGATGGAGTCGCGGGCGTGCCTGCGTGCCTTGAAGTGCGACGCGAACAATGGACCCGTCTTGGTGTGCCCAAACATCCTGCGCGGCGGTGGCCGACCTTTTGACGAAGCCCTTCTGGGCCAGGATCAACTCCACCTCCGGCAGAATCATCCCCTTCATGGGGGGCATGTTGCGCACGGCCAAACCGAAGTTCTTCACGAAAAGCGTGTCGTTGACGAGCCTGTCCCATAGCCAATCGATCTTCAGGGTGGTCACCTTCTGCATCGCGCTTCCGCCGACCGAGTGGGCGAAGGTGGTGATGAACGTATCCCCATAGGTGTCCGCGAGGAATTTGATCTGCGCGCCGGTGAGGTCCTCCAGGTGGGAGAGGGCGCTCTCCCCCAGCCGGCTCCGCAGCAGGCGGGCCTCGGCGGCTCCCAGGTCCAGCACCAGGTTGTCCAGGATGCGTCCAACGCGCCCCGCGACGGGGGCCATGGCCATGACGCCGTGCCAGAAGGCACCGCTTCCGATGATGACACCCAGGCCCGAAGCAATCCGTTCTTCCGTGGAAAGCTCCTCGCCGCCCGGCATGCAGAACTTCTTGCCGGTCACCGCCTCGCACAGGTCGAGCACGTCTCCCACCGGTGTGAAGCCCACCGCGAACCTGCTGACCTCCACGGCCGCCGTGGCGACGGCGTTCGTGAGCCGCGTCAGTTCCGACAGGGCGGGGAGGTCCACGCTGAAGATGGACGCGGCCGCTCCGTGGAGCACTGCATTGATGGTGTCGAGGAGCAGCCGCTCCTCGGGCGTCATCGTCGAATCCCAGCCGGACAGCGCATCCTTCAGGGCCGTGGCCGCCTGGGGCGTCCGGGCCATGAGTACGGAATCCAGCCGGACGCGCATGTCCACGGGGATGGGACTGTCCAGGAACCAGTCCGACTCATCCATGAAGCTCCGCACATAGGTCGCCACCGTCTGGCGGGCATTGAGGAAGGCCGCCCACTCCTCGGTCGAGACCGCTGTCCGGGTCTCGAGCGAACGCTGCATGGCCCCCACATTGGTGCGCCAGGCGCGAACCGTGCTCAGGAAGCCCAGCCGATCCAGGCTGGCCGTGTTGCCCATCTGCTGTTGGAGACGGGTCAGGACCTGCTGCGCGTAGGCGGCATAGGGGTCGTGCTCGGGGTCGAAGTCCCCATTGGGAACGACTTCCGGCACCGTGACGTCCGGGACGTCGTCCAGCCCATCGCCCGGCTCGAAATGGTCCGCTGAGCTCAGGTCATGGCCCGCCTGCGCAACGGCGGCTTCGACCAGGGAGGAGGCCTCGTCCACGTGCAGTCCCAGCTCCGTGGTGATGCGGGCGATCTCCGCGCGAAGCTGCTCGACGTTCTTCTTGAGGTCCTCCACGAGCTCCACCAGCGCCTGCCGGGTCGCGGTGGGCACGTCCGGATAACGCCTGAGCAGCGCGTCGAGCTCCGCCGCGGTCAGCTCGTCGAAGCCCTTCTGGAGCAGGGTTTCCAGCTCGTCTTCAAGGCTGTCGAGCCGGGCCTGCTGCGCACCCAGGTTGGCGATCCGATTCGCGTTGTCCAGGAGCCTGTTGCGGTCCTCGTTGATGTTCCGCTCAAGCCTGTCAATGCGATCCGCCAGGCCAGGGTTCAGCTCGCGCAGCCCGAAGCTGATGTTTGTCCTTCCCTGAAAGCCCGTGCCGATGCGCTGAAACGAGAACAGGGTGATGGAGGGCTGGCCCGGACGCCGCAGCTTGACGAGCTCCGACGTCTTCGTCCATTGGTTCCCATTCTGGGTTTGGACGCGGAAGTCGAAGCGGTTGTCGCCCGGGCGCAGCAATATCGAATCAAACAAGGCGTGGAAGGCATTGTAGCGGTCGAGGTTTTTCGCGACCCGGTGTTGGTAGGGAAGCGTGTAGGTCGGCAGGGGGATCTGGTTGACGTTGAAGTAGGGGTCCCCCTCGTTGGACAGGACCGGGTCGACGTTGCTTCCCTGGGATACGTAGGAGAGGGACTCCCAGTGGATTTCATATTCGGCCGCGCGGGCCGTGGGGACCATGAACAGGGTCAATGCCAGCGCAAGCAGAAGATTTCGCATCAGGAATGCTCGAGGACGAAGGGCGGTAGTGAATGCATGGGGCATGGCGGTCCTCACAAACCGTCCGACACACGCAGGGCGGCGTCATGGACCGTGGCGGCGGCCTTGAGCTGCCCCGCGGCCGTCAGGGCTTCCACTTCGGCCAGCAGCGCCGCGGGCACGCTCCCCGCCTGTCGCATCATGGCCACGTTGAGCCGCAGGGTGCCGGGGAGCGTGGACGTCCTCCAGGACCTGACGCGGGAGAAGTCCCGCCGCATGGCGACACACCCCGCCTCCCGCCAGGAGCGGGTTCCCGCCGCGGGAGGCGCGCAGGCGGGCTCGAACTGGAGATACGACTCCATCTGGTCGAACTTCTCCGACAGGAATGACAGCTTCAGCACCGTGCTCTTGGGCGCCACCTGCCAGAGCTGGGTGCTCCGGGGGGTGACGTCACTCAGGAAGCGTTGGGAGGCCGTGAGGAACGCCTCGTCCGCCAGCGCCTGCCGGGTGGCCTGATCCGCCTCCAACGCGATGAGGGCCTCCCGCCGCTGCTTCATCCCCTCCAACAGCCGTTCCAGGGTGGTCAGCGTCTTGCGCTTGCGGGCTTCGCAATAGCCCTCGATACCCTCCACCATCTTCCTTTCCCCCACGACCAGGTCCCCCATGCGCAGACCGCGCGTCGCGATGAGCTCGCGTTGGGGCACCAGGCTGTCCGTGTACTCCTCCTGCGCGCGGGCGAGCAGCGAGCGCAGCCTCCGGGCTTCCGTGACCAACGCGGTGGTCGCCCCGCTTTCCTGATGGGAGAGGTCGGCCGCCGTGAGCATGGCGGTTTCCAGCCCCTGGAAGCCGGCCGTGGACGCCTGGGCGGCCAGGGCCTGGAGCGCGGCGATGGAGGCGGCCTCCGTGTTCCTGTACGCCTCGAACTGCCCCACGAGCGACACCACCTGGGGACTCAGCGCCTCCAGGGTGGTTCGGGCCTCGGCGATCCGCAGGTCCAACCGGGTCATGCCCGCCTTGACGTCCGCCGCCTCCAGCACGATGGGGTCCTGGTAGGCGCTGGCCTTCGCCTTCACCTCCTGTTCCGCGTGCGTGCTCATCCTGTCCACGCGTTCGGTGACCTGGGAGATGATGAACCTCTGCTCGCTGATGCGGTTGGACCGATCCACTGCGTGGATCTTGAGGCTTTCAAGCAGGGTCTCGGCGCTCTTCTGGGAGTTCTTCAAGAAGTCCGTCACCTGCCGCTGCGCGTCCAGCCAGACGACGAGCTCGGATGTGGAGGCTTGCGACGGGGGGGCCCCCACCCACAGGTTGATGACCTGGTAGCGGCACGCGAGGTCCGAGCCGCACCGACTGGCCAGACGATTGTCGATCCTGTCGTAGACCACCTGGGGCGTCTGAGGGGCGAACACACACTCGACGCTGCCGATGGGAACGGAGGCGCAGAATTCGGGAACGTAGGCTTGCTGGGCCTGATGCTGGGGCTGCACGGGTGGGGGTTTGTCTGTCTTGGGTTGGGGTGAGCAGCTCAGGCTCAGCGCCGCCACGAGCGCGGCTCCAAGACCGTGGAGATAAGAGAATGGGTTCATGGTTCGGGAGTCCATCAGGGCAGCCAGGGCGCGAGCTGGGTCATGGCCAATGACTTCTTGTTCTTGAGGCGGAGGACCTCGGTCTTCGCGGCCTCGTACAGCTGGGCGTAGTCCGGGGGATTTCCGCCCTGGCGCGCGAGGATCGCGTTCAGCCGTGCGAGGATCTCCGCCGCGCCCGGGCCGAGGTGGTCTTCCAGGGTCATGACCGTTCCGTCCGGACGCTGCCAGTCCTCGGGCTTGCCCAGCACCCAGAGCGAGCCGTGGAGGCGCAGCAGCGCCAGGCGCTCCTCCATGGACAGGTCCCCGCAGTCGAGGATCATCGACTCCACGGCGGGGCCGGCTTCGAGCGCAGCGGCCCGGAGCTCCTGCATGGTCTCGTTGGAGAGTTCGACGCGGAAGCGGTCTGCCAGGCTGGACATGAGCGCGTAGGCGCGCTGGTAGAGCATCAGCTCCTCCATCCGGGCCGCGTGGCCTTCCGCGGCGGCGATGTCCGCGTCCAGGGCGGTGATGAGCGCCTGGGCCTCGGCCGTGCTGGAGACGTCCACCTCGTTCCAGGAGACCTCCAGCTTGATGCGGCAACTGCCGTCGAGGACCGCGGAGGCCGTCCAGGTGGACGCATCGCTCAGCGTGAAGGCACTCACGGGCGCGCCTCCGGCCGCTCGCAGCCGGACCTCTTTGTTGTTCTGGAGATAGGGGATGAAGACGGGCGGCGCTCCCGTCGTTTCGGCCCGGGCCTCCAGCGGGTACTGGGTCGAACAATTGCCAGACACGACGGAGCGGAGCGTCGTCCGGAGCGGCACGGCGGTTTCCGCCGTGGGGGTGGTGAGCAGGGCCTGCGGAAACTGGCAGTTCATCAGCCGGTTGAAGCGCAGCTCGCACCGGGTGGGGGAAATGACGTCATGGACATCCGCCGCGTGGGTCGCGGTGGGCAGCAACAGGGCGCACGTCGCCCCTGCGACCAGCAATCGCATCTTCATGAAGGCTCCGTTGGGTGATTTCAGGGGGAATTACAGACAGAACCCGGGACGGGACTGGTCCGGAATACAATCCGGCAGGATGAGGCGCGCGTCGATGATGTCCGCGACCAGGTTGTAGTTCTCCCAGATGTAATCCGCATCCGCGACGCGAAGCGGGGGGAGCGTGTTGGCGCGCAGCTCCACCCGGACCGGCGTGTAGGGTTGAATGAGGGCTTCGATCTCGAAGAACTCATGAACGCCGATCCCCCTATGCGAACCCGGCGCGGGCAGCACTCTCGTCGCGACGTCACGCCAGACATCGTCCAGACCGAGCGTCTGAAGCGCGAGCGTCGCTGACATGTCGATTCCAGGGAGACTGACGGTCACGGGCCGCTGTGCGTAGAGAAGGACCTTGACCTGTCCGCGCACATACCGGGCCTGGGAGTGGCTCAAGAACCCGGGAATCCGAAGGAAGGCATGGTCTGACTTGGCCGTCAGCAGGGGCATGGTGAAGAGGCTGGTCCCCCACTGGGAGGGATTCGACGGGCAGTGGATGACGGACTGGCCCCAGCCGCTGAGGTAACGGCCGTCCGGCCAGTTCCATTGCTGGGTATGGCGGCCATTGTAGCCGTCAAGCGGAGCAGGCACGGTGGGGGACAGATCAAACCAGTACGTGGAGGGCGGAGACGCGGTGGGGCCTGCGCAAGGCACGGTATGGGTCCGATCCCAGCTGCTCCAGCTGTCATTGGGGTGCTGGGCCGTGCAGACACTCTGGCTGGGCCGGTTCGCCCAGTTACACATGTCGAGGGAGATCTCCTGGACATACTGTGACGAGGCCGCCGTCAGTCCCTCAGCCCGTGCATCATTCGGGAAGCCTCCCATTGCCAGGCTCACGAGGGCGAGGTGGAGCGCGGCGAAGGTCCTTCCCACTCGCATGACGGAGCGTGGGATGTTCAGGAAGCCAGTGTTCTTGGGTGCGGTAGCCATTGTTCGTGCTTCTCCCGTTGCTCGACACGCCAGAAGACGTGTGAACGTGAGAAGCACCTTGGGATGGCAGGCGTGACGGCGGCGTGACGGGCAGCTCACCCCACGTTGGTCTTGCTGAACACCCGCAGCGCCTCCGCCACGCTCCAGGCCTGGGCAAAGCAGCCTCGTGGGCGGTAGGGCTCCGTCGCGTCGAAGATTTCGGAAATCTGTCCGATGCCCGCGTGCGACAGGTGGTCCTCCATTCCAGACAGCAGGGCCCGTGCGGCCTTCAGGTCCGGGGCCACCTTCAACGTCGCGTCCACGTAGTGCCCGATGAGCCAACCCCAGACCGTGCCCTGGTGATAGGCCGCGTCCCGGGTGCGGAGGTCTCCGTCGTACGTGGGTTTGTAGTCCTTGCTCCCCCGCGCCAGGCTTCGCAGCCCCACCGGCGTCACCAGCTCCCGGCGCACCACCTCCAGCACCTGCGCCCACCGCTCGCGCTTCAGCACCGGGTGCTTCAATGAGATGGCGAAGACCTGGTTCGGCCGCACGTGCGCGTCCTCGCGGCCGTCCTCTCCGTCCACCACGTCGTAGAGGCATCCGCCCGCTTCGTTCCAGAAGCGCTGGTTGAAGCTTTGCTGGGCCCTCTCCGCCGCGCTCCGGTACGGCCCCGCGTCCTGTCCCAGCCGCTCCGCCCAGCCCGCCATCAGCCGCAGGGCGTTGAACCACAGCGCGTTGATCTCCACCGCCTTGCCCCGGCGCGGCGTCACCACCCAGCCGTCCACCTTCGCGTCCATCCAGGTGAGCTGGTAGCCCTCCTGCCCCTGCCGCAGGAGCCCGTCCGCCGGGTCCACGCCAATCTGGAACCGCGTGCCCTTCTGGTGGTGCGCCACGATGTCCTGCAACGTCGGGAACAGCTCGCGCAGCAGTGCCTCGTCTCCCGTCTCCTCCAGGTAGCGGTCCACCGCATGGAAGAACCAGAGCGTCGCGTCCGCCGTGTGGTAGACGCCCTCGTTCTCTCCGTCCGGGAAGTAGTTGGGAATGAGCCCGTCCCGCACGTAGCGCTGGAACGTGCGCAGGATGGCCGCCGCCTCACGGTAGCGCCCCGTGGCCAGCGTCAGCCCGTCCAGGCTGATCATCGTGTCCCGGCCCCAGTCCGTGAACCACGGGTAGCCCGCGATGACGCTCCTTGCGTCCAATCCCATCGACCGCGCCCACGCGGCGTCCGCCGGCCTGGGCGGATCGATGATGAACTGGTCCGCCGCCAGCACCAGCCTCGCCGGAACACTCGTGCGCGCGTGCTCCGGGGCCTGCTCCAGCAGACGCTGCTGCCGCAGCAGCTCCCGCTCGAAGACCTCCGCGGGCTTGCGCTCCAGCAGGTGGACCGGCTTCTCCGTCGTGAGCCCGAAGGCGAGCGTGCTCCCGGACTTCAGCGTGGCCGAGAAGTAGCCCGGTGAGTGCTGCACCTCCGTGAAGTCATACCCGCGCGCCTTCTCCAGCCGCAGGTGCTGCGGCTGGGACGTCTCCGCCAGGCTCACGAACGGCGTGGGCCCTTCCGAATAGAGGCGCATCCGCTGCACGGGCCCGTCCTCGCCGTTGCGCAGCTCCACCAGCGGGCCTCGCAGCGTGACGATGGGCTCACCCACCTCCTTCAGGAGCGGTCCGTCGTGTGGACGCAGCACCGGGAATGGCCTGAGGTGCAGCGTCACCTCCGGACCGGCCAGGTGCTCCCACTCGAGGAACACCGTGTCCTCGCCGTGCACCATCACCATTCGCCGGCGCAGCCGCGCCCCTCCCACCGCGTACTCCCAGACGGGAATCAGCCCCTCCAGGTGGAAGTGCCGCAGGTGCCTCGCGCCGTCCTCTATCGCGCTGCCGTCCGCGCGCTCCTCGGAGGTCAGCCGGTAGCGCTTCCCCTCCACCAGCGCCGCCTCCTCCAGCCTCGCCATCAGCACCGTGCGGCCCAGCTTCTCCAGCGTGGGGATGAACAGGCCGTGGTAGCGGCGCGTGTTGCAGCCCACCACCGTGCTGGAGGCGTAGCCCCCGCGGCCGTTGGTCAGCAGCCACTCGTGTTTCACGCCGGCGCTGAAGTCGGCGCCGTCCGGGAAGTCGAATGACAGGCGGGGCAGGGCAGGGACTGGTGCATTCACGCCTTTGTCTCCTCCTCACTCGTCAACACGAGCGGGGTGTGTCCGGCCACCGTCCATCCTCTGGAATCGGAGGCATGCCCATTCCGCTGTGGCGGGCCTAGTCACTGGATAACAACTGGGCGGAGACTCGTGGGAGGGGTAGGGTGAGGAGGACAGGCGGACGGCCAGGCCCTCGCCACCGCCGCGAGCGCGCCGGAATCCCCTCGCCCGGAACCCTTGCGACCCGCTTCCGGGCTCCGCACCTCACCCAGAGCCTTCGGGCGCGCTCCGATTTCCCGAGGAGACACGGCGTGGCCATCGTGAAGTCAGCGGGCATCACCGGCCGTCAGCACGGACTGGCCGAGCAGGTCTTCTCCCGCGCCGCCGGCGCGCCGCTCGTGCCGGGCAACGACGTGCAGCTCCTGCGCGACGCGCGCGAGAACTATCCCGCGTGGCTGCGCGCCATCCAGCAGGCGCAGCGCTCCATCCTCTTCGAGAACTACATCATTGAAGATGACGAGGTGGGCCGCGGCTTCGCGGAGGCGCTGGCCGCCCGCGCCCGCGACGGCGTGCAGGTCCGCGTCCTCTATGACTGGCTGGGCTGCCAGGGGACCGCGTCCCGTCATTACTGGAACTCCCTTCGTGACGCGGGTGTGGAGGTGCGCTGCTTCAATCCCTTCCAGTTCGACCGGCCCCTGGCGTGGCTGGGCCGCAACCACCGCAAGACGCTCACCGTGGACGGCGAGGTGGGCTTCGTCTCCGGCCTGTGCGTGAGCCACAAGTGGGTGGGTGACGCCCAGAAGGGCGTGGCCCCATGGCGCGACACCGGCCTGGAGATCCGCGGCCCCGCCGTGGCGGACCTCGTGCGCGCCTTCGCCCAGGGCTGGAGCACCGTGGGGCCTCCCTTGGATGAGGATGGCTGCCTGTCCGCTCGCGCCTCCGTGCCCATGGGGGACGTGTCCCTGCGCGTGGTGGCCGGCGTGCCCTGGAGCGCGGGCCTCTTCCGCGTGGACCAGCTCATCGCGTCGCTCGCGCGCAAGCGGCTGTGGCTCACCGACGCGTACTTCGTGGGCACCGCGACCTATGTCCAGGCGCTCCGGGCCGCGTCGCGCGACGGCGTGGACGTGCGGCTGCTCGTGCCTGGCAGCAGCGACATCCCCGCGCTGCGCCCGCTCACCCAGGCCGGCTACCGCCCCCTGCTGGAGGCCGGCATCCGCGTCTATGAATGGAATGGCACCATGCTCCACGCCAAGACGGCCGTGGCGGATGGCCTCTGGGCGCGCGTCGGTTCGTCCAACCTCAACCCCGCGAGCTGGCTGGGGAACTCCGAAATCGACGTCGCCGTGGAGGACGCTCCCTTCGCCCAGCGCATGGAGGCCATGTACCTCCAGGACCTGGAGCACGCGACGGAGGTGGTGCTCAGCGGCAAGGAGCGGCGCTTGAAGACCGCGCCTCCACTCCCGCGCTCGCAGCGGGGCGCTCCCGGACGGCGGAACAGCATGAGCCGCGCGGCCGCGGGCGCGGTGCGCCTGGGCAACACCGTGGGCGCCGCCGTCGCCAACCACCGCGAACTGGGCCACACCGAATCCAAGGTCGTCTTCGGCGCGGGCGTGGTGCCCCTGGCCCTGGCGGGAGTGGCGCTCTACTGGCCCCACGTCGTGGCCGTGCCGGTGGCGCTCGTGGGGGCTTGGGCCGGTATCGCCCTGTGGATCCGCGCCGTGCGCCTGCGCCGCCAGGAAGCCCAGGGCACACCCCAGCAGCCGCTGCCGGAGCAGGAGGTGCCGCCCCGCCCCGCGGCGCTGGAGCCGCGCGCCCTGCCGGAAGCGCACGCTCCGGAAGCCGAGCCGCCCCAGCCCTGAAGAAGGGAAGGGCAGGGCCCGGACATGACAAGGGCCTACGGGCCGGCAGCGGAAGGAAGCCCCAAGCTTCCCACTTCGCTGATCCGGCCCGAAGGCCCTGGAACTTCCTACAGCGTTTCAGACCGCGTTCGCGTGAGCGCTAGGCCTGCTTCGCGACGCCCGCGGGCTCCGCCGCCTTGCCATTCAAGAGCGCGCTGCCGCCGTACAGGGCCAGGCCGACCATGCCCAGCACGCCCGCTTCAATGCCGTTGCTCATCGAGGCCCCCATCAGCCCCACGATGCTGGTTCCGAGCATGAACACCACCCCCAC
>NZ_RAWK01000015.1 GCF_003612165.1 Corallococcus aberystwythensis | reverse complement strand
TCTTCCACGACCTCAAGCGCTTTCGCGCCGCCGCCACTCGTTACGACAAGACGGCGACCTGCTACCTCGCCGTCTTGCACGTTGCGTCCATGCTTCTCTGGCTGCGTTAATCAGGGACAGCCCCTAGTGCTCGGCGACCTGGTGGTGGACGGCGTGCTGGATGACTGCGGTCCGGATTCGACCATCGTGGTCGTCGGCCGCTGTGTCGCGCAGGGCTTGCGCACGTCGGGAAATTTCCTGGTCCTGGGCGACCTCGTGGTCCGGGACGTCATCCAGGGCGTCTACAACGATGAGAGTCTCGTCGTGGCGGGCGACCTGTCCACGCGCTTCCTCGACGAGAATGATCACGACGTCGCGTGCTACGGCGACATCCACGCGGAGCATCACCTGGAGAACGGCCGCTCCGGTGGCGAGGCCGCGTCCCTGGCCTCCACCTTCCTCGTGCCCGAGCTCTGGAACATCGACCTCGAGGAGATCCACCACGACGACCTCTTTGACCGCATCCGGCGCAATGAGCCGGTCTTCACGGCAACGTCTCAGGAGCGACAGGTCCGCGAGCCGGACGCGCCCACGCCGGAAGAACTCGAGGGACTGGATATCGAGGGCATCGTGGCGCGGGCATCGGCCCATGCGCGGGCGACGGACGTCGTCTATGCGCAGCGTGCGACGGGCGAGGTGTGGCTGCTGCGCCCGGGCGGCCTGCCGCTGACCATCTACGACGGGGAGAAGTTCCTGGAGGAGGGGACTCTGCCAGCCCTGGACGTGCGGAGGCGGGCCTCGGAGCGCCTCACCTTCTGGCGCAGGCGGGGGGACCTCTTCCTGGAGATCGAGCGCTTCGATGCCGTCATCCAGCTCCATGGCGGCTACAACAACGGGACGATGCGGACGTTCCGGTTCGCCTTCGAAGGGCCGGACGCCGCGGCGCGCGAGATGCGGCGGCTGGAGGCCCGCTATACAGGGGACTTCCTCCGCGTCACGACGACGGTTCCCGGTCGCGGTCCGCTCGAACGGGAGCTCGCGAACTACAGCGGCCCGAAGTCAGAATACACGTCGGCGATCGTGCAGGGCTCGACGCTCATCACCCGGGAGGGCGAGCGCCGCGGCTTCGATGACGAGGCCGCCGCGCTGAGTGCCCTGGAGGACTGGCTCGCCGGGAAACGCCAGGCCGGGTTCGACCTGAAGATCCTCGAATGGAAGCCCTATGGCCTCCTGGGGCAGGGGTAGCTCCGCCACCCCCACGGTCTGATTCACGGCTTGTCTGGCGGCTTGAATCCAGGCGCATCCCACGGGAGGCCTTCTCCTGTCCGCGTCTTCGGTGCCTGCCGCTGGAGCCACCCCTGGATGAAGAGTTGCTCGGTGGGCGTCAGCCCTGGCCACACCGCGTCGGGCAGGGGCAGGCCCGCGGCGACAGCCACCCCGGGAAGGCGCTGGAGGGCAGGGAGGTCCACACCCCCAGGCGCCTTCGCGAGCGCCACCCGGGGACGCAGGACGTGCTCGATGCGGACGTGCTCCCGGAGGCGGGTGAGCGCCTCCTCCGCGCCTTCGGGTGCGAGGATGAGCAGGACTTCGCGCTCGCCCGTCTCCATGGGACGTCCTCCGGATGCCGCTAGGCGTGCGGCCTCGGCTGGGGTTGCGGGGTGTCCACCCCTGGCGGGACGTGGAGCGCGGCGGGCCGGGCGAGCTGCCCTGGCGCGGCCTCCAGGGAGCCGGGAATCACGTTCTGGATGATCCACGCGGCCCGCAGTCCGCCGGAACCCGCGTCGTAGCGCAGCACGCCCAGGTAGCGGTCTCCCGGGTACTGGCTGCGCACGATGAGGTCCGTCCTGCCGTTGCCGTCGACATCCCCCGCGAGCAGGTATGCATCGCTGGTGTTCATCCTCCAGCCACCGGGCAGTGTGTTCTCGGCGATCCAAACCGCCTTGAGGCGACGCGTGCCCGGGTCGTAGCGCACCACTCCGAGGTAGCGGTTCCCGGTGTCCTGGTTGCGCACCACCAGCTCCGTCCTGCCGTTGGCGTCGAGGTCTCCGGCCAGCAGCCAGGCGTCGCGCGTGTTCATCGTCCAGCCGCCGGGGAGGGTGTTCTGGAGGATGCCGTCCGCCTTGATGCCGTGCGTGCCAGGGTCGTCGCGCAGCAGGCCGACGTAGCGGTCTCCCGCGTACTGGCTGCGCACGATGAGCTCCGACCTGCCGTCGCCGTCGAGGTCCCCCGCGAACAGGTACACGTCGCTGGTGTTCATCTTCCAGCCGCCGGGCAGTTCGTTCTTCACGATCCAGGCCGCCCGGAGACCCTGCGTGGCCGGGTCGTAGCGCACCACGCCGAGGTAGCGGTCCCCGTCGTACTGGCTGCGCACGATGAGGTCTGTCCTGCCATTGCCGTCGAGGTCTCCGGCCGCCAGCCAGGCATCGCTCTGGTTCATCTTCCAGCCACCGGGGAGGGTGGTGTGGACAATCCAGACGGCGCGCAGCCCTCCCTGGCCCGGGTCGTAGCGCAGCAGGCCCAGGAAGCAGTCTCCCGCGTACTGGCTGCGCACGAGCACCTCCGTCTTTCCGTCCCCATCGATGTCACCCAGCGGGAGGTACACGTCGCTCGTGTTCATCCTCCAGCCGCCGGGAATCTCGCCCTGGACCCGCCAGCTGACAGACGGGCCGCCGATCTCCTCCGCGTAGCTCACGAGCGCGAGGGCGGGCTGTCCGCTCCGGCGCTGGATGAGCGCCTCCGGCTTGCCGTCCCCGGAGATGTCGCCCAGGGCCAGCCACACGTCGCTCGCCTCCATGGGCCATTCCCAGCCGGGGAGCGAATGGATGGCCGACCAGCCGACCTCGAGTCCGGCGCCTCCCGTCACCTGCCGCAGTGTCGCGGCGCGCTGCTCGCCCGCGGCCTGGGTGCGCAGCAGCACCTGGCTCCTGCCAGCAGCCGACAGGTTGCCCAGGCGGGTGCAGGCGTCCGTCTGCATCAGCGTCCATGGCGCGGGGAAGCCGACGTGCAGCGGCGTGTAGTCGCACATTTCGAAGGCGTTGCCCTTCATCAGGCACGCGACGCCTCCCGCGGGCGCGCAGGCCTCGCAGTTGTCATTGGGCGCTCCATACCGGCCCCAGGCGCCGCCGCACCCGCAGGAGCCGTATTCATCCGGGGCCCGGAAGATGTGGCCCGTCTCGTGGGCGAAGACCCTGTCGATGTTGTCCGGGCCCCAGCCGTCGTTGTCGTACTGCATCACCAGCCGCGGCCCGCCCAGCGAGGCGTAGGCGAACCACCACAGCGGGTACTTGGTGAAGAAGCCGCAGTACGTCCAGCGCGTCCCGAAGCGGACCCGCAGGGCTTCGATGTACTGGATGACGCCGTCGAAGGAGGCCGAGTAGCCCAGGGCGGCCATGGCGGGATCCCTCCACGCCGCCTCCAGGTCCGCCGCGTTGGGGTCCGCTGGCGTGGGAATGCGCACGTGCTGGATGTCATAGGTGAAGCTCAGCTGCGCGGCGGGGCTCACCGTGGGGAACCAGGAGAGCCCGTTCTGGACCTCGGCCACCACCTTGATGAGTTCGTCGTTGCTGAACTGCAACTCCGGCGTCGGGCCCGACACGATGACGAGCCCCACCGCGGCGCTGCCGGCCATGAACGCGCTCCACGGCGCTCCTGCCTTGAGCGCCGCGGCCTCCGCGGTCCGCTGCCTGTCGATGGGCGCCACGTCCGTGCAATTCCCGCGCATGTTCCAGGGCTGCCCCTGCCGGGGCCGCTGCTGTTTGGCCGTCTGGTACGCGGAAGACTGACGCAGCCGCAGGGCCGCCAGCCCGAGTGACTCCACCCGGTCGAGTGTGCCGGTGAGCTCGCGGGGAACCTCGGAGGCGTTCGGGTAGACGCTCGCGGGCATGGGCAGCTGAAGCGCCCGGGGGCTGGTGCTCCCGATGATGTGGACGCGCTTGCCGTAGGTGTGGACGGTCCTTGGAGCGGGGCCCTCGCGTGCGCCGGGCTGCGCCTCCGGACTCTCGAAGGGCTGCTCGCCGACGAGCACCTGCTCGTGAAGTGGAATATCGCCTGCCATGGTCTGGATCCTCCCCTGTCTCTCGCGGGACAGCCGGGTCAGTCACTCAGATAGGCATTGGCACCGTGAGAGGATTTGACACCCCGGCGAGCGCCGCGCCAGGCGGAGCCCCAGCGGGGTGCTCCGCCTGGTCTGACCTCCGTTTATTGCGACCCCTCTCTTCCTCGGCGTCAGGGGGCGTTTTTCCGTCAGGGCTTCGGCTTCAAGGCCAGCAGCATCGAGGCGTTGAGCTGGACGTTCTGCACGCTCAGGCGCCGGGTGTAGTCGCCTGCCGCCACGGGGCCCTCGCTGTGCAGCGCGCAGTTGTCGGCTGTCACCTTGGGCGTCATCCCGCCGTCGTCGGTCACCGCGCCGAAGTGGCCACTGGCGAAGTGCAGGAGGAGGCCGTCCTGCGGAGCCGTCACCGTCAACGGGGCCGTCTGCTCCTGCCAGTGGTTCGTGCCTGACGCGGTGTCGGCCACCCCGTCGCCTCCGGCCACGGCTCCCAGCACCGCCTGCCAGTTCCACCACCCGGCCAGCGGGAAGCTGTAGGTGGCGCCGTCGCCAGCCTGCGCTACGCGCCGGTAGAGGAAGCCCGCGTAGTCGCCCGTCACCGTCGCGTCGGCTACGAGCGTCCAGTCAGGAGAGGTTGGGGCCGGGGCCGTGAAGTTGTCACCCGGGAAGATGCCCAGGTACAGCTCCGTCCCCGCCACCGCCCCCGCGGGCCGGGCAATGCTGACCGGGCCACCTGAGCCGTTCGCGTGGGAGCCCTTGATGAAGGCCAGGCCCGCCACCCCGGCCGGTGTGGTCACCGCCGCTACGTTCGAGGCGGTGGTGCCCCCGGCGTTCACCGAGACCAGGCGGTATTCGTAGGCCGTCATCGCGGCCACCGTCGTGTCATCGGCGTTCGTGGAGTTGGCCGGGATGCCCGCCTCGATCTCCGTCCAGGCGCCCGCGCCCGCCGGCCTGCGCTCGAGGGTGTAGCTCGTCTCACCCGCGGCGTCGGACCAGTTGAGGGTCACCAGGCTGGCGGCAGGAGCCGTCGCCATCAGGTCGGTCACTCCCACGGGTGGGGCAGGTGGGTAGAGGTCCATCAGCTTCGTGGTGATGGGCTTGGCCATCTTCACGTAGCCCTCGTCGCTGAGATGCACCCCGTCACGGGTGTCGTCCGCTGTGTAGATGTGCTCGACGAGGTGGAGCCGGGTCCCGTAGTGCGTGTGACCGACGATCTGGGCCTTGATGAGGTTGTTCACCTCGACGACGGTCTCCGCCCGGTCGAAGCCGTTCGGCGGATTGACCAGTGAGCTGACCGCCCCCCAGGTGCAGGCCAGCAACCTGACGTTGCTGCTGTGCGCCAGGATCTTGTCCACCAGGTCGAACCAGTCGCTGGTGAGCTCGGCCGAGGTTTGGCTCTGATAGCTGAAGATGTTGTTGGCCCCGATGTGCAGCACGACGAGGTCGGCCGGTGACCCGGTCAGCCAGTCATCCACCTTGGCCAGGACCCCCTGCATCGTCCAGCCGCTCATGCCCTGGTGGTAGTGGTACTCATTGGGCATGCCGGTGTAGGCGTCGCATGCCGCGCCCACGAAGATCCAGTCGCCGCCCTTGAACCCTGCCGTCGTCAGCTGTGTGTAGGCAGGGTCGCGCCAGGCTCGGGGCTCGCCGGTCAGGCTGTCACCCAGCGGCATGATCCTCATCAAGACAGGAGGAACCACCTGGTGGCCGTAGCATTGGTGCTCGGCATGGATGTCTTCCTCGGCGTAGCTCTCCTCGTAGGAGCCCTCGCGGGTGTTGTCCCAGTAGTGGTGTGCCTCGTAGGCGAAGTTGTCGCTCGGGTCGTCAATCCAACTCCCGCGGGTGTGATGCTCGGGCCACTCGGCGGCGGAGGACCAGTCGTAGCCGGGGACCAGGATGAGCTTCCCGCTGCCCGCGTCGCGGATGGCGGTGACGGCGGCCTGGCTCACCTGCTCCCAAAGCAAGGCGCCGTCCTGCTCGAAGTCGTGGGGCTCGTTCATCAGACCAAAGCCCAGCACCCCGGCGTTGCCCTGGAAGGCCAAGGCGAGGCGGCTCCACACGTCGGCCAGGTCAGCGGCCGCGAGGCCGTCGCCAAAGGCCCATTCCGTGCGGGTGTTCGCGTCCGTCCCGCTCCAGTAGCGCCCGTAGTTGTGCAGGTTCAGGACGAGCTTCATCCCCGCGGCGTTGGCCGCGCTCACGGCCGCGGTCAGGCGCCCCAGCTCGGTGGCGTCCAGCGGGCCGCGCAGGGCCGGCTGGATTCGCTCCCAGCGGAAGGCCAGACGCCCCACGCGCACGCCGCGCCCATGGAGGTAGGCGTAGACATCCTCGTCGGGGTACTTGTAGTCCTGGCCGTAGGTCCCCGGGTTGACGTTCGAGAAGGCGCCGCTGTTGCTGGGCAGCACTTCGCCGGTACCGAACTCCGCGATGTTGAGGTTGACGCCGCGCCAGCGGTCCGCCGTCGTCGGGTGGGCCTCCACCACCGGGGCGCTCCCGGTTGAAGTCCAGGCGCCCGTGACGAAGGTGTAGGGCTGCCACGGGTCTTCGTCCCTCCACCAGTCGCCCACACTCCAGTTGGTGACGTGGAGGTTGGCGTCGTCGGCGGCGGCGTACCAGGCTTCGGCCAGGGCGTGCCACTTGTCGTCGTTCTTGGGCCAGCCCACCTCGCCCACGTAGCCCTTCGGTTGGCCGTGGGCCTCCAGCCAGTCGGTGAACGCCTTCAGCTGGGACTTGCTCCTCCGCGTGATGGCGTCGTCAAGCGGGGTGTAGCCCGAAGCGGTGGCCGTCGGGTAGTTGAAGGTGATCACCTCGGGAAGCGGGGCTGCGGGGACGTAGGCGCCCAGCCGGAGCAGCACGGCCTTCCAGTCAGTCACCCCGGTGGCGTGGAGGCGCAGCACGTCGCCCTTCAGCAGCGGTACCGGGAGCGAAGCCGCGGCGAAGCCCGCCTGCGAGCCGGTGGCCTTGCCGTAGGTGAGGACGCCTGTTCCACGCTCCTCCGCGCTCGTGACGAGGAGGTCTTCGGGCGCGATCCAGAAGCGGTCCCCGTCCGCCGTCCAGCACTGCTGGGGCTCGGCACCGCCGCTGCCCTCGGATGCGGCCTCGCTCTGTACGTCAGTCTCGCCTAGTCGTTTCATCGTCCGGATCTCCTGTTCCCTCGGAAGGTCCGCCAGCCTGTCGAGGAGCGCGCTCCGCCGCGGCCGTTGGAACCCTTGCGTCGGGTGCATTCGTGAATCCTCTCAGCAGCACTTCTCCAGGATGTGCATGTCCAATCCCCTGGGCGAGGCCGACGCGTTTAGGCTCAGCGCGGCCGGCCAGCCATGGATGCAGGGGGCGGCCCACCGAGGCGCGGGTTGTTCATCCAGACGGCGCGCGGGAGGCTCAGGGCTGGTTGCTGGCGCGGCTTTGGGAGGCATTGATGCAAGGGGTTATCTCCGTCACCCGCGCGCATAGGTTGATGCCATGAGCCGCGCACCACTCGTCGATCGCATCGTCTGCCTTTCGGAACTCTCCAAGGACCTCGAGGGCTCGCTGCGGCCGGTGGAGGCCGTGCGCGAGAAGTGCCGCCCGCTGCGCTGCGTGACGCTGGAGACCCTCCATCAGCTCGACCTCCGGGTGTCCGGCCACGCGTGCGATTCGTCGCTGGGCAAGCTGTTCGACGGGCAGCTGAACTCCCTGCAACTTGTGCACAAGTACAAGGACGGCGAGCGGCGCGGCGTGCATGAGGGGACGTTCCGCTGGCGAGGCCAGGCAGGCGTGCTTGCCACGGGAACGCTCCAGGGCATCACGAACGCCGGCACCCACCGCGAGCCAGCCTTCGCCGGGTGTCAGCGCTGCGACGAGCGCGGTGTCATGGAGGGCATGCTGCTCGGCGCGATCGTCCGCGCCGAGGATCCCAAGCTCATCGGTTGCGAGGTGCGCGCTGCCTACCGGTTGCGCTTCGACCCCTCACGGGATGAGGGCGGCTCGGGCGGTGTTCGCGGCACGCTCGAGGGCGCGCTCGTATGCGACTGCGCGGGCCGGCCGCCGGACACGTGCATCGACTTCAGCGCGTTCCCGGTGGGCGCGGGCCCGAACCCACGGGTGGAGCAGGGCGTCGGTTTCACGGTGTACGACTTCGCCGGTGCACCCGCGCCGGGCACGCAGGTCCGGTCCCGCGGCACGTTCACGGGGCTCGACGTGCTGAACATGACCGAGATCACCCTGCCCATGCCGTGCGCCGCGGTGGAGGTGACGCTCATGACGGAGGCCCAGCCCGCGCAATTCGAGGCGTTCGAGTCCGGCGGTGGCTCGGCGGGGGCGGTTTCGATGACGGTCGGCCAGCAGGTGGCTGAGACGCTGCGCCTCACCGGCACGGCCATTGACCGCGCCGTGATCACCGCCAGGGCGAACGAGACACTGCTGCTGAGCCTTTGCTTCTACCCGGCCCGCCAACCCGGCCGTTGATGGATCCGCGAGAGCGGGTCCCTGGGCGGCGGCCTGACCCCTCCGTGCCGCGCTTCTCAGGACCGGGCGAAGTCGCGCAGGAGCGCCGCGAGCGCCGCGGGTCCACCCGCGACCGAGCTGGAGGGGGCATGACGGTGGGTGCGGTATGCTGGTTCACCAATCCCCATGGCCTCCACCCGGAAATCCCCTGGTTTCGTCCAGAGCTACGTGCTGCCCGCGCTGTTGCTCTTTGCTCTCCCTCTCTTCGGCCTCTGGTTCTCCGGTCATGCCGCTGGCCGCTTCGACGCGCAGGTGCTCGAGGTCGTCGAGAAGGAGATCGGCCGTGACACGACGTTGAGCGACGCGGACCGTCAGGAGGCGCTCGCCTTCTACCGGGCGGTCCCCGCGTCGGCGGCCTGTCAGGGCGACGGCGAGGAGTTGGCGGGCTACCGCAACAGCCTGGGCGACGCGTGCTCGGACGTGAAGCAGTTCGGGTGGGCGCATCTGGCCTCCTGGGCGCTGCTGGCGCTCGGGATTGCCTCCACGGTGATCGCGCTCCTGTGCGGCCTGGCCGCGTTCATCTCGCGCCCCTTCCAGTACGGAAGCTTCGTGGTGGGCTGGCTCACGCTCCGCATCTCCAGCGCGCTCCAGGTGATGGGGCAGGGCGTGCTGCTGGTGTGGCTCTCCTATTGGGTGACCGCGCTCTGGACCGAGCGCTACTACCCGAAGCTCATCGGCATGATGGGCATCCTGGCGGCGATCGCCATCTTCCTGGTGGTGACGGCCATCTTCCGCCGCCCGCCCACGGACTTCGATGTGGAGGCGGAGGAGCTTTCCGAGGAGCGCGCTCCGGAGCTGTGGGCTTGCGTGCGCCGGCTCTGCGAGCGGCTCCAGACGCCACCGCCCGACCACATCCTCGCGGGCATCGACACCAACTTCTTCGTCACCGAGCATGAAGTGCGCGTGGGCGGACGCATCCTCGCTGGCCGCACGCTCTTCGTGAGCCTGTCCCTCTTGCGCCTGCTGGAGCGCTCCGAGGCGGAGGCCGTGCTGGCGCACGAGATGGGACACCTGCTGGGGGGCGACACCGGGCACAGCAAGCGGCTGGCGCCCATGCTCGGGCACTTCGGCCACTACCTCCAGACGCTGTACGAGGGGGGCGTGACGCGCCCAGTCTTCTATTTCATGGCGGCCTACCGCGGGCTGTTCGAGCTGTCCCTGGGCCGCAGCCGCCGCGCCAGTGAGCTCGCGGCGGACCGGCTGGCGGCGGGTGTCACCTCGGGGCAGGACATCGCGCGTTCGCTGGTGAAGGTGGGCGCGTACGCGAGCTTCCGCGACCGGGTGGAGGCGAAGCTCTTCGCCCAGGATGAGCAGCACCACTCCGTGGCCATCGCGCAGCGGGTCGCGCACGGCTTCTCCGAGTACGCTGGGTCCGAGGCGGTGCACGACGACCTGCAGCGCGCCGTGACACCCCATCCCTTCGACTCCCATCCGCCCCTGGCCGCGCGCATGGAGAACGTGGGCGTCCACCTCAAGCCCGCGGACATGTCCCAGGCGCTCCTGGAGCCCGTGACGTCCTCGTGGGTGGAGGCCATCGTGGACGCGGAGGCCATCGAGGCGCGCCTGTGGGGCGTCTACGAGGAGCGCTTCGCCCAGGCCCATGACCTGGCACTCGCCTGCCGCTACGAACCGGCCACGGACGCGGAGCGGCAGCATGTGGAGAAGCACTTCCCGCCGCTCGTCTTCGAGGGCAAGGAGGCCGGCTTCGAGGTGCGGATGGACTACGCGCAGGTGAGCTGCACCGAGTGGGAACAGCCCGTCCTATTCGACCGTGTCGCTTCCGCCGCCACCGCCGACCGCATGTTCAAGAAGTACCTGGACCTGCAGGTCACCGGGGAGGGCCGCTTCAAGGGCCGGCGCGCGCTCTGCCTGAGCAAGCTGAAGGAGCCCGACGCGGCGCTCCAGGCGTTCGAGAACTACCTGGGACGCCACCGGTTCATGAAGGCGCACCGCTCGGAGTCGCAGGCCGCCTGAGTCGAAGCCGCGTGGTGACTGGCGCCATCCTCCTGGTGACCGCGGTCACCAGCCGGGCCCCTGGCGCCGGTCCTCCGAAGTCATCCCTTCCCTGGGAAATCAAAGGGTTGTGGTGAGCACCTGGCGCGGCATGCGCGCTGCAATGAGACAGCGCAACGCTGTCACGAACCAGGTGATCCCCATGATCAAGCCCACGGCCTTCTCGTCTTCCATGCTGCGCCCGAACGCTGCTCCGTCCGCTCCCATCACCCCGAAGCAGCAGCTCTCGGCGGGGCCCGTTCAGGACACGCGGACCCTGGGCCTCCGAGGCGGGCCCGCGCAGGGCTTCAGCATGATGGATTCGTTCGAGCCCGCCGCCATCATCAACCGGCGGCAGCCGCCCCCGGAGCTCCAGCCGTCCGCTCCGGTCGAGCAGGCCTCCAGCTCCGGCGTGCCGAGCGCCAGCGACAAGCGGCCGGCCGGGGACACCCGCTCCGCGGCGCAGATTGTCGACGACACCCCGGTGCTCAAGAGCCTGGGCCGCCAGAAGGACATCAAGTTCAACGAGCTGTGCAAGCAGACCGGCGTCGACCCCAAGCTCGACCTGAAGGACCCGAAGCAGAACGCGGACGGCGTCTACCGGCTGGCCAAGGTGCTGGAGTTCATCGACAGCGCCAAGGCCTCCACGGGCGGGGACCGCTCGAACAAGGTCCAGGACGGCCAGGGCGACGGCAACATCGAGGGCATCACCAAGGACGGGGATGCGCGGCACGGCACCGAGGCCGGCATGCTCAAGGACTTCGCCGAGAAGGGCTACTCCTTCCTGGGCGAGCACCAGCTGCCCACCACGAAGGACACCCACGTGAAGGCGGACGGCAGCAACAAGGACAACTTCCAGTGGGCCGCGGGCGAGGCGGGCAAGGCCCTGTGGTTCATCCCGGGAGTCAGCAACGTCCTGACGGGCATTGGCAACTCGGAGGGCGGCTTCAAGGGCGTCCTCGAGGGCGCCGCGACCGGCTACGTCAACACCCTGAAGGGCGTCGCGGAGGGCGTCATCGGGTCCATCACGACGGGACGCGCCAACCCGGCCGGCATGCTCTTCGGCGCCTACATGGGCGCGCTGGGGAACACCGAGGCCGCGCCGCAGCCGGTGAAGGACATCGCCAACCTGTTCTGAGCCAGGGAAAATGGCTGATGGCTCACGAACGGCCTGTCCCTTCCACGCGGAAGGGGCAGGCCGTTTTCGTTTTCATCCCGTCCTCCCTGGCGCGCGGCAGGGGGCGATGACAGCTGTCACCCGCGCTGGTGACCGCGGTCACCAGTCCGCTCACCGCTCCCAGGAGGCCCCTCCCGCCAACTGCTTGAAACCACAGGCGGGCTTTGGCCACACCGTTCCACATGGGGACGGCATGTCGGATGCAATGGAAGGGGACATCGCTGCACAGTCCCCTTCGCCGCCCCCGAGAGCCTCCCATGCCTGTTCGCCCCGTCGGTTCGTCCCTGCGCCGCTCCTCCACCCTGCCGGCCTCCACGGTGTCCCAGCCCAAGCCGCCCGCGCGCGCGTCGACGCTCCCCGCCTCGAAGCCCACGATGCCCGCCGCGACGACCACGAAGCCCACCGCGACGCTGCCCGCCGCGACGGCCACGAAGCCGACGGTGACGCCGGCGGCCGTGGAGCCCAAGCCGGTGAAGCACGCGGGCGCGCCGGAAGGGGCGCCCTCCTACACCCCCTGGGAGCGCACCACGGGCGTGGGCTCGGACGTGTCGGTGAGCGGCGGTGACAACAAGCTCACGGCGCCCGCGGGCGCGAAGCAGAACATGCTCCTCGACAAGCCGGGCCGTCCCTTCGAGAGGGACACCTTCGGCGGTGGCCGGCTGAGCGGCAACGTGGGTTCGGCGCAGGCCTCCACCACGAGCCACAGCGGTGGTGGCGTGCACCACTACTCGGCCCAGGCCGAGGTCCAGGGCCCCAGCGCCGCCTTCGAGATGCAGAAGACGCACGCGGGCCGCTACGGCGTGTCGAGCGCGCAGCTCACCGGCGAGGCCAACAGCTTCAAGGCGCAGGCCCAGGCCGGTGTGTCGGCCGACACGAACTCGCACGCCTACACCGCCGCGCTGACGGCCAAGGCGGAGACGGGCGTGGGCGTCACGGCGAGCGCGAACCACGACTTCAACCGGCACGTGGGCGGCTACGTGAAGGGTGAGGCGAAGGCCTCCGCCAACGCGTACGCCGAGGGTGTGGCGACGCTGGACCCGAAGGCGGCCACGGCGATGGTCTCCGGGCAGGTGGGCGCGGGCGCCACGGCGGGGGTGTACGGCACGGCGGGCGGGCACGTGGGCCGGGTGCACGGCTCGGTCACCGCGGGCGCGGTGGCGGGCGCGTCAGCCCAGGCGGGCGGCAAGTTCGGCCTGGAGAATGGCTTCCTCAAGCACTCCGCGGACGTGAACACCGCCCTGGGTCTGGGCACCCACGTGAAGTCCGACGTGGCGGTGGACCTGCGCCACCACATGAAGCCGGGCATCGCGTCGGGTCTGCGTCCCGCCCTCGCCGGTGCCATGGGCGCGCCGGCACCCTCCATCGCCATCGAGCCGGAGAAGTCGGGCATCGAGAAGCTCTTCGCCAAGGCCTTCCACACGTCCTGACGCGCGCTCCAGTGCCAACCCAGGGAGCTCAGGCGGCGCGTGAAGGGCGGTCGAGGTGGGGGAGGCGCGCTCCCAGCCAGTCCGCCAGCGCCTCCGCCTGCTCCTGGCGGGTGAAACTGGCGATGTCCGTCTGTTGTTCCAAGCCGTCGGTGGTGGCGTACTCAATCGCGAGCGCGTAGCGGGTCTCCTTGCGCCCCTTGCGCTCGTGAACCCGGGGTTCGACGCGGAGCGACCGCGTGTCGCGCCACCGCAGGTCAAGCCGGTGCTCGCGGCCGGAGAACGGCGGCAGGGAGAGGCTCTTCGCCTGGGCGTGAATGCGCAGGTCGTAGTGCCCGGCCTTCCGTCGTGCACGCACCCACCGCCCGGCGAGCACGCCGCAGGCGATGACGACCCCCCAGGCCCCCATGCCCACGGGCAGCGGTGCGTTGAGTCCCCCCGCGATTCCTGCAATCACCACGCATGCCAGGGCGGAACCTCCCATGGCCAGGAACACCCAGGAGAGCATCGACTGCCGTTCCAGCGTCACGCCCTCGCTGCCGTCCTCCCGGACGAAGGGGGACACGAGCGGCGGCTCCGGCATCAAGGCCCACCCCACCAGGGCGCCCAGCCAGAGCGCCACCAGGTTGAAGGGCAACAGGATCATGAGCACGAACAAGTCCGTGCTCCGCAGGCCGGGCTGCAACACCGTCTCCGAGGGTTTCCCGGGCTGGTAGTACACCGGGACGGTGGCTCCGATGGGAAAGCGTGCCACCTGCCTCTCCGCGTCCCTGGGGTTTGACGTGCGCCACGCAGCGGAGCGGTCCGTGCCGCCCTCGTAGCGCTGCCCGTCGACGGAGTAGCGGTAGGCCACCTTCGGGCCGTACGTGGTGCCGCCCTTGCTCGAGCGCACCGCTTCCACCTCGCTCCGGGTGATGGTGCCCGGCACGGAGGGCCAGCGCTCCGCCTGCACCTGACGGACCATGTTGGCGGTGGCAAGGAGGTCGATGGCCACCGTGATGCCGGTCCACAGCAACACGAAGACGAGCAACACCGCGGACGAGGCGACGCGAGCAAACATCGCTCCAGTCTACAGGGAGGACAGGTTCGCGTCCGGCACCGCGCTGGCGGGAAGACAGCTCATTCTGGAATGGCCCCCAGCAGGGGCGTCGAATCCGGGTCGGCCTTCTGCATGGCCAGGCGGTACGCGGGCCTCGCGCCAATGCGTTGCAGGTAGGCCAGGATGTGGGGCCAGGGTGAGAGGTCATACGGCTTGAACCGCCGCATCGTGGTCAGCGTGAACACAACCATGATGTCCGCCGCCGTCAACGCGTCGCCGGCCAGATAGGGCGCCTCCCCCAGCCGCTTCTCCAGGGTCGAGAAGACCAGGTTGAACCGCTCCCGGGCCGCATGCAGGGGCGCGTTCTTGTCCGAGGGGTCGACGCGCTCCAGGGACCGCACCTGCAGGACGAGCGGTTGCAGCGTCCCGTTGGCGAAGTGGAACCAGTAGAGATAGTCGGCGAAGCCGGGTTCGCCGTGCTTCACCGCGAGCCGGCCATGGCCATGGGTCTGGATGAGGTACTCGCAGATGGCCCCGGACTCCCCGAGGACGAGGTCGCCGTCGGTGAGGACCGGCGCCGTGCCCAGCGGATGGAGCGCCTTGTATTCCGGTGGGGCCATCCGGTTGTCCGACCGGCGCTGATAGCGCTTCAGCTCATAGTCGAGCCCAAGCTCCTCACAGAGCCAGACGATCCGCTCCGATTGCGAATGTCCGAGATGATGCAGCGTCAGCATGGGACCTTCCTCGTGGTGAGGGGCGGACCGTAGGCTGCGTGGACCCGCGGGAAAAGACGTGCCCGCATACTGGTATGGCGACTACCACCCTCCCCGAATTCCTCCGCGCTCGCCGCGAGCGGCTTCAGCCCGCATCGACCGAACGGCGCCGCACTCCCGGGCTTCGTCGCGAGGAGGTCGCGGCGCGAGCCGGCGTGAGCGTCACCTGGTACACGTGGCTGGAACAGGGGCGCGGCGGCGTGCCGTCCGATGACGTGCTCGAACGCCTCGCTCGCGCACTCGAACTCGACGAAACGAATCGCGAGATGCTGTTCCTGCTCGCCCACGCGCGTCCGCCACCGCGCCGCCACACGCCGCCCGCGGAGGTCACGCCCGCGTTGCAGCGCGTGCTCGACAACCTGCGCGTGCCCGCGTTCGTGAAGACACCGACGTTTCAGATTGTCGCGTGGAACCGCGCCGCAGTGGCGGTGCTTGGTGATTACGCCGCGATTCCCGAGCGTGACCGCAACATGCTGCGCCGGGTCTTCCATCCCGAAGCCGCCACCTTCCTGCCGCATGGCGATGACATGCGGCGCACCTGCCTCGCCGCGTTTCGCATCGACATCGCGCGCGCGGGAGCCTCGGAAGAGGCTGCCGCGCTCGTCGACGACTTGATGGAGACGAGCGAGGACTTCCGCCGGCTGTGGGCCGAGAATGAGCTGTACCCGCACGGCGTGAGACTCAGGCGGCTTGTCCGGCCGGGGGTCGGAGAACTGGTGTTCGAGGCGTCTGTGTTTTCCGTCGACGACAGCGACGGCCTCGGCATGTTTGTCCTGTCCCCGGTGGACGACGCCTCCGCGCGGGGGGTCGAACAGCTGGTCCGCGAGCTCTCCGGTTAGCGCCGGGGGCCGTGCCTCGGGCGGCGGTCACGCCGTCTCGCGGCGCTTCCGCGCCCAGGTCTCGAAGCTCATGGGTGAAAGGCCAAGGGAGCGCGCGATTTCGGGCCGGGCCAGCACCGGGGCGACGTTCATGTACGTCATGCCTTGAGCCACGCCGGGATGCAGGCCCGCCGCGACGGCCTCTTCGACCGTGGCGGACTGGACGACGTACTCCTTGCCGTCGACACGCGAGAGGACCTCGGCGACCTGGGGCAGCGTGAGCAGGTCCCCCGCGAGTTGCAGCGTCACACCCTGGAACTTCGCGGGGTCGTTGATCGCCGCCGCTGCCGCCTGTCCGATGTCCTCCGGGGCGATCAACCCGATGGGCTTATCCGCCCCGACCACCGTGAGCAACCGGCGCCCGTCGACGAACCCGGCAGGGTCCAGCATGGCGTGATCCATGAAGGTGGCGGGCAGGATGAGGGTCCAGTGCTTGAAACCCGCGGTGCGGACGAGTTCGCAGGTGGCGAGCTTGTTCTCCCAGTACGTCTCGTGTGACTTCCAGCGCCCCTCCGCCCAGCCCTCGACGTTGCGATGGTCGCCGACGCCGGACGTCGCGGTGTGCACGAACGTTTCGACACCCTCGGCGAGCGCTGCCTCGACGAGGTTCCTCCCTTGCTGGAGCTCCTTGCTGAAGTCGACACCGGTCGCGGAGACGATGGGGGACTGCATGGAGAAGACCGCCCGGGCCCCGGCACAGGCGGCGCGCAACGACGCTGGATCCTCCAGGTCCCCAATGACCACCTCGGCGCCAGCCGCCGCCAGCGCCCTGGCGTTCGCCGCCTCCGGATTGCGCACCAGCACGCGCACCCGCGTGCGGCCCCCGGCCAACAGTGCCCGGGCGGTGGCGCCGCCCTGGCGGCCCGTGGCGGCGGTGACGAGAACCGAATCGTTGCTGCGCATCAGCAGCTCCTTGGTAAGTGGGGGACCCCACCGTTTATTTTCATGGTTGAATACGGAGGGGGACCCCGTTTGTCAAAGGGAAGGTTCCCGTGAGGAGGAGCGTGCCGTGGCGCAGGTGAAGCGGTTGCGAGTGGACGGGCAACGCAACCGGGAGCGGATTGTCGCGGCCGCCGCGGAGCTGGTCGCCAGGGATGGCGCTCAGGCGTCCCTGGAGGAGATCGCGCGGCAGGCGGGGGTGGGCTCGGCGACCCTGCACCGGCACTTCCCGTCGCGGCAGGCGCTGTTGGAAGCCGTCTTCCGGGATGGCGTCGCGCAGCTCTGCGCGCGGGCCGCTGCGCAACCGGGGAAGGAGCCCGCCGCCGAGCTGGCGGCCTGGCTCGAGGAGCTGACGGTCTACACCGCGACCCACCGCGGGCTTGCCTTCGCACTGCTGGGCGGTCCGGCGGGCCTCACCGCCGAAGACATCTGCTGCACCGACATGCTGCGCGACGTGCTGAACGTGCTGGTGGCACGGGCGTCATCGAGGGGTGCGCTTCACGCAGGCGCCACCACGGAGGACCTGATGATGCTGGCGAACGCGATCGCCGTCGCCAATGAGAAGGATCCGCTCACCGCGCGCCGGGTGCTGCGCCTCGCGCTCACTGGCATCCGGCCCTGAACGCGGCAGGGCGCCTCATCCAGGCGGCTCTGCCTGTGTCCCTTCCATGGCACTCATTGCGGACTCACGCGTGCCCGGACGCTGCAAAGGGCGGGCAATGGCAGCAGCGCGCCCCCCGTCTGGGGAGCACCGTGTGTTTCAGCGGGCGTCATGGGCCGTTCGTGCAACGCCAACGGCGTCTGGACACATCCCGCGCGCGCCAGGCACGCCCTCCCGTGGGATTGCCGGGAGGGGCGCTACCGGTGGCCGTCCGGCCTCTCGTGTCGAGCCGGACGGGAGGGTCCGCCAACTCAGAAGCGGATGAGGAAGGCGTCGTTGCTGCCGGCGTTCGTGTTGCCGCCGAGGCTTCCGAGCGTCTGCCCGGCGACGTAGGTGTTGCCGGAGGCGTCCACGGCCACGCCGCGAGCGATGTCCTGGCGCGAGGTGCCCAGGGTGCGGGTGCCCAGGCGGGTGCCGAGCGCGTCATAGCGGGTGAGGAAGGCATCGGAGCCGCCCGCGGACGGGACGCCGTCGAGCCCGAAGGTGTAGCCAACCACCTGCACGACGTTGTCCGGGGTGACGGCGACGCCGAACGCGTAGTCGGTCTGCGCGCCTCCGAACATGCGGCTCCAATCGCGATTGCCGGCACTGTCGTAGCGGGCGAGCAGCACGTCGATGGTGCCGTTGTTGGTGTTGCCGTCCAGGCTGCCGAAGGTATCGCCAGCGATATAGACGCCGCCGTCGGGGCCCACGGCCACGCTCTTGGCGTCATCGAGTTCGCCCGCGTCGATCTGCCGGACCCACTGCTGGGCACCGAGGATGTTGAGCTTGAGCAGGAAGATGTCGCTGCTCACCGGGGTGGTGGTGCCGTCGAGGCTGCCGTAGGTGTTCCCGACGATGTAGACCTCATGGGAGGGCGTGACGGCGATGCCGCGCGCCATGTCGCTCATGGGGCTGACGTACTGCTGGAGCCAGTACGGGTTGCCCGCCGTGTCATAGAGCGCGGCGATGATGTCGTAGTTGTTGGGATTGCCGCCGCTGGCGAAGCTTCCGCCGGTGTAGCCGGTGAAATAGAGGGTGTCGTCCGCACCGACGGCGATGCCGGTGGCGAAGTCATCCATCTGCGTGCCGTTCTGGCGCAGCCACAGGCGGCTACCGGCGGCGTCATACTTGGCGACGAAGAAATCGAGGCCGCCCGCATTGGTATAGAAGTCGAGGCCGCCGAAGGTGGTGCCGGCCACGTACACGTTGCCGTCCGCGTCGGAGGCCACGGCGGTGGCGCGGTCATTTCCCGGGGTGCCGAACTGGCGGACCCACTGGAGGTTGCCGGCGGTGTCGTACCGGGCAATGAACGCGTCCTGCCCACCCACCTTCGGGTCCACGCCGAGCTGGCTGGTCGTCTGTCCTGCCGCGTAGACGTGGGTGCCGGACACGGCCACGGCGTTGGCCTGTTCATCCAGGTTGGCGCCCAGCTGCTGCACCCAGGACGGAGGAGGGACCTGGGCCTCGGCGACGGAGGGGAGACCCGCGACGCCGACGACGCCCGCGAACCCGAACATGCTCAAGAAGAGGTGTTTCATCACGAACTCCATTTCTCAGTGGGGGGACCGGGCCGGATCCTTGGGAAGGCCGGAAGGCACGGCATCCATGCAAGACCACGAGAAACGGGTGTCTGGAAGATGGGTAATAAAAGACACGGAAGGCCGGAAGAGCCAATCCCCTGTCATCCGGTGAAGACGCCCCAGCAGATGGCATTGCGCGCCCGCTGGTCTTCGAGGACGAACTCACGGAGGTGGGCGGGGATCCGTTTCCGCTGCCAGCCGAGTTCCTTCAGCCGGGCGCTTTCCGCGTCACCTTCGGGGACCGACGCGGAGGCGGCCCGGATGGCGTACGCCGCCGCGCCCAGGTAGTGCGCGGCGACGTGGGCGACAGCCACCGCCTGGCCTGCCGCGAGCGCAGCGAACCTGGCCGGGTCCGGCAACTCACGAGCCGCGGCGTTGGCGACGAACGCGGTCTTGTGTGCGTCACGCATGGGTACCTCGCCCCGGATCCACGCTCGTCCCACGGCGATGGCGTCACGGGGGCGCGTGTCCTCGGGGCTCGCGTTCTCGAAGAAGGGCAGGACGTGCTCCGCGCAGAGGGCGGCCCACTCCGCGAGCAGGTGGTGGTCCTCGTCGGTCAGGCTTCCGCCACGACGAATCGTGATCAACCGGGGGTCTCGCTCTTTCGGCAGGATGGGCATTGGCGGATTCTCGGTTCGCCTCCTCGCGAGGAGGGGGCGCGGGTCGCCATGGTATTCTCCTGGAGGCCCAAACGACATGAGCCTTCCGGAACGACTGATAGGTCTCAGCGCCGATGACCCAGGAGCGTTCGCGCGCAGGAACGTCGAGAAGGCCTCGCTCGACGAGCTCCTTGGAGGAGGCTGACGCGTGCACGAGTACGATTTGATCGCGGACTGGTTCGCATCCCAACGCACAGGCTCCATGGGCGTCCCGGAAGTGACCGCGCTCGCGGCCTCACTTCCGGCCGGCGCCTGGGTGCTGGACGTCGGCTGCGGCACGGGACTGCCGCTGACGCGGGTGCTGCTGGAGCACGGCTGCCAGGTGATGGGCGTGGACAGTTCACGCGAGCTGCTGGCGCGATTCCAAGCGAACTTTCCTCACGTTCCGGTGAGCTGCGCGCCCATCCAGTCGTGTGAGCTTCAGGCGCGGACGTTCGACGCCGCGATTGCGTGGGGCGTCCTGTTCCACCTGCACCACGAAGAGCAGGAACAGGCGATCGCCAATATCGCGAGGGCATTGAAACCTGGCGCCGCGTTCCTCTTCACCTCGGGCGACACCCACGGCTCCGTGGACGGCGCTCCGATGAATGGCGTGCCGTTCCGCTATCACTCATACAGCGTCGACGGGTATCGCGACCTGCTGCGCACGCATGGGCTCACGCTGGAAGCGACGCACAAGGACCCGGGCGAAAACGTCTACTACCTGGCGCGCAAGACAGGGTGAGGCGGCTTCTCGCCAGCCGCTCCTAGCTTGCATGCGTCGCTTTCTCGAAGCGACGGTCCGGCACCAGCCACATCAGCGCGGCCAGCACATAGAGCGCCTCGGAAAAATACCCATTGAAGAAGGCGCTGACGATGCCGGCCAGGTAGAAAACCGGCGAAATCTTGCCCTTGAGATCGCGCCCGACAGCCAGCGCCAGCGTCGACTTCCGGCCCTGTGCCGCCACCATGCGGGTTTGCAGCAGCCACCAGGCGAAGGCGCACATCAGTAGCACGAAGCCGTAGAGCGCCAGCGGCACGGACGCGAAATGGTTTTCGCCCATCCAGCCGGTGGTGAAGGGAACCAGCGACAGCCAGAACAACAAGTGCAGGTTTGCCCACAGCATGCCGCCGCTGACGCGGTCGACGGTGTGCAGGAGATGATGGTGGTTGTTCCAGTAGATGCCCACGTAGATGAAGCTGAGCACATAGCTGAGGAAGACGGGGATCAGCGGTCGCAGGTCGGCCAGTTCGCTGCCGTGCGGTGCTTTGAGCTCCAGCACCATGATCGTGATGATGATGGCGATGACGCCGTCGCTGAACGCTTCCAGCCGGTTCTTGTCCATGCTTCCCCCCGTGCACAATGCGAGTGGCCTTGGGGGGCCACCCTGGCGCACACGTTATTCCGGAACGGCTCCCAGTCTCCCACTACTGGAGGCGATGGGTGTGGCCCGGAACATCCCGTCAGGGGAGCGAAACTCCGGTGGCCCGGGCCAGTTCGTCGAGCAACTGGGCCTGGAACTTCAGGTCGTGTGTCGCGGGATGCCTCTCGACCCGTCGTTGGTGGTGCCAGTAACCATCCGTGGTGCGTGCCTCGGCGGCGTCGCTGGTCGCCAGCCACTCCTGCGTGAGGTGTCCGAGCCGCAGGTCATCGGGTGCGTTGGGGCCGCCCATCTTCGTGGGAACCCAGCCCGGATCGACCGCGTTGCTGAAGACCTCCGGCCAGCGTCGGGCGACGGCCGAGGCCAGGGTGGTGACGAAGAGCTTGCTGTCCGAGTAGGTCCCCGTGACGCGACGTCCGCTCCAATCCATGCCATCCAGGCTCGCCCGCCCGCCCTTGTGCATCCCGCTGCTCAGGTAGACGAGGCGTTTGGGCCGCTGGATGAGCGCGGTGAGCACGTAGGGTGCCACGACGTTCACGGGCAGGATCCACGGGTCGGAGTACACGCCTGCGTTGTGGATCACCGCGTCCATCTGCCCGAGCGCGTTGACCTGCCTGGCCAGGTCGCGGGTCTGCTCCAGAACAGCGAGGTCCGCGACCAGGACGACCGCGCCTTGCGTCACCAGGTCCTGTACGGCAGCGAGTCGCTGCTCGCTGCGCACGTGGACGATCACCTCGTGACCGTCGGAGAGAAGCGTCCGTGCGGCGGCTTTTCCCAAGCCGTCCGCGGATCCGGTGATGAAGATGCGTGCCATGTCTCACCACTATGCGCTCCGTCACGCCGAGGCACCACTCACTGTGCGTGGGTGGATGTGCTCGCGATGGCTCAGACTGCCGCGAGAAACGTGTCACTGCTCGATTGCAGTTGGCCCGTCACGAAGGTTTTCAATCGATTGAGATTATCTCCGTTCTCTCCGGGATTGCCTGTGATCAGCTCCGAGAAGGGGCGCATCTCTTCTCGTTTGAAACATTGAAGGCCTATGGCGTGCCAGCAGTGTGATGCCCGGCAAGACGGTTCAAGGTGTCCATGTCTTCAGCGCTCAGGGCGAGCGCGGCACTTGCGAGATTCTGTTTGAGGTGTGTGATTGATGACGTGCCTGGGATGAGAAGCAGGTTGGGGGACCGGTGGAGGAGCCAGGCCAGCGCAACCTGCATGGGTGTCGCGCCGAGGCGCGCGGCCACGTCGTTCAGTGCGCTCGACTGTAGCGGCGTGAACCCGCCCAGCGGGAAGTACGGCACGTAGGCCGTACCCCTGGCGGCGAGCTGGTCGATCAGGGCGTCGTCACGCCGGTGCGTGAGGTTGTAGTGATTCTGCACGCAGGCGATCTCGGCGATCTTGCTGCCTTCAGCGACCTGCGCCGGCGTGACATTGCTCAATCCGATGTGGCGGATGAGGCCGCGCTGCTGAAGCTCCGCGAGCGCGGTGAGCGGCGCTTCGATAGAGCCTTCAACCGGGCCCTCGGCGCTGAACATCGCGCGGAAGTTCACGACATCGAGCACCTCGAGCCCGAGGTTGCGCAGGTTGTCGTGGACCGCGCGCTCCATGTCAGCGGCGGAGAACGCGGGCTCCCACGAACCGTTGGGACCGCGCACCGCGCCAACCTTCGTGGCGATGAGCAGACCGTCGCGGTACGGGTGCAGCGCCTCACGGATGAGCTGGTTGGTGATGTGGGGGCCGTAGATGTCACTGGTGTCGAGATGGTCGACGCCCTGGGCGATGGCCTCTTGCAGCACCGCGACAGCCGCCTTGCGGTCCCTGGGCGGGCCGAAGACGCCAGGGCCGGCGAGCTGCATCGCGCCGTAACCCACGCGGCGAACGGTGTGTGTGCCGATGCGAAAGCTGCTTGAGATGGGGCTGTGGGTCACTGGGAAGCTCCTTCGTGTGGCGAGGTCGCCCATCCCTTTATGGAAGGAATCAGTGCACGACTATGGGTAGCAATCTGCACGGGCCGTGCGAAAATCCGCACAGTGATGGATGAACTCGCTGATCTCACGGCATTCTTGACGGTCGCTCGCGAGGGCGGATTCCGCAGCGCTGCTCGCGTGGCGGGCAGCAGCGCTTCGCGCATGGGAGACGCTGTCCGTCGGCTGGAAGCCCGGCTCGGCGTGCGGTTACTCCATCGAACCACGCGCAGCGTGACGCCTACCGACGCAGGGGCCCGGCTCCTCGAGCGGCTCACGCCTGCGCTCGGCGAGGTGCGCTCGGCGTTGGATGTGGTCAACGACTTCCGCGACCGACCCGCGGGACGCCTGCGGCTCAACGTCCCAATCGCGGCAGCGCGGCTGGTGCTGCCGAGCATCGTGCCGCCCTTCCTCGCGAAGTACCCCGACATCCGCCTGGAGGTGATCGCCGAGGAGCGCCTCGTTGACGTGGTGGCCGAAGGCTATGACGCGGGCATCCGCTACGAAGAGCGGCTCGCGCAGGACATGGTGGCTGTTCCGATTGGTCCTCGCGTCCAGCGATTCGCGGCAGCCGCCTCGCCGGCATACCTCGCTCGTCGTGGGCGCCCCAGGCATCCGCGCGAACTCCTGGACCATGATTGCCTGGGGGGACGGTTCACGAATGGCCCGCTGCATGCGTGGGAATTCGAACGCAACGGAGTGACCCTCCACGTCGATCCGAAGGGGCCGCTGATTGTCGGTCTTGGCACGACCACCGACCTTGCGGTGGCTGCCGCCGTGGCTGGCACCGGGATCATCTACGACTTCGAGGATTGGCTCCGTCCCTTCATTGACCGAGGCGAGCTTGAGCCTGTGCTCGAGTCATGGTGGCCGAGCTTCTCCGGGCCGGTGCTCTACTACCCCGGCCGTCGCCACCTCCCTGCGCCGCTGCGTGCGTTCATTGACTTCGTCAAGTCGATGCGGCCCCGACGCGGCTGAGACGCGAGTGCCTCATCCGTCTCATGCCCGGGTGAACCCGAGGCATGCTGCGGGGATGCGCATCGTCGCCGTCTCGGACACCCACCTCTTCCACGACGAGCTCGTGATGCCCCCGGGCGACATCTTCGTCCACGCTGGCGACATGTGCCGCGCGGGTGACCTGGAGGAGTTCGCCCGAGCGGCGTCGTGGATTCGCGGGTCGAGCAGGTCCAGGCGGAGGCCGTGAGGACCGGGCTCGAGTCCCTCGTTCCGAGGACCGAAGAGGCCATCCGCGCGAGGAACGCACAGACCCACTCCGCCACCACGCGAGCGCCTCCTCGCGTGAGGCACGTCGACGACCGCGAAGTCCTTGAGTGCGCGGGACGGACTCGCTCCCGGCGGTGTGAATGAAACTTCCGGGTTCCCGTCATGAAGGACACAGTGCGAACGAGGCGGCGAGAGCTGCCCCTCCACTGGAGACCTCAAGGTCAAGGAGACGTCCCATGTTCGCGGTTCGCATTGGCTCCAACGCTGGTCGTGCGCGTGAAAACAGCGGGTCCGCGAAGGGCAGGGGATGGGCCGCGCTCGCGCTGCTGCTCCTGCCGCTGACGGCGTCGGCGGGACCGGGCCCGGACTACCGCTGGGACGAGTCGCGCAACCGTCCCGGGCCCAACCGCTGCCACGATGCCTCGCAGTGCGATGGCGCCCGCACGTGCAGCCCCGCGGGCTGGTGTCAGGGCGAGTCGCGCCCCACGCCGCCCCCTCCGCCTCCTGGACGTTCGGAGTGGAGCACAGGGCGTGGAGAGACGCGTCCCCAGCGGAGCACCGTCATCCGCAGCAAGCTCGCGGGGCTCGTCATCGACATCGAGGGCAACAACCGCGCGCCTGGAGCGGGGCTTGTCGCCTTCCGGGCCAAGTCCAACCGCGAGGGCAACGACAACCAGATGTGGCAGCTGGTGCCCACGAAAGGCGGCTATCTCATCCGCAGCCGGCTCAACGGGCTCGTGCTCGACGTGGAGGGGGCCAATGGGGCCGCGGGAACCCGCGTGATCACCTGGGAGGCCCACGGCGGACTCAATCAGGTGTGGCAGCTGGTGCCCGGTCGCGTTCGCGGCACGTACTTCATCCAGAGTCAGCTCAACGGCCTTGTGCTGGATATCGAGGGCGGCAGGACGGATGGCTCAGGGCGGCTCATCATGTTCCCCATGCATCGCAACGCGCGGGCGGACAATCAGCTCTGGCGGCTGGACATCTGAACCCATTACCCCGGGGTGCAGGAGACGGCACGTCATGCGTGGCGGCACCTGTGCCCGCTGGGCGTCACGCCGGCGCCATGGAGCATCGGTCTTCGCAGGGGCGTGCCGCCGGATGCGCCACCCACGGGATGGGTTCCGAGGTTCGTCATCATGCCGGGCCCCCGAGGTCCTCGGGCGTGAGTTTCAGCGCCTCGCTGATCGCCAGGACGTCCTGGTACTCGCGCCAGTGTTGGATCAGGCCGTCGCGGACCCGCAGCACGCCGATGAGGGTCGCCGAGGCGTGCCGGCCGGTGGTGGTGACCGTCCCCGCCAGCTCGTACTCGACAATGATGACCTCGGGGTCGCCGGTCTGATGCGTCGCCAGTTCGCGGAACTGCTCGAAGCGCACCGGCAGGACCGCGCTTCTGGCCCGGTAGAACGCCAGCCACGCCTCGCGACCCTCATGGCGTCGCATGCCTGGAGGGGAGAACGGGGTCTCGACCACGACATCCTCGGCCAACAGCTCCGCTGGGAGGAGCGTCGCACCGTCCCCGAGGAGTGCTTCCTGCATGCACCGGTAGATGGTGAGAGGGCCCGCGGCCCCCGTCGCCGGCTGTGACATGGTCATGCCTCCTGGGATAAGATGAGTGCGACTCAGGATGAATAGTGAGTCTGACTCACTTTTTCAAGGAGCGACGGCTGATGGCGCGAAAGGGTGGGCCGCCCGCGGGCGGCGGTGCGGGTGAACGCCCCGTTCGTGCGGATGCCCGCCGCAATCGCGCGCGCATCCTGGATGCGGCCGAGGCCGTGTTCGCCGAGCAGGGCGCGTCGGCCTCGACCGAGGCCGTGGCCGCGCACGCCGGCGTCGCGATTGGCACCGTGTTCCGGCACTTCCCAACCAAACCCGAGCTGCTCCAGGCCGTGGTGATGCACCTGCTGGACCGGCTCATCACGGAAGTCGACGCGATGGTCGGCAATCAGGACGCAGTCACCGCCCTGTTCGAGTTCTGCGCCCGCGTCATGGCGATCAGCGCGCGGAACAGGGCGGTGTTCGCCCGGCTCGCCGAAACCGGGGTCCGGGTCCGCGTTGGCGACGCGCTGGCCCGCCTCCGGCCCGGCATCGATGTGCTGCTCGAACGCGCCCAGAAAGCGGGCACCGTCCGCGACGACCTGCGCCCCACCGAGCTGATCGCCCTGCTGGCGGCCATCTGCCAGGAAGCGCTCACGGATGAGTGGAGCGCATCATTCCGCCAGCGCGCGCTCACCCTTCTCTTCGACGGCCTGCGGCCGGCCGCGAAACGCTGACCGCAAGCCCACGCCGGACATGGCTGAAAGGGGGCACCGCCAGGTTCCGCGCCGACTGGAGACGAGACGTGACGGCCTCGCGCGCCTCCCGCATGACCTGGGAGGCGCGCATCCGGGACCCGTGGATTCAGTACACGACCACTGAGGCGTAGATACTGGTGCCGTTCGTGTAGGCCACCAGGGCGCCGCCGTTCGACGGGAGCGCCGCAACCGCTGGCGCGGCACCCGGCCCCACCGTCCTGGCATCCGTGGCCAGAATCATGGAGGCCCCCACGAGCATCCGGTCCAACTGGATGTCGCCCGTCCCTCGCTGGGAGGCGATGTAGCCGTTGCCGAGCGCGTCCGCGTCAATCGTCCGGAGGGGGCCAGGACCGACGTCCGTGGGGAGGCCCGGCACCTGGGTGCTCGTCCCCGGCGCGGACATGGGGATGACGTCCACGTTGTCGTCCCCGAAGGAGCCCGTGGTGTAGATGAAGCCGTTGGAGCCCGTCCAGTCCGAGAAGAAGGCCTGCCCCGGAGGGGAGCTCAGCGGGCCGAAGCTGGTCCCCTGGTCGCTGCTGCGGCGGATGCGGAAGGAGGGGTCGTCGCTCACCGAGAAGACATCTCCGCTGATCTTGTCCACGATGACGTCGAAGTAGGCATTGCTCTGGTCCACGTCTGTCTCGCTGAAGTCGTTCGCGCCTCGCGCGAAGTTCCGGAGGACGCGCACCCCCGTGGAGGTGCCTCGCGAGACGGAGATGTAGAGGGCGTCGCCCCTGGAATCCAGACTGAGGGTGGGGTTGGCCGCCGCGCTGAGGGTTCGCGGCGCCTCCCAGCTCGCTCCCGCGTCGACGGTCCGGGTGAATATCAGCGTGCCCACGCTGGTGGCCGCGACGTACGCGACCCCCGTGGGGCCGCCTTCAATCGCGACCTCCGCCGCGTTGGTGATTCCCAGGGGAGTGGGCCCCACCCAGGTGTGGCCACGGTCCACGCTCACGCTGACATGGACCGCGCCATCGCACCTCATGACGACGTAGAAGCGCCCCAGTGCATCCACCGCCGCCTTGCGCCCCGTGTTCGTGTTGGCCGTGGTGCAGTTCAGGGTCCCGCTGATGAGCGTGGGGGGCACATTCGAAAAGGCATCCAGCTGGCACGCGGCGTCGCAGCCATCCCCGGGGATCGTGCCGCCATCGTCGCACTGCTCTCCCGTGACGCTGTCGACCAGCCCGTCGCCGCATACCTCCGCGCCCTGGCAGTCCGCCCGGCAGCCGTCCCCCGCGACGCGGTTGCCGTCGTCACAGACCTCACCCGAATCGACGTTGCCGTCGCCACAGACAGGCGGCGGCCTGACGGTGATGCTGAACGTGGCGGTGTTGGAGGTCAGCGCGCTGTCGCTGGCCGTGAAGGTGAACGCGTCCTCTCCATGGAAATCCGCGTCCGGCGTGTAGAGCAACTGGGCGCCCGTCCCGGACAGGGTGCCGTGCGCGGGAGGAGCCGTCACGGCGAACGTGAGCACGTCCCCGTCCACGTCCGTGGCCGTCAACGTGATGGGCGTCGAGGTGTTGTAGCCCACGGTCACCGCGGCAGAGGCGGCCACGGGAGCGTCGTTGACCGGGCTCACCGTGACCGAGACGGTGGCCGTTGCCTGCTTCTTGCCGTCGGAGACCGTGACCTGGAAGGTGTCCACTCCGGCGAAGTTCGCGTTCGGGGTGTACGTCACCGACGCCCCCGAGAGTGTGAGCGTGCCATGGCTGGGCGCGGTGTATGAGTAGTCAAGCGCGTCGCCATCCGGGTCCACCGCGGGGATGGTGATGTCCACCGGGATATCCTCGGGGGTCGTCGCGTGAACGTCCTCGACCGTGGGCGCTGAGTTGTTGTCGCAAACGCTCGGTGAGCCTGTGCAGGTGTAGCCCGGCTCCACTTCGCAGACGCTGTTACAGCCGTCTCCAGAGAGCTGATTGGCGTCGTCACAGGTTTCGAACCCACCCAGCACCCCATCACCACAGAATGGCCGCAGGGATGTCTCCACCGCGTCCACCAGGTAGAGCGCGAGCACCGTGCCCCTCAGGCGCACGTAGCGATAGGGCTTGTTCCCCGGGTACGTCGCCACCGCCACATGCGTCCCCAGGCCCAGCTCCACCAGGTGCAACGAGCTGGAGCCAATGAGGGTCCCATCCGCCTTCAGGAAGTCCACCTGGGCCACCAGCGCCAACGACAGGCCGTGGTAGTAGACGCGCAGGTCGCCGGTGCCTTCCTCGCCCTGGCCCAGGTCCAGCACCAATGCCGTGTTGAACAAGCCCAGCAGTGTCGCGGCCTGCCCGTCCGGAGCGCCCAGCGCCGCGCTGGCGTTGAGCACCGTCGCCGTGGTGCCCGGCGCCACCGCGTCTGCATACGGATCCCACGTCAAAGAGGCTTCCAGACGCTCATTCGTCAACGCCCGGACGTCCTCTTGCGACACCCCAGCCTCCAGGGACTCCACTCCACACGCCCCCAGCGACAGGGCCAGCATCACGCCCAGCCCCCACGACCACGGCACACCAGGACGGCTTCGCATCGAGTGTCTCTCCCCTGAGGAGCAGGATGAGGCCCGGAATGGACCGTCCCCTCTCATGGAATGAACGACGCCATTCCTTGCCCCCGACAGCTCGGCGCGCAACACCCGGATGGCCAATGTCCCCCGGTCACCAGCCGGCAGGCACTCGAGTGCCATGGACACCCGATGAAGGGGAGCGGCAGGCGCGCCCCCAGCCGCGACTCATGAGGCGTCCATCCGCCGCTCCACCGTCGAGGCGCACGGTGGACGCCTGCAAGCCGGGAGCCCTCCGGTGCAGGGGCTCTGTTCGGTGCGTGCCTCCTGCGGCCCACACGGAGTCCTCGTCATGATGCAAGCCCCCACCACCCTCTTCCTCGTGGACGACGATGCGTCCGTGCTGCGAGGGGGGCATCTTTGTTTTTGAAAAGGCTCATGGCATCAGCCGCTGCATTGCGCGCCGGATTGGTACTTGGACTGGCCGTCAGCACCCTCGCCGCTTGTGGCGGCAACGACCCGCCGCCCAACGACCCGCCGGTGGCCCGCGACGTCACCCTGGAGGCGGTGGAAGACACGCCCCTCGAGGTGCAACTGCCTGCCACCGGCAACGGGGCAATCACTTTCACCATCGTCGACGCACCGGACCACGGCAAGGTGGGTGAGGTCAGCGCCAATGGCTCCATCACCTACACCCCCGGCGCCGACGACAACGGCGAAGATGCGCTCATCTTTCGCGCCACCAACAGCCAGGGCCAAAGCGCCCAGGGCACGGTGACCCTCACCATCACGCCAGTGAACGACACACCCACGCTCTCCCCGGTGGAGAACCAGAGCATCACTGATGGCAGCTCGACCGGCGACCTGGCCTTCACCGTGGGCGACGTGGAGACCGCCGCCGACAGCCTCACGTTCACCGCTACGTCCTCCAATACCGACCTGGTGCCGAATGCCCCCGCGAACCTCATCTTCGGAGGCTCCGGCTCCACCGCACTGGTGACCAATCAGAGCACGGTGCATGGGATTGCCATCGATGTCGCGGCCGGGCGGCTGTATTGGGCGGATTGGCTGGGGACCGCGCTCCGGAGCACCAACCTGGCCGACGGCGGGGATATCCAGACCGTGAACTCGGGCAGCGCCAGGAACCTGGGTCTGGCCTGGATGCCTGCGCCGTAGCCTGGACCGAGGCGGCTGGGACGCACGTGCTCGCCGCCTGCCCTCCCGTCACAAGTGCTTCGCCAACGTTTCGTCGAGCGGCCCTGTTTCTTCTTGTCATTGTCATGGCAGGTGTTGGAGTCGCCGCGCCGCCTCAACCCCAGTCCCTTTCGAAGAAGGCACCGACCATGGTCGTGGAGTACATCCGTTATGACGTTCCCGCCGAGCGGGCAGGGGCGTTTCTCGAGGCCTATCAGCGCGCGGGTGAGCACCTGCGCGCCTCGGCTCACTGCCTGCGCTATGAAGTGAGCCAGGGCGTGGAGGAGCCGCACCACTTCGTGGTCCGCATCGAGTGGGACTCCGAAGAGGGGCACCTTCAGGGGTTTCGCCGGAGCCCCGAGTTCCGGAAGTTCTTCGAGCTCATCAAGCCCTTCGTGCCCGACATCCAGGAGATGAAGCACTACCGCGTCGACAGTGCCTGGGTCCGCCCGTGAGCGGGGAGTCCAGCTCCGTGCCGTCGTTGTACGCGTGGGCGGGCGGGGCCGAGGCTCTCGCGCGATTGACGGAGCGGTTCTACGAACGCGTGCGCGTGGACGCGCTGTTGGGCCCTGTCTTCGAGCGGATGTCCGCGGCACACCCGGCCCACGTCGCCCTCTTCCTGGGCGAGGTGCTGGGAGGACCTCCCCGCTACAGCGGCGAGAGAGGCGGGCATCCGGAGATGGTTCGCCATCACCTCGGACGACACCTGACGGAGGCGCAGCGCCGGCGCTGGACGGAGCTGCTGTTGGACTCCGCCGACGAGGTGTCGCTGCCGGAGGACCCTGAGTTCCGGTCTGCGTTCATCGCCTATGTCGAGTGGGGGTCGAGGCTCGCGGTCATCAACTCCCGGGAAGGTGTGAGCGTGGACCTGGAGGCGCCCATGCCTGTCTGGGGGTGGGGTGTTCCGGGCGGTCCGTACCGTCCTGGATAGGAGGCGCTGCCCCTCCGCTCCCCGAGGTTTGATTCTCTCGGGGAGCGAGGAGCGCGCCGCAGCCTGCGGCTGCTTCAGCGCGGCGTGACCTTGAGCACCTTGCCGTTGGTGGCGTCGGTGAGCAGGTAGAGGGCGCCCTCGGGGCCCTGCACCACGTCGCGGATGCGCGAGTCCAGGTTCTTGAGGAGGTGCTCCTCGCCCACCACGCGGTCGTTGCGCACCATGAGCCGCACCAGCGCCTTGGCGGCCAGGCCGCCGATGAACAGGTTGTTGCGCCACTCGGGGAACAGGGTCCCGGAGTAGATGGTCATCCCCGAGGGGGCAATCACCGGGTCCCAGTAGTACACGGGCTGCTCCATGCCCGGAGCCTGGGGGCTCTGGTGGATGGGCGCGCCGGAGTACTCCTCGCCATACCCGATGGTGGGCCAGCCGTAGTCCTTGCCTGCCTCGGGGCGGTTCACTTCGTCGCCTCCCTTCGGCCCCATCTCCACCGTCCACAGCCGGTTCTGGCTGTCGAGCGCCGCGGACAAGACGTTGCGGTGACCGATGGACCAGATCTCCGGCTTCGCCCCCGGGGTGTTCAGGTAGGGATTGTCCTGGGGCACGGAGCCGTCGGGATTGATGCGGACCACCTTGCCGAAGTGGCTCTTCACGTCCTGGGCCTGGACACGGCCCGCGAGGATGGAGCGCTCCCCGAGCGTGACGAACAGCTTGCCGTCCGGGGTGAACACCATCCGTCCCCCGGAGTGCAGCGTCGACTCGAGCGTGGGCATCATGCGGAAGATGACCTGGACGTTCTCCACGCGAGGCTGCGCTCCGTCCACCAGCCGCGCGCGCGCCACCGCCAGCCCGTTGCCGCCCTGGCGTGGCTCGGAATAGGTCCAGTAGATGAGCCCGCTCTGGGCGTAGTCCGGGCCCACCTCCACGTCGAGCAAGCCGCCCTGGTCGCGTCCGTCCACGGCGGGCAGGCCGCTGACGGCGGGAGACTTCGCGCCCTGCTGCGTGACGATGTAGAGCGAGCCGGTGGGCTTCTCCGTCACCAGCATGCGCTGGTCCGGCAGGAAGGCGATGCCCCAGGGGTTCCTGATGCCCGAGGCAATCTCCGTGACTTGAAGGGCCGTCTTCGTCTGGATGGCGGGGACGCGCGTCTGCTCGGGGAAGGCCGGCTTGAACTCGGGCACGTTGGGCGGGCCCTGCGGAACCGGGGGCCCGCTGGGGAGCGGATCTTCCGGGACGCCCGCGTCATCCTCAGGGACACCCGAGTCACCTTCAGGAACGCCCGAGTCCTGGGGTGGAACGCCAGAGTCCTGCAGCGAGGCGCCCGAGTCCGGTGGCGTGGGTTCTGGATCCTCGCGGCAACCGACGAGGAGGGTGGCGACGATGAGGGGGATTGACAGTAGGCGCACGCGACTCACTCCTGGGGGGAAGAGGACAGGAGTGATTATCTGGTTTTCGAGTCAGCCGGAAAGGACGCATTGCAACGGGTGGCCGTGCTGGACATCGGGCTCCCTTCCGTCCCAGGGCTTCAGCGCCTACGGGCTGAACATGTAGTCGAAGCAGCAGACCGAGGGCACACCGCCGTTGGACGTCGCGTAGAACGTTGCCAGTCCGTCAGGAAGCGTAAGGCCGAGCTGTGATTGGGCCGAGGCGATCTCAGCCGGGTCGGCTGGCTTGCCAACTTCCGAGAACTTCAAATCCCGCATGTTCTGTCTCCCAATAAATCAGGGACAGGTCAGCCACGAAGTCGTTCGGAGACATGGGCGGCAACACCCACCAGCAGGAAGACCAGCGCAGCGATGTCCGCGATGAAAACGCGCGCGAGCTGGGGGTTGTAGCCACCCACGGACCAGGCCAGCCAGAGAAAGGAGATGACGCTGACAAAGCCGGCGGTGAATGCCGTGGTTTGCAGCGAAGGTTGAAACGCGGCGAAGACCAGGAAGAGTCCAAGCAGGCCGAAAAGCACCGCGCGATGGCGCATGAGAATCGCCAGATTGGGCTCGGTGAAGGAGAGACCGTAGAGCGCGGCGAGCCGTTCGCTCCCAAGAACCCCCGGCAGTGGCAGGAGGTGAATGATGCCCACGAACACAAGCATCGTCGATACGACGTGGCGCATACGGACTCCGGCAGGGTGAACAAGGTGGGGCAGCCACCTTCGCCCAAGAAACCACAGCCCGCGCGAGCAAGAGCAGGGAGGCGGGGACAGGGGGCTGCGCTGGTTGAGAAGCGCGGCCGAGGCAGTCTGAGGGCCCCCCTCGGCACGGCGAGCCAGAGCGGTTCAAGTCCGGCGTGCAGGCGCTCCACCTTCGTCGCAAAGCGGGATGAGCGTGGACGGACCCGAGCGCTTCTCCGGCGGCTGCCATTGCGGCACTCCTTTTTATGCATTTTCGGTCTTCCCGCAGGATGCTCATGACTTTTCATTCTGCGAGCCTCATTTGCGAGCTACCGCGACTTCGCGGGCCAGTGCGACGAACGCAGTGTGTGCGGCCGAGGAATTGCGCCGACCAGGGTAGTAGAGGCAGAGCCGAGCGAGCTCCGGTGTCCAGTCCTCGAGCACGCGAACGAGGCGTCCCGCTTCGATGTCGCCTCGCACGTCCGGCTCCATGAAGAAGCCGAGTCCGATGCCCTCCAGGACTGCGATCCGCGAGAGGCTGGCCTCGTCCAGCGTGATGGGCCCCGTCACATCGATCAGGGCCGTCTGCCCCCGCTTACGGAACTCCCACCGGAAAAGGCTGCCGTTCGGCAAGCGCACCCGGATACACCGATGACGGAAGAGGTCCGATGGGACGCGCGGCCGACCGTGCTTCTTCAGGTACGCCGGCGAAGCGACGATGGCATGGCGTTGGGGCTCTCCCAGCGGAATTGCAATCATGTCGGTGGGCACGAGGTTCGCCATCCGCACGCCGAAGTCGAACCCCTCGGCGACAACGTCGACCAGCCGGCCTTCGGTCACGACGTCGACATGCACGTCCGGATGGCGGCGGAGGTACTCCAGCACCAGTGGCGCGAGGATCTCGCGCGCCGCTGTCGCAAATGTGTTGATGCGCAGCATGCCGGACGGCTTTGCCTGCTGGGAGCGAGCCGCGTCCATCGCGCCGCGGATGTCCTCGAGTCCCGGAGCCACCTGTTCGACGAACGCTCTGCCGGCGTCGGTCAGCGAGACGCTGCGCGTCGTGCGGTTGAAGAGGCGGACGCCAAGATGTGCTTCGAGCTTCGCGATCGCGCTGCTCATCGCCGTCGTCGACATCCCGAGATCGAGGGCAGCGCCGCGAAACGAGCTCCTGCGAGCGACGGCGAGGACGGCATCGAGATCATTCAGTCCGGGTTGATACATCGATAGTCCTGTAGTTCGGGATGTCGCATCCTATTTTGTCCCTATTGAGCGGGCAATCGCGCGGGCTTACTTCATGGGTCATGACAATGCACCCATCGATTCGAGCCTATTTCGACGCGGACAGTGCCACGCCGCTCCACGCCTTCGCGCCCGATGCCGTTGTCGAGGATGAGGGACATCGGCATGTCGGGCATGCGGCCATCGACGAATGGTGGCGTGACTCCCAGGTGAAGTATCAGGCCGTCGCGCAGCCGATCGAGGTGAACGCGAAGGACGATGCCTGCGAGGTTCGCGCGAAAGTGACGGGCCGGTTTCCCGGCAGTCCCATCACGCTCACCTTTGCGTTCCGGATGAAGGGCGATCGGATCGCGGCTTTGAGCATCGGCGCGTGAGCCGCGATGCCCATTTCAACCCTGCGGAAGGAGATGACGTGATGAGAGAGCTAGAGGGTAAGCGCGCGCTCGTGACGGGCGGAACGAAGGGCATCGGCAAGGCGGTGGTCGCATGGCTGCGCGCGGCCGGCGCGATAGTGCTGACGACCGCGCGGGAGGGAACGGGCGAGGGCTTCATCGCCGCCGATGTCGCCACGGCCGAGGGCTGCGCGCGCGTCGTGAAGGCCGCCGGAGCAATGGACATCCTGGTCCACGTCGTGGGTGGAACGTCGGCGCCGGCGGGCGGCTTCTCCGTCCTCGACGACGACGCGTGGCAGAAGACGATCGACCTGAACCTGATGGCGGCGGTGCGTCTCGACCGGGCACTGGTCCCCGGAATGCGCGAGCGCCGGACCGGCGCGGTCGTGCACGTGACGTCGATCCAGCGGCAGATGCCGCTTCATGATGCGACGACCGCGTACGCCTCGGCCAAGGCCGCACTCTCGAACTACAGCAAGGCCCTCTCGAAGGAGGTCGCGCCGCAGGGCGTGCGCGTGAATCGCGTGTCACCGGGCTGGGTCGAGACCGAGGCCTCCGTCGGATTCATGAGCGAGATCGCGGCGAAGAACGGCACCGACGAGGCGGGCGCGAAGGAGCTCGTGATGCGCTCGCTCGGCGGAATTCCTCTCGGGCGCCCCGCGCGTCCGGCCGAGGTCGCCGAACTGATCGGGTTTCTCGTCTCGGACCGAGCGAGCGCGATCACCGGGGCGGAGTACGTGATCGACGGCGGGACGGTGCCCGTGAGCTAGCAGGCTGCTGAAAGACTCCGGTGCGGGGACGACCTCCCGCACCGGAGCAGGGTCTCCTCCTGACCTGGTGAGCCAGGAGCCTCCGGACGACAAGGGCAACCCCACCGTCGACTTCCACGGCGAGAAGAGAAGCAACGCCGCGCACGCGTCAACGACCGACCCGGAGTCGAGGCTGGCGCGCAGAGGATGCCGGGTATGACGTGCAGTGCTTCGTGGAAGCGGTACGGGCGCGACGGATGACTCCGCACGTGGCCCAAACGCGGGACGTGCGCCGGGCCAGCCGAATCGACGGCCGGGCCCCCCGCCATACGGGCTGCGCCCTGCCAGCGCGCGCTCTTCAGCACCGCGAGAAAAATCCCTGGGGATTCAGCGGCTTGAGCACGAAGGCCCTGCGGTGTTCATCGCGAGGCCCGTGGAAAACAAAAAGGCCCTGCCGGGTAAGGGCAGGGCCTTCTTTTTTGCTCCCCGAATGAAGTCCTGCGCGAACTCGTTCTCGGCTTTTCTCTGAGAGGACTCAAACTCTCTGAGGGCCGAAAACCGAGTGATATCCAGCGGTTTCAAAGAGGCGCTGGGCGAGCCCTTCAATCGGGGCTCGATTCAATGTCCGCAAACTGCACCGTGGGTGACCTCCCGTCCATGGTTTCGATCTGCCGGTGCCTGGGCTTGAGTATCGCGCGCGCGGTAGCGGGAAGTGCGGTGCATGTCGAAGCCCACAGGTTCGCAGCGCGAAATCCAGAGCAGCAGATGCTTTCGGTTGCCCGGCTGCTCTGGCGCTCCGAGGCTCTCAGTCTGCTTGAGGAGGTCGGAGCTGCGCGGGGCGTGCGGAACAAGCCCCGCGCGGTCCTCTACGGGCGTCTCATAGAATGCCTTGCGCCTGAACAGCTACGGGCCCAGGTGCGTCGGGTGTTGAAGTCGCGAACGCGATGGCGAGCTACGGAGTGAGGTAGTGGTTCGTTCCTGCTCGCTAGGGCTGGGAATGTTCCGGGCTGGGCTGTAGCTCGAGCATGAAGCTTATGGCCTCATGCTCATCCGCAAAGTGGTTCGGAAACACTCCCGCCAACAAGCCAGCAGAGGGGTAGAGGTCGTCTCGCGTGTGCTCCCCTCCAGCGGTCGCATTTCGGTCCACGAAAAGACGTGGTGCAGATCGTGGAAGCGCACCGCGCGCTTGCGAGCCTCGGTGTTGGGGAGCGGGAAGGGGAGGGGGCCGAGCTTGAAGTCGACCCAATCGGACGCGTACCCGCCGTCCTCTCCGAAGCCACTCTCGTCGAGTGTGTACGACCACGTGAACGGCGGCGCCGAGCGCGAGCTCCCAGCTCGGAACAGCAAGGCCGGCCATGATGGGGACGTGCCCCACGACCGGCCTTGCTCCTCGGCGTGTCGACGCGGTCCTAGCGCAGGGGCACGCGCTTGAGCCTGAAGGGCGAGGGGCTCTCGCTCATCGTGAAGTAGCTCGCGCCGTTGGCCTCGTACTCGATCGCCTCACCCTGGCCCTCGGAGGTGTCGGTCAGCGTGACGGGCGTCGCGAAGACGGCCGACTCGAAGCCAAGTCCCGGCGTCGCACGGAACTCGTAGACAGTGCGGTAGGTGCGAAGGAGGAAGCGATCCGCGCATGGGTGGATCGCCGCCGCGGTCGCGGCCGAGAAGTTGGCGTCTCCGTTCAGCGGCAGCTGGATCGTGTGGACGTGGATCAGCGTGGCCTGCACGCCCGGCGTCAGCGGCTGGGGGAACTTGTACACGCCGCTCTGCCCCGTGTCCCCGTTCTTGGTGACGACGTAGATGTCCCCGGTGGTGGGGTGCACCATCAGCGACTCCGCGTCCTTCGCGCCGTCCGGATAGACGAACGGGAGGGCCTCGGCGACGAGCCCCCCCGAGGTCTGGCCGTTGGCGAGATCCGGCTCGGGCACGCGGTAGATCGTGAACGACGTGGGGCTGCCACCCGGAGGGAAGTTGGCGCTCCACTTCCCGATGTCACCGATGAAGATGCACGAGCCGCTCGGGCAGGGCCCGGTCGCGAGGTCCTCCCAGTCGGCCGGCGTCACGTTGGTCACGTTGAACGTGCCGATCGTGCTCGCGTTGAGGGTGTTGATCGCGACGATCGCGGTGGTGTCCTCGTTGTGCACGTAGAGCGCGTTGCCGACCACGCGGCTCGCGGCCAGGCCCGAGGGCTCCACGATTTCCGGCGCGGTCACGGTGCCCTGGAGCGTGAAGGTGCTCGCGTACGTGTCGCCGACCATGCAGCTGGGGGCGTTGGCGGCGCGCAGGACGATCACGTGCGCGGTGTTGGTCTGCACGAACGCGGAGCTGCCGGAGAGGCCCGTCTGGAGGCCCGGCGCGGTGAGCGACCGGTAGGCCGCATTGAAGAGCAGTCCGTTGGCGTGACCCAGGCACGCGTCGAAGGCCTCGGTGAAGCCGAGCGGCGGCTCGATGCCGGTGGCAGGGCAGGTGGCGTCCGGCCAGACCTGTGAGCCGTACCAGACGGCGAGGCCACCCGCGCTGCCGTTCACCACGTCGGGCACGGTGAACGACGCGGAGTCGCCGTTCTTCTGGCCTGCGTGCACGTCGATTGGCTGGACCGGATCGACGCCGCTGAAGGCCTCCACGCTCCCCGCCATGTGGGTGGCCGCGTCCAGTCCGAACGCGTAGCTCGCGGGCTCGGAGGCGCCCGCGACGCGGTAGAAGATCCAGGTGCGGATGGCCCAGGCGCTCTGCTCCGAGCGCAGGAACGTCCAGCCGGCGGGCGGCGTGACGGTCGCGGAGATGTTGTTGCGCACGGTCACCCGCGCGATGAGCGCGTCGTTGGCCTCGGTCCCCGACGGCTTGGGGATCGACAGCGAAGCGAGCGACAGGCCGCTGTGGCGCGAGCTCCCACGCAACGCGACCCCCGAGGACGGTGCGACCTCGGCGCGGCGAAGGACGACGACCTGCGCGACGTTGGTCTCGGCGAACGTCGAGCTCCCGTTGAACGGTCCCTGGATGCCGGCACCGGCGAGGGGCATGAAGGCGGCGTTGAAGACGAGGCCCTGGGACGAGGACACCAGGCAGGTGTCGTAGGTCTCGGCGAAGCCCACGGGGGGCTCGATCGCCGGGGACGGACACGCGGCGCCGGTCCACGCCTGCGCGCCGAACCAGACGGCAGCCCCGCCCGCGGTCAAGGTGCTCAGCTGCGGCGTCGTGAAGGCCGTCGAGCCGCTGTTGCTCTTGCCGGCGTGCGTGTCGATCGGGTTGGCCGGATTGACGCCGGCATACGCCACGAGGTTGCCGACGAGGTTGCTCGCGATGGAACTCTGGAACGTGTGGCTCGCGGGCTCGCTGGCGGTGGCGACGCGGACGAAGACCCAGCCGCGGATGCTCCAGGTGCTCATGTCGGTGCGCACCAGCGTCCAACCCGCAGGCGGGGTGAGCTCGGCGCCGATCTGGTTCCGGTTCGCAAGGTGCGCCAGCAGCACGTTACCGGCGGCGACGCCCGTAGGGGTCGAGAGGGTCAGGCTGGTGACCGTCTTGCCGCTCGCGTGCGTGGTGCCGACGAGGGTGATCTCCCCGGTGGCCGGCGGCTGGAGGGGACGCAGCACCACCGCGTGCGTGATGTTGGTGTTGGGGAGCGTGGAGCTGCCGGTGAAGGCGGGCTGGGCACCTGCGGCCCCGAGCTCCGAGGTGGCGGCGCTGTGCAGCACGCCGCGCGACGACGAGACGAGGCAGGTGTCGAGCTGCTCGGTGAAGCCCGTCGGAGGGGTGTGGACCGCGGGGCACGCGGCGCCTCCCCAGACCTGGGCCGAGAACCACACTGCGAGGCCGTTCGCGGACGACGTGGTGGCGACGGGCAGCGCGAGGCTCGCGCTGTTGCCATTCTTCTGGCCCACGTGCACGTCGATCGGCTGGAGCGGATCCGCGCCTGACACCGCGACCAGGGTGGCCGCCATGGAGCTGGCGAGGTCGAGGGTGAAGGTGTGACTGCTCGGCTCGGCCGCGCTGGCCACGCGGAGGAAGAGCCAGGACTTGATGGCCGAGGCGCTCTGCTCGGAGCGCAGCAGCGTCCAGCCAGCGGGTGGGGTGGCGACAGCGGTGACGGCCTCGCGATTGCTCAGCTGCATCACCAGCACATCTCCGGCGGCTGTACCGACGGGGGTGGGGATGGAGAGGGTGGTGGTGGCCAGGCCGCTCGCGCTGGTGGTTCCTCGCACGGAGAGCGTGGAAAGGCCCTGGGCCGTCGTCGCATCCTGTACGTCGTCGGGCTGCGCGAGCTCAGTCGTTCCACAGGCGGCCATCAGTAGGGCGGCCGCGAGCCACAGACTTCGGAATGGGGTCATGGGGTTTCGATCGGGTGTCGACTCACTGGACTGGAGGTCCGGGAATCGGCCATGTGAAGGGCCCCGAAGTGCGAAGCGCAATCGACTGTCATGACACGGGAAAGCTGCCGTGAAATGGTTGGGATCGTCGGGTGTCATCGAAAGAAGGTGGCAGTCCTGTCCATGCGGTCACGCGGAGTGCTTGGAGAACGCGAAGCCCAAAGATATCTGCGCACGGTGCAAGGGCCGAAGGGCGGTCGGCACCCCGCGGGGTGGGCCTCCAGGCAAGCCTCGTGACCGTGGCTGTGACCGGCTCGTGACGTCAGCAGAACGGTGCTGACATCCTGTGATTTGGAGCGTGCCTGGAACTGTGGGCTTCGTCGAGCTCGTGGGGCACGAAGCCCTTGGAGGCCCTGCTCTGCGGGCGTCCGACCAAGAGGGAGTCGATTGGAGTGTGCTGTGTTTGTGCCGCTGCGATGAGGGCGCAAGCGAGGTGGAGAAACCCGAGGAAGTTCTCGGCTTTCACCTCGTAGCGGGTGACGAGGCGCCGGAAGAAGCGGAGCCAGGCGAAGTAGCGTTCCACCTTCCAGTGTCGCTCGTAGCGCCGCGGCTCGCGCCCGTCCTGAGGGCCTTGCGCTTGCGGCCCCTGCGGTGTGGGGCAATCAGCTTCACGCCACGCTCGTCCCAGACTCGCTCGTCGAGTTCGCTCACACCTACCGCCAGGTATCGAACCGCTGCGGAAACCCATCAGATCGAGCCTCCGCAGACTTCTCTCAGCTCGACAAGTCGTCGGAGAGCATGTGGAGCAGGAAGGCCGCGCGCTACGCCGTCATCTTCGGTTTGCTCGTGGAGGCCGAGGGCTCACGGGTCGGAATCGAAGAGGCAGGTCAACGTGAGGTCCATGAGGGCCTGCCGGTGCGCACCGTCTACCTGCGTGGCCCCGTAGCGTCCCGGCGGTGTCGTCCGAGACTGGCTTCGCCTGGCGCGGAGAGGCGGAGCGCTTCGGTCGCGCGCACGGTCAGGTGGCCGTCCTGGTGGGTCGCACCGGAGGTCCCGCGGAGTTGCTGCTGTGTGGCAACGAAGCGCAGCCATCCGCGCCATGAGTACGAGCGGCAGCCGCAGACCCGTGTCGAGACGAAGTCGGGACGCGAGCTTCACCGTGCCGCCATGAAGTCGCGCCATCGTCCACGAACCAAAGTAGGTTCTCCCTCCCTGTTCGGTGGAGTTCCGTCGATGCCACAAGCCACACCGCGCTCGTCACTTCTGGACGCGCGTCCCAGCGTCTTCCTGCTCGCCGGAGCGTTCGTCACCGGCATGTTCCTCTTCGCCCAGGGCGGCTGCGGAGGTGACGAGTGCCAGGACGCCGCCGACTGCCGTGAAGACAAGGGACCGCCGGCTTCGAACACGGAGTGGGTCTGCGGGGACACGCGCTGTGAGCAGCATTCCGGCCAGGTGCCGCCCCCGGATTCCGGCACGGACGCGGGGAGACCCGACGCGGGGACTCCCGATTCGGGCCCCACCACGGTGAGCGTGCAGGTGCTTGCGTTCAATGACTTCCACGGGCAGCTCGAGGAGCCCGCGGGCCAGATTCTGACGGGCGTGGCCCCCGACGGTGGACCGGTGCGGGTGAACGCGGGCGGCGTGACGTACTTCGCCCGGCACATCGCGGCCCTGCGGGCCACCAACCCGAACACGGTGGTGGTAGCGGCGGGAGACCTCATCGGCGCCTCCCCGCTGCTGTCGGGGCTCTTCCACGACGAGCCCACCGTCGAGGCGATGAACCTGATTGGCCTGGACCTGGTCGCGGTGGGCAACCACGAGTTCGACGAGGGCAGCACGGAGCTGTTGCGCATGCAGTCGGGCGGCTGCCACCCGGTGGATGGCTGCCAGGACGGGGATGGCTTCCCGGGCGCGAAGTTCAAGTTCCTGGCGGCCAACGTGGCCACGGGCGTGGACCGCACGCTGTTCCCCCGCTACGACGTGCGCGAGTTCGAGGGCGTGAAGGTGGCCTTCATCGGCATGACGTTGGAGAACACGCCGGAAAGCGTCATACCCACGGGCGTGGCGGGGCTCACCTTCAAGGACGAAGTGCAGACGGTGAACGCGCTGGTGCCGGAGCTGCGGCGGCAGGGCGTCGAAGCCATCATCGTGGTGGTGCACCAGGGCGGAATTCCGACCTCGGGCTCGCTGGTGAACGAATGCAAGGGCGCGGGTGCGGACGGCCTCATCTCAGGTGCCATCGTGGGCATGGCCAAGGGCCTCAACGACGCGGTGGATGTCATCGTCAGCGGCCACACGCATCAGGCCTACAACTGCGTCATCGATGGCAAGGTCGTCACGAGCGCCTCGTCGATGGGGCAGCTCGTCACGGACATCGACCTGACGTTGAGCAAGGCGACGGGCGACGTCGTGGAGGCACGAGCGAACAACGTCATCGTCACTCGCGACGTGCAGGAGGTCGGCGCGGTGAAGGAGCTGGTGACGAAGTACCAGGAGCTCGTCACGCCGAGGGCCAACCGGGTCATCGGATGGGTGTCGCAGACGCTCAGGACACAGACGGACTCCGCGGGCCAGTCCACCCTGGGCTTCGTCATCGCGGACTCGCATCTGGAGGCGACGAAGCCCGCGAACCTGGGTGGGGCGCAGGTGGCCTTCATGAACCCGGGCGGCATGCGCGCGGGCATCGCCCAGGGCGAGGTCACCTACGGCGAGGCCTTCACCACGCAGCCGTTCGGCAACAGCCTGGTCACCCTGACGCTGACGGGCGCGCAAATCGAGCAACTGCTGGAGCGGCAGTGGCGGCCGTCGGGAGCCACCCTCATGCTACTTCCGTCGGCGGGCTTCACCTATGCGTTCAGCGCGTCGGCGCCCGTCGGAAGCCGCGTCGACCCGGCGTCCATCCGGATCAACGGCGTGACGGTGGACCCGGCGGCGAACTACCGCGTCACCGCGAACAACTACCTCGCGAGTGGGGGTGATGGCTTCCAGGTGTTCGCCGAGGGGACGAACCGGCTGGGTGGCGCCGTGGACAGCGACGCGCTGGAGGCATACCTGAAGGCACACAGCAGCCAAGCGAGCCCCTTGCCCGCCCCCGCGCTCAACCGCATCACCATGCTGCCCTAAGGCCCGGACATAGATGTTGTCCAGGGGAGTGAAGTCGCAGGTGGTGGCGGCGCAGTGCGCGCCGCACGGCCCTCAACAAGTCATCGAGGGTGACGTAGCTGCGCTCAGATAACTCGTAGTGCTTCACCACTTGCAGCACGGCCTCCACGTCGTTGAGCTGCGGCGAGTACGCCGGTAGGTAGAAGAGGCGCAGCCCCTTGGGGCTCAACGCGTGCGCCGCCTTCCGCACCCGATGGGCGACGTGGATGCCCACGTTGTCCAGTACGACCACGCAGGGGCATAAGCCGGAGGGCAATCGGCGTAGCAGGTGCACCACTTCGTGCGCGGGCGCACCAGGAAGCGCAGTCCGGGCCTATTTCCTGCCGGGCGGTACGCCACCAGCGCGTTGACCCGTCGACGCTGAGGATTCTCGTACGGCCCAGCTTGCGCGTGCCGCCTGCGGCCCAGCTGTAGCCAGTGGGCTGCGTCAGGCTGAAGCCGCACTCGTCCATGAAGTAGAGGTCTAATTTCCCCTCTCGGGCTTTTTTCAGAATCAGGCGCCGGCCCGGGCAGTTTCTTGAAGAGAGCCTGCTCACCTTGCATGCGCCAACCCTTCAGCAGCCGACGCACCGTCTTGTCGCTGACGCCCAGGTGGCGCGCGATGCGCGGCGCACGCCAGCCTTCGGCGGCAAGCAGGACCATCTGCACTCGGTCCCGCTCGTCCGCATCCACATCTGCTGAGCGACCAATCTCCCGCAGGCGCTCACGCACCGCCTCGTTCACCCTTACTCCTACAGCTGCAGTTTGAACCGCGCCTTTCGGGCCCGGTAGTGGCACTGCATGGCCACGGCTTGGTGGTGGCGTCGCCAGCGACTCCACGCCAGGACATAGGCAAGTGGAGCCGCCACGCGCCGCAATAGCGCTACCAGAAGCGCTCGCACTTCCTGGACGGAGTAGCGGACGAGGGCTGTCAGTGAAGGCCGCGCCGGGCGAGAAACGCGCGCATGGGGTTTCTGCGCCTCGGCAGGCCGAGCGCTTTTGGGGGCAGTCCCTCCTGGAGTTGATGATTGGCCACGGCACGCGCGGCGGCGAGAAAGACGTGGGCCACCAGGCGCAATGTCATATGTCGATGCTAGGCCGTCCAGGTGCGCACCTCATAGTCGGCGAGGCCCACCTCGTTCTTGGCGGATTCGAAGTCCTCGTCCTCGGCTGCTGCGTCATGCTCCTACGACGCCTCTGTCCTGGCATTTGTTAGGAGCTGTAAATCGTCAAGGAAGAGGCATTCGGGGGCATTGTTTGTCGTCGTGTTCTACGTCATGGATAACCTGGGCAACGTTCTGGCCGCCGTTGTTGGCGTGGGACTGAAGTTGGTGGTTCCAGAGCGGGGCTTCTGGGTTCGAAGACTGTCGAGGTGGCGCTTCAGTCATGCTAATTTCTGTGTTTGCGTCGCGGCGCTGGAGAGGGGAGCTTCCTGGGAGTCTTTGCTGGCTTGCCAGCCGTTGCCCTCTTGGACGAATTACGGTTGCTACGAGGCTCCTTCCCTTGGGACGAAGTGTGCGCTTCCTCCTTTTTCCTCGGAGCGTTAGCCCAAGGCGTCTGGTTCTTGGGGGAGTTGCGGATGTTCGCGCGTAGCATCTCCAAGGAGGCAGTTGTCTTCAGACTCTCAAGCTGCTGCCGGAGTTCTTCCGACACCAGAGGCCAGACATCCTCCAACGACGCCTCCAGCACATCAGTCGCCCCATCTGGATTCTTGATGGCCTTCGAATCTGCCCGCTTCGCGAACTCGTCAAAGAAGCGAGTGGTTTGCTGGTTTCCTTTCAATCGAACTTTCAGCGCAGTCAGCGCAGCGAACCCCTTCTTGGCGAGGGGAAACGCACCACGATCCTGCAGATCCATCAAGGCACGCCCGGATCCTGCGAGCGAGTTCGTTACTTGCTCGTGGGTCAGAGGTTCGTCTGAAAAAGCATCGGATACCGATAGCAGGGCTAGGAACAAGTTGCCCGCCGCAGACTCGACCGTCTGGTCCGATAAACCCACACAAGTGGCCCACTCGAATATCAATGCTCTTATGTGAGCATTGGCATTCCTACTGGAGCCAGAGAACTGGCGATATGCCTCCGATAGCAGAGTGGCGCCTCTTTTCGCCCCAGAAGGGTTCGACTTCGTGGATTCGCGATGGATGAACGCTAGGTGAGAGAGCAGGAACAGATCGTTGGGTTGGCTGATGCGCACAGCCTCAGCCAGTGCCACGGCAAGCTCCGGCTCACGTTTGACGAACTCGGATGAGAGGAAGAGGATTCGCCTCAACCTCGGATTCTTCCAACCATCCGGGTACAAAGTGGATACGGCTTCAACAAGGTTGGTATACGCCTCCTGTCTGAAGCCTCGCATCGAGTCGTTCTCGCGAGAATAACTCAATGCAACCTTGGCGAGCATGTCATGCCGGATTTTGAAGCGCTGACTACTCCCAAGCCCTGTCACCTCAATCTCCGTTGACAGAGGCTCGCGAACCAGTTGCTGCAATCTCTCAGGACGGATGTCCAAGGCTTGCGCAAGCACATCCCGATCCACGCCGCCAAGCCCCAGCGACTGGAACGCCCCGACATGAAGATACAGGGAGAGCAGATTATGACCTGCCTCACCTGTGCTCTTTTGCATTCGCTCCATCAAGGAATGCACATGGGTTTCCAGGGACTTGCCGGTCCGCCCTTCGATGAGGGCTCCAAGGAAAGCTCCTTCGCTCTCCTCCTCCTTGCGATGCCGGGCGCTATCCACCAAGGCCGCGACCTTTTCATCATGGCTCGCAATATTTGCCAGAATGCCCTGGGCATGTTGGCGAGCAACAGGATCCTGCAGGGCCTCGTAGCACCCAACAATGAGGCCCGCATCCACCTTATGGAGCCCCTGTACCCTGAATGGATCCAGGACCTCCAGGGCTTGACGCCATGTCGACAGGTGTGGTGCAGCACGCTGCCAGTACAACTCTGTCGAGCAGAGCAGAATATGTAAAGGATGGGTTCGCTCGTTCAGGTATGCGCGGAAGCGGCCAGTTCGCATGATGCGGTCCAGTTGTGGAGCCAGTTCATGCCCATTGTCGGAGGCCAGCAAGACGGGTCTGTCTCGCGGCAGTCGCGCTATCAGTTCATCTGCCAGCAGTGACACCTCGGGATCATCCCGCCAAAGAACCGCAAGCTCAGGCTTCTCCAACACGAGTCGGCGAACCGCTTGCATGAGAATCGTCGACTTGCCTTCCCCCCCTGGACCGATGATGCGGCTCAGAAAACTCTTCGCCGGGGCATCCAGCCTCTCATGGAGGTTTCTGACAATGGTCTCCACCTGCTGCCGCTCAGCCAACCGCCCGGAGACAATGTCTCGCCAGAGAGGATCCCGTCCCTCGAAGAAAGGGAGTAACTCCCGCTCGCTTGATATCTGCTGCTTGTCGAAGAACTCCCGATCCAGCGTCAGCCATCCGACCAGTGTCGCCGGAGAATGAGCAGGGTCTTCGACGCGGGGATTCAGGGACGCGGACTTCGATAGGAGCACGGCCTCTCGGGGCGCTTGGAAGTCTTCATCTCTCCAGATCTTGAACCGCGTTCTATCCGTCACGAGGCGAAGCTTATCGACAGACTCCTTTCCGAGGTTCAGACATGCAAGAACGTCGGGAAATTGCTGAAGCGGCGTCGGTTTCGCGGGTCCGTGACGGAGCACCATTTTGGAAAAGACATGAGGTGCGCTGATGTTCCCAAGCCGGTTGAATTGTATGGTGTACTGCCCCTTCTCATCCTGCTTGATCGGCTGTTGCACCTCACCAAACTCATAGGGAAGTCCAAGCCGCATCAGGCGTGATACCAAGAACCGATTAAGTGAAGCGCTGCCACGGTCGAAGGGGAGACGGGAGCGGCCATTGAGAACGACCTCCTTCAGATTCTGTACGCGGCCACGAAGGAGTTCCTCGGGCTCCTCCACCGAAAGCTCACGATAGAATTGGTTGAGTTCTCGATCACCTCCGGTGTCTCCTGCGCTCCCCTGCTTAAGCTCGGCTTCGAGAATCTTGGGGCGGACTCGCTCCAGCCAGGGGCCGGAGAGCAGGCTGAGAATTTGATCGTGCTCGAAGTCGCGAACGCACAGCCGAAGAGTGTCGGTTAAGCCACCATCGCCGCAGCCGGAGACGAGGACACGTCCTGGGAGCTTCGTTGCCAGTTGATGAAGGTGATCATTCCGCCAGTATGATTCCGAGTGCGCAGACTCCTGTTCCTCTCCGAACCCTACGGCGAAGATGACGATGTCGAAGCTCCCGCCACCATGCCCAGGCGCATTCCAGGTCAAGTCCCAAGGCGGGTTCGATGGGCTGAGGTCAATATAGAGGGACTCGACGTTGAACAGCTCCTTGATCTGCCCATGATCAGCGCCCTTGAAATGGCTGACCAGTGCTCGCCATTGCTCATTCAGGGCTTTCGCCACGTCCCCCGCCCACCCTGCTGACCAGTTGAGAACAGGGAGCCCTGCATTACTCTGGTCCCAGCCTTCAGCCGGCCAGTCATAGATGTGAGGATGGATCCATCGAGTGTTACAGCCCAGCTGGATGGTCAGCGGCCGCGAGCGCCGCTCTAGAATAGTGACATGTGCCCCTCGAATTGTCAGAGCCGCCGAAACGGTCAATCCCGCCACACCAGCTCCGATGACCGCGACGCGGACCGGCTGACCATTCCTGGGTGCAAGCTTGCCCGTCACTCGGAGCGCATGCACCAGATTCAACGCTCTGCACTGCTGGGAGTAGAGCGTCACGCGCCCTTCAAGGCTTCCGAGGACAAATAGGCCAGGCTTCTGCTTGCTCCCAAGCAGCTCAAGAATCTCCTCCGTCGTCGGCTGCGTTCCGTCTCCCGCTGGCATTCGTCGTACCTCTTGAGCTTTCGCTGGCCGTAGTACTCCGTCTTTTACCTACGAATGACGGAGGCACAAGGCTCCAACTCCCGCTGGGGCCATGCTACGTGGCCGCGACGCATGGCATTTCGGCTTGAGGGAACTGAAATGGCCGGGTTTTGCGCCTTGAGCGATGAACGCCGCCTGACAGAAGAAGTCTGCTTCCAGGAACCAGGGAAGCAGGGCGAGTAGCTTGGCTGGATTCGAACCACCGGCCTGCGGTTTAGAGCTTATTTCGGTAGGAGCGAGTGGAACCAGGTGATGATGCCCAGCGCGAAGTGCAGCATCGCGACGTAGGTGTCCTCTCGCTTCTCCCAGCGCACCAGCAGGCGTCGGAAGCGGTTGAGCCAGGAGTGGGTTCGCTCGACGACCCATCGTGGCGAAGGACGCCGACGCCGTGCGCTCCTGGGACTGAGTTGGGAGCGCCGTCTCGGCGCTCGGAGCGTGAAGCCATACTCCTGGACCAGCTCACGTACAGGCCTGAAGGCATACCCCAGGTCGACGCAGAGAGTCTGACGACGGCTTCGATTCGGCAGAGGCCTTCGGACTGGAATCGATTCAAGCGTGGAGCGCGCCAGCTTGAAGTCGTTCGTGTTGGCGCCAGCGACCACGAGGCCGAGGGGGACGCCACGAGAGTCTGTCAGCAGGCTCCGCTTGGTACCTCGTTTCGCTCTGTCGGTGGGATTGGGACCGGTTTTTTTCCCCGCCCAGCGGCGCTTTGCCCTGGGTCCCATCCAGCGCCAGCCACCGCCAATCAATCTTCGCCAAGCCGTCATAGGCGAGCAGCCCCTGACGCCAGAACTCGCGGAAGACGCCCGCGGTCAACCACTCCCGGAAGCGTCGGTAGGCCGAGGACGGATGGCACAGGCCCGTGGCCTTCAACGCGCCCCACTGCATCCCCGTGCGCAGCACCAGGAGGATGCCATCCAGGGCCTGTCGGTCGGGCACTCGTGGATTGTGGCAGCCCAGCGGGTGCTCTGGCCGAGCTGGCAGGAGCGGCTCGATGCGTCGCCATCGCTCGTCGGGTACCCGCCAGCCGTCGTCCTTTTTCACTACCCCATGGGCTCGTCCTCCTGCCTCTTCAACCCGGCAGGAGGCCAGCCTTCTTCCCTACCGAAATAGGTTCTTAGGAAATCGCCCCTCACCGCAACGTGGGGATCTTCTTAGGTATGGCGTGCGTCGCGTAGAAGCGCATCGTTGTCCTTGGACTCTTGTGGTTGAGGAACGCCGCGACCGTGGCGGGCTCTGCTCCCTGGTTGATGGCCCACGTCGCCACCAAGTGTCGGAAGCGGCCAGGGCTGACCTCCGGGATGCCCGCTGCCCTGCACGCGGCCCTCACCGCGAGGCCGAACTTCCCGATGGACAGGCTGCCGCGCTCACGCAGCCGTCGCGCCGCGTCTACCTCCTCGGTCGAGGCGCCTGTGCGCAGCTCCTCGCCGTTCTTGTACGAAGGGCACACGAGCACGCCGGCCACGCCTTCAGCATCGCCATGGCGCGGGTAGGGTTCCTCGCGGCCATCCTCCGCGAACCGCTGAAGCTCGCTGACGTGCCAGCCGGTACCGGCGAGGATGTCCAGGGCATCCCGCCAATAGCCAGCCAGGTGCTCGCGGACGAGAGAAGGTAGTGCTCCCGGGGAATCGCCTTCATGCGCTTCCACTGCTCGGGTTTCGCCTGCGGCACGGAGAGCCGGCCGAAGGTCGGGTCCTCGGCCACGGTGAGGACGTGCTTCACCTTGCGCACGTAGCTGTAGACGCGCCTGAGCACCGCGATGCGGTGGCCCGAGCCTTCTGGCCCTTCAGCGCCGGCAGGATGTCATCGAGGAGGGTGAGCTTGCGCAGGTTCCGGCCCTTGAGCTGGTCGGCCCACCACGCGAGGTAGCCCTGCTGCTTCTTCACCCAGCGCACCCCCGTTCTTGTCCACGTCGCGGGAGTGGGTGAGGAACTCCAAGGCGAGCGCCGCGTCGAGGTAGAGGGGCTGCTCCTGTGGAGCACCCGCCGGGCTGTAGCCGTCAGGGTCGGCCTCAAACCGCTTGAGCTGCTCCATCGCGGCGCGGAGGGTGTGCGCGGGTGCTGACCTTGTACGTCTTCCCGTTGAGCATCCGGCGGATGACGTAGACCTTGCGGCCCTTCGCATCGACGCGGACGTACCCTCCGTCCCACGTCTCCGCGTACCACTTGCCCGCCTCGCTGGCCGCGTCCTTCCCCATGAGCGCCTCTACTGGGGAAAACCCATGGGGGGTTGCCCAAATTTTGCCCACGGGGAGGGGAGGGCAAAAGAAAAGGGCCCTGGACTGTTGTCCAAGGCCCCGGATTTCTTCAGGAATCTTGCTCCCCGACGTGGACTCGAACCACGGACATGGTGATTAACAGTCACCCGCTCTACCAGCTGAGCTATCGGGGAATATGTCCCGTCGCGGCGGTGCGTTGCCGAGACGGATGCGACTTCTAGAGAACCGAGCCTGCCCTGTCAACTGTCCTGTTCGACCCGATCTCCCGGCTTACTTCGCAGCCCTGGTCCGCGCTCCAGGGGCTCGGTCCCGTCGTGTCCGACGCGCTTGCCCGCGTCCTCTCGGGGGACCCCGCCGAGCGCGTCCTCGACCGGACCCTGCGCGCCCACCGCGACCTGTCCCGCGAAGGGCGCCAGGCGCTGAAGGAGGCCGTCTTCAACGTGGGCCTTTGGCGCCGCCGCCTGGGGTTCCTCCTGGACGCTCCGGACGCGCCGCCGTCCCAGCTCCTCTTCGCCCTCCTGCATGGCCTCGCGGGCGTTCCAGCCCGGGATGCCGCGTCGTGGGCCGGGCTGGAAGCTCCGGTGCCTTTGAGGACTGAACCGCCTCCGTTACTTGCGCTCCGGGCCTCCCTTCCGGACTGGCTCGCGGACCACTTCTCCCGGGAGCTGGGCACGGAGGCGGAGGACTTCTGTGCCCACCTCAACGTCCCGGGGCCCATCACGCTCCGGGTGAACCCGGCCCGCATCTCCCGTGAGGACCTGGCCGCGCGCCTGGCCTCCGAGGGCGTCGCGACCCGCCCTGGCTCCTGGAGCCCGCTGGCCCTTCATGTCGACGGGCCCCGGCCGAACCTCTACGCCCTGCCGTCCCTTCGCGAGGGCCTGTTCGAGGTCCAGGACGAGGGCAGCCAGCTCCTGGGGCTCCTCGTGGAGGCCCGGCCCGGAGAGACCGTGCTGGACCTGTGCGCCGGGGCAGGGGGGAAGACGCTCCAACTGGGCGCCGCCATGGCGGACTCCGGCCGGCTCATGGCCTATGACCCGGATGGGGAGCGACTGGACCGGCTCCAGCAGCGCGCCTCCCGTGCCGGGCTCACCCGCGTCCAGGTGCTCCGGACGCTTCCTTCGCCGGGGCTGAACGCCGACCGCGTCCTCGCGGACGTGCCCTGTTCCGAGCTGGGTTCCCTGCGCCGGGGCCCGGACCTTCGCTTCCGGCTCGGCCCGGACTCGCTCTCCCAGTACGCCGCCATCCAGCGCGACATCCTGGCCCGCGCCGGGGATGTCGTTCGTCCGGGCGGCCGGGTCGTCTACGCGACCTGCACCGTCAACCGCGCGGAGAACCAGGACGTGGTCGCGGACTTCCTCCGTTCCCGCCCCAACTTCCGCCTGGTCCGGCCGGGCGCCGGGTGGCTTCCGGACGCGTGCCTTCAGGACGGGTTCCTCCTGGTCACGCCCCACCGCCATGGGACAGATGGGTTCTTCGCGGCGGTGCTCGAACGAAGCGCGGAGGGGTAGGGCGGCCCGGTCCTGAACTGGTCCGACAGTCGGACCAGTTGGCCGGCTCCCCTCCGGCGACGGGCAGGCGTCCGAGCGCTCCACGGAGCCTCGTTCCTCCGTCCTGCGGTACTCAACGCTTCGGGCCACGGCCTCCCTGAAACACCGTGTCGCCCCTGGACCGGGTGCTATGAAGCGCTGCGTGCGTTGGCTCAAGCCCCTTCCGCTCCGTCCCCGCGACACGGTGCAAGTCGTCGCCCCCGCGGGTCCCTTCGAACAGGCCCCCTTCGAGGCTGGCCTGCGCATCCTCTCCGAGCGCTACGCTCCAGTGGTCCGGCCCGACATCGGCGCCTCGCACCGCTACCTCGCCGGGGATGACGCCCGCCGCCAGGAGGAGCTGTCCCAGGCGTTCCTCGACCGCGCCACCCGCGCCATCTTCTGCGCCCGGGGTGGCTATGGCAGCTCGCGCCTGCTGCCGGAGCTGCCGCTCGACAAGGCCGGCCCTGTCTCCTTCACCGGCTTCTCCGACCTGACGTCCATCCACTGCGCGCTCCAGGCGCTGGGCCGCGTTTCGTTCCACGCGCCCGTCCTCACGCAGCTGGGCCGCCAGTCGACCCAGGTCCACGACTACTTCTTCCGCCTGCTCGAATCCGCGGAGGCTCCGCCGCCCCTCACCGGCAACGCCACCTACGTCCCCGGCACCGCCGAGGGCGTCCTCGTGGGCGGCAACCTGTCCGTGTTCTCCCGGCTCCTGGGCACGCCGTACATGCCACCGCTGGATGGCGCCGTGCTCCTCCTGGAGGACGTCACCGAGCGCCCCTACCGCCTCGACCGCATGTGGACCCACCTGCGGCTCGCCGGTGTCTTCTCCCGCGTGCGCGGCATCGTGCTGGGTGACTTCACCGCCTGCGAGGAGAAGGACGCGAACTACTCCAGCGCGGACGTGCTGCGCGAGCTGGCCCGGGACGCGAAGCTGCCCTGCGCCGCGGGCTTCCCCATTGGCCATGGCGCCATCAACTACCCCGTGGCCCTGGGCACCCGCGTGCGCCTGGACGCGGACGCCGCGCGCCTCACGTTCCTCGAAGGCGCGGTGAGCCCCGGATGAGCCAGCACCCCATCGCCAACCTCCAGGCCGTGCTGGATGACGGCGTGGAGCTGGGCATCTTTCCCGCCGCCCAGGCCGTGGTGCTCCACAAGGGCATCCAGGTCTTCGGCGGCGTCGCTGGCAACGTGACGGGTGACACGCGCTTCGACCTGGCCTCGCTCACGAAGGTCCTCTCCACCACCGCGCTCTTCCTGCGCCTGTGGACCGAGGGCAAGGTGGGCCCGGACACGCTCGTGTCCCGCTACTTCCCCGGCTCCCCCGCGGGCGACGCGGGCGTCACCGTCGCGGACCTGCTCTACCACCGCTCCGGCCTGCCTCCCTTCGCCCCGTTCTTCGCGGAGGCACTCAAGGCCCACCCGGAGCTGCTCGACGCCGCGTGCCCCGCGACCCTCCGCGCGCAGGTCCACGCGGAGGTGCTGCACGCCGCCGCCGCCACGCCGCTCGATGCGCCCGTGCGCACGAAGTCCGTGTACAGCGACGTGGGCTTCATCCTCCTCGGCGACATCCTCGCCCGGGCCGGTGGCGCCCCGCTGGACGTGCTCTTCCACCGCCACGTCGCGGAGCCGCTGGACCTGAAGGCCCGCTTCCACCGCCTCACGGATTTCCCCACCGACGGCGCCACCGCGCGCACCGGCGCCATGCGCCCCCGTGAGCCCGCGCCCGGCCAGGAGTCGCTGTGGAAGGACGTGCCCTCCCAGCCGTCCCGGCCCGCTGAAGTCGACGACGACAACGCGTGGGTGCTGGACGGCGTCGCCGGACACGCGGGCCTCTTCGGCACCGCCGTGGACGTGGCCCGCTTCGGCCAGGCCGTGCTGGAAGGCGCCGCGGGCACGCATGCCGCGATTGCTCCGGGGCCCTTGTGGCACCGCGCGCTCGCCACGGATCCGCTCGTGGCGGGCAGCACTCGCTCCATGGGCTTCGACTCTCCGTCGAAGGGCCATTCCAGCGCGGGTCGATTCATTGGCGACACGCCTCCGGGCGCGGTGGGCCACCTGGGCTTCACCGGCACCAGCCTCTGGGTGGACCTGAGGCGGTCGCTCGTCGTCGCGCTCATCACCAACCGCGTGGCCCAGGGCCGTCAGGACCTGCGCATCCGCGACTTCCGCCCCGCCTTCCACGAGCTCGTCGTGGAGGCGCTCGACCTCCACGTCCTCCCCTGAGGAAACCGCAGCATGGCTGACGACAACGGCAACGTCCTCGACACCCTCGACCCGAAGTCCGTGCGCCGCATCCATCTGGTGGGAGTCGCCGGCACTGGCATGGGCTCCTTCGCCGGCATGCTCAAGGCCGCCGGCTACGACGTCACCGGCAGCGACGAGAACGTCTACCCGCCCATGAGCGACATGCTCCGCACCTGGGGCATCCCCGCCAGCAGCCCGTACTCGCCCGCCAACCTGGACGCGGCGAAGCCGGACCTGGTCATCATCGGCAACGTCATCCGCCGGGTGAACCCGGAGGCCACCGCCGTGCGCGAGCGGGGCCTCAAGCAGATGTCCTTCCCCGCGGCGCTGGGCTCGCTCTTCCTGGACCGCTCGCACTCCGTCGTCGTCGCCGGCACGCATGGCAAGACGACGACGTCCTCGCTCATGGCCCACGTGCTGGTGGCCGCGGGCAAGGACCCGAGCTTCCTCGTGGGCGGCGTTACCCAGAACTACTCGGGCAACTACCGCGTGGGGAAGGGGCCGCACTTCGTCGTCGAAGGCGACGAGTACGACACCGCCTACTGGGACAAGGGCTCCAAGTTCCTGCACTACCGCCCGCGCACCGCCATCGTCACCAGCGTGGAGTTCGACCACGCGGACATCTTCCGCGACCTGCCGCACTACGAGGCCACGTTCGAGAAGTTCGTGCGGCTGGTGCCCAAGGACGGCCAGCTTGTCGTCTGCGCCGCATACCCCAACGCCGTGCGCATCGCGCGCGAGGGCACCGCGCCCGTCAGCACCTACGTGGCCAAGGAGGGCGCGGACGCGGACTACACGCCGAAGAATCTCTCCTTCGGCCCCGAGGGTGCCCGCTTCAACGTGATGGAGAAGGGCCAGGACCTGGGCACCGTGACGCTGCCCATGTCCGGCGCGCACAACGTGGAGAACGCGCTCGCGGTCATCGCCGCCGCGCGCGGCCTGGGCCTCACCTTCGCGGAAATCCAGCAGGGCCTGTCCACCTTCCAGGGCGTGAAGCGCCGCCAGGAGGTGCGCGCGGAGGTGGACGGCGTGCTCGTGGTGGACGACTTCGCGCACCACCCCACGGCCGTGCGGGAGACCATCGCCGCCATCCACCACCGCTACCCGGACCGGCGCCTGTGGGCCATCTTCGAGCCGCGCTCCAACACCAGCCGCCGCAACATCCACCAGGAGGACTACGCGCACGCCTTCCCCGGCGCCGCGCGCGCCAGCCTCAAGGTGCCCGAGCGCCACGACAAGGTGCCCGAGGGCGAGGAACTCAACGTCCCCAAGCTCATTGAAGCGCTGAAGGGCCAGGGCATCGCCGCGGACGGCGCCACCGACGTGCAGACGCTGGTGGACCGCGTCGCTTCGGAAGCGAAGGCCGGTGACGTGCTGCTCGTCATGAGCAATGGCTCCTTCGGGGGCTTCATCGACAAGCTGCTCACCGCCCTGAAGGCCCGGGCGGGGAAGGGAACCTGAGCCATGCGCCGTCCGTTCCTCGTCTCGCTGGGGGCCCTGGCGTTCGCCATGGGCTGTGCCTCGTCGCCGTCTTCGTCGCTGCCTCCGCTCACGGACCGGACCGGTGACGGTCCGCGCACCAGCAGCTCCGCCCTGGAGTCGTCGAACCGGGCTCCGGGCCAGCCGCTGTCCTTCCAGGTGAAGCACTACCCGGATAACACCCCGTACGACCTGAAGAGCGACCGGGGGCAGGTGGTCCTCCTGGACGTGTGGGCTTCGTGGTGCGAGCCCTGCAAGGACGCGCTGCCCATGTACGCGCAGCTGCAGAAGGAGTACGGCGCGCGCGGCTTCAAGGCGTACGCGCTCAACGTGGACGAGGACGTGCGCGCCATTCCCGCCTTCCTGGAGGAGGCGAAGGTGGAGGTGCCCATCCTCCTGGACACCAACGCGCTGGTGTCCGAGCGCCTGCTGAAGGTGCGGCTGATGCCCACCACCTTCCTGATTGACCGCAAGGGCGTCGTGCGGCACGTGCACGAGGGCTTCGCCGAGGAGTTCCTCCAGCAGTTCCAGACGGAGATCGAGCAGCTGCTCGCCGAGCCCGCCTCCTGAACGCACCCGAGGGACACGCATCCATGGCCCACGATTCGGACACGCCCGCCGCGCTGCGCCGCACCGCGGAGGAGGGCGCGCGCATGGCCGGCCGCATCCTTCGCGAGCGCTTCCCGCAGCACCGCACCATCGAGTTCAAGGGCGGCATCGACCTGGTGACGGACGCGGACCGCGCCTCCGAGGCCGCGCTCCTGGACTTCCTGCGCCAGCGTTACCCGCACCACGCCATCCTCGCGGAGGAGAGCGGCGCGACGCAGGGCACGGACACGTTCCGCTGGCTGGTGGATCCGCTGGACGGCACCACCAACTACTCACACCAGGTGCCGCACTTCTGCGTCAGCGTGGCGGTGGAGGGACCGGAGGGCACGGTGGCGGGCGCCGTCTACGACCCCATGCGCGACGAGCTCTTCTCCGCCGCGAAGGGGGAGGGCGCCACGCTCAACGGCGTGCCCCTGAAGGCCAGCCCCACGGACACGCTGGAGCGGGCGCTGCTGTGCACGGGCTTCCCCTACGATGTGCGCGAGCGTCCGGACCTGCCCGTGGGCCTCTTCTCCCAGCTCATCCTCCTGGCGCAGGGCATGCGCCGCACCGGCAGCGCCGCGCTGGACCTGGCGTACGTCGCGGCCGGCCGCTTCGACGGCTACTTCGAGTTCGGCCTCAAGCCCTGGGACATCGCCGCGGGCGGCCTGCTGGTGGCGGAGGCCGGCGGCGTCATCGTGCACATCGACGGGCGGCCCTTCGACGTGCTCAAGGGCGACGTGCTGGCGAGCGGCGCGAACCTGGCGCCCCAGTTGATGACCCAGGCGAAGCGCTTCCTGGATGAAATCGGCTGGACGCCGCGCGACTAGAAGAAGCTCTCCGGCACGAAGACGATGTCGCCGGCCTGGAGCAGGAAGTTGCGCTCACGGCCCACGCCGATGTCCTCCACGGGCACGCGAATCTTGCGCTCCTGCCCGTTCACCACGCGCGTGACGAGCGTGTTGTTCTTCGCCGCCAGCTTGGTGAAGCCACCGGCCAGGGTGATGGCCTGGATGATGGACACCTCGCCGGTGACGGGGAAGGTGCCGGGCTTCTGCACCTCGCCGAAGACGAAGATCTTCTGCGAGTTGTACTCGCGCACCAGCACGGACACCTGCGGGCGGCGCAGGTAGCGCGCCAGGCAGTCGCGCAGCGCATCCGCCGCGGCGCTGGCGGTGCGGCCGGACAGCTCCACCTTGCCGCACAGCGGATAGTCGATGGTGCCTTCCGGCGACACGCGCCAGGTGCCGGAGTGCTCGGGCTCCTGGAAGACTCGCACCTCCACCACGTCGCCGGGGCCCAGGCTGCCGCCGGACGTCGCCGCGGCCTCCGTGGAGGACGCGGGCGTGGGCGGAGGCGGCGGCGGACGCGTGTCCGCGTGACACGCGGCCAGCAGCGAGAGGAGGACGGGGAGGATGAGCCGCGAGGGACGCATGCGCGCGGAAGGCATCAGTAGGAGACGGACACCCGCGCGTAGCCTTCGTGGCGGGTGTAGTTGAGCCCGGCGGCGCCCAGCGAGGAGGAGCGCGTGCCCAGCATGTAGCCCACCGCGCCCACGAGCCACGGGCGGATTTGATACTCCGGCCCCAGGTCCAGCGTCACCAGCGTGTCGCTCCGGCCGCCCGCGAAGGAGAGGAAGTCCACCGCGCCCATCGCATGCAGCGCGAGCCGGCTGCCCATCACGGACCGCGCTTCCGCGTAGACGCGGTTGTCACTGAAGGTGCCGTAGGCGGCCACCGGTTCGAAGGCGCGCAGATAGCCGCCCTTCACGGTGAGCGACGGGCCCCACAGGTACGTGCCCTCCGCCAGCGCCACCATGGTGCCTCCGCCGCTCGAGCCCAGGTTCTGGGCCCAGCCCGCCTTGGCCGTCAGCGTGATGCGCGGCGACACCAGGCCGGAGACACCCGCCATGGCGTGCAGGATGGCCGCGCTGGGCGTCGTGGTGTCGTTGAAGTAGCCCCGGTACTCCAGGCCCGTGTCCACCACCACCGCCGTCTTGGGCAGGAAGCGCCAGCGGCCCTCCGCGCCCAGCCGCAGGTTGCCGTAGTTGAACTGGCTGGCGGCGAGCGGATCACACGCGGCGTCGGTGCAGCCCACGGGGGCCATGCCGCCCAGGGGCTCGAAGAACTCCATCGCGTACGCCAGCGACGGCGTCACTTCCAGCGCGCCGCCGCCGGGCTTCCACTGCGCCTTGACGTACGCCTCGTTGTAGAGGCTGAGGATGCCCGCGCCCAGCGCCGCCGTGCGCGTGCGGTCCGAGCGCATCAGCGCGTCGCCCACCTCCACGGACAGCGTGCTCTCCTGGTCGAACTTCAGCGCCAGGTCCGCCGTGCCCTCCAGGTGCGACGCCGCGCCGGAGCCCGCGGTGATGAGACCCGTGTAGGCCACGTAGTCCAGGTTGGCGCGCAGCGCGATGGCCAGCTTCGGGGACGGCACGTCCAGCAGCAGCCCGGGGCGGATGTGCAGGGCCAGCTCTCCGGAGAGGTCCGGGGACAGCGGGCCCGTGCCCTCGGCGCGGAAGTAGCCCACGCCGCTGTCCAGCCGCGTCTCCAGGTCCAGCGTCGGGTGCAGCCGCCCGTTGCCCACCTTGAGGCCGTTGCCGCCCGGAGGCCGTCCCCCCGTGAAGGCCTGGGCCGACGCCGTCAGCGGCAGCAGCGCCGCGAGCGCCAGGGCCCCGAGGGCCAGACGGAATGTCCCAGGCTGCTTCATGGTGTCAGCGGTGCTCCAGACAGTGGGACGGCGGGCATAGCACGCGGGTTCCCCCATCGGAACAAACGGTCCAGGGCCGGGACCGCGAAGGGTGGGAGGAAGCAGGCACTCAGTCCACGGGGCTCGCGGGCGGCGGGCGCACGATGAGGTCCGGCGGCGGCGGGGGACGCGTGGGGTCTCCGCCGGGCAGGTTGTCGGGCTCCTCCACCTCCACGAAGAGGTTCTCGTCGGTGCGGAAGGCGAGCTGGCCGATGCACTCCTCGGCCTCCGAGCGCAGCTGGCCCACCTTCTGCTGGGCGATCATCACCTTGGTGAACTCGTGCTCGCCGGGCGCCGCCTCGCTCTTGCTGACGGCCTCCTGGAGGGCCACGTCGGCCTGCTCGGAGATGCGCAACAGGCCCTTGATCTGCGTCAGCTTCTCGTTGGCGCAGTTGAGCTTCACCACGTCCTTGGTGCGCCGCGCTTCCTCCACCTTTTCGAACACCTGACGGAGGGATTCGCGCATGCCGCCCAGGGCCTGCGTGCTGCGCTCCAGCTTCTGGCTGTCCGGCACGTCACCGGCCTTGTCC
>NZ_RAWK01000159.1 GCF_003612165.1 Corallococcus aberystwythensis | reverse complement strand
GTTCTTGAAAGGGTCAGGGTGCGTGCGACGGAGAGCTGGAAGGCGCCTCCTCCTGCTCCGCCCTTGCCGCCTGGGGCTGGGTTTGAAGCCGTTCCTCCTCCGTTGCCACCCGGGCAGCCGCCCAGGAGCGGCTCAAGGCCGGAGGGCCGGAGGAGGCCACCCCCGCCCTGAGGCTGAGCGTTGTCGTAGCCCTTGCCACCATCTCCGCCCGCAGTGGCATTGCCGCCTCCACCACCTCCTCCTCCCGTACTGGTGCCGAAGGTCCCCGCGGTTCCCTGGGACGTGCCGCAGGCTGCGTTGGGATTCACGATGCTGCCCGTCGCGAGAATGGACTGGTTCACGGTCGCGTCGCCATAGACAGCCAGGATGACGGGGGAGGGCCCGGTGATGGTCAGGCTCCCCTTCAACTCCAGGGTCCGCACCGGAATGAGAAGGACTGGCGGATTGCCGTTTCCTTGGGAAAGCGTCACGATTTTGAGTGTTGCCGCAGTGGAGACTGCTCCTGCGGGATTCCAACTGGAATTGGTGGTGTCGAACTCCACGTTCGCGGTGGTCTTCAGCTCTCCGATGTCCGCCGCTGCAATGGCACCTGGATCGAAGTTCGAGGGCCGGTAGGGGAAGGGGCTGCACTCGGCTGTCGCCAGGCACACGCCGGGGACGCCACCGGAGGTGGTGCACGCGCCGTTGAGGTCCACCTCGTACTCACACTCAGTGCTCGTCGTGCATTGCTGCTTCACGCGGTAGCACGGCTGCGGCACGCAGGTCCCAGGAGTGCCCACGCAGTTCCCGCTCCCGTCACAACGATCCCCCGTGGTGCACGTCAGCGGGTCCTGACAGGGGGTCGTGTTCGGGCGTGACGTGAAGACACAGGCTCCAGTGGCAGGGTTGCAGGTGCCTTGATTCTCGACACACTGACCGGTGGTGACACAGGTGCGTGCAGTGCCTCCGCACTTTCCATCCGCTCCACACGTGTCCGTGTCCGTGCAGAGGTTCCCGTCGTCGCAGCTCTTTCCCACCGTGCTGGCCGTGGCCTCGCAGACCCCCGTGTTGGGATTGCAGGCCTGGGGCGCGTCACAGACCCCCGTGGGCTGGGTGCACTTCGTCGTCTGACTGGGCAGGCACTGTGCCTCCAGGCCTGAACCCTCGCAGTGGTCCCCGGTGGTGCAGGCGTCGCCGTCGTTACACGTCTGGCCGCCGCAGCCCGCCTCCTGGCAGCCCACCCGCTGGTTGCAATTCAAATCCACTCGGGAGTCACAGGACTCCTCGATGTCCGGGTGCACGTCCGGGTTCGAGTCCTGGCAGTCCGCGGGCTCGTCCCACATGACGCCCGCCAGATAACCGTCGCCGTCCTCGTCCGTCGCCTTCAGCATCACGTTGAAGGGCGTGAACTTCTTGGCGACGATTGCAAGGGGCCCTTCGCTCTCGTGCCGCTCCACGAACGGCCCCTCGCACCCGGCCCCCGGCGCGGCCTTGTACGAAGACACCGTCACGCTCAGCGACGTGTCCCAGTCCGCCTGACGGCGCACCGCGACCAAGACCTCTTTCTTGTCCGCGTTCTTGAACTGACTGGCGGGGATGTCCGTCTGGCCCGAGTGCCCCTGCGCATCCTTCACCTCCACGCGCACGCACGCGGGCTTGAAGGAGCCGTACTTCACGGACACCCGGATGGCGCCTTCGTCGGGAGCCTTCTCCCCACAGGCGGCCAGGAACACCACACATCCCAACAGGCAGAGCCGATACATGGCGCCGCACTGTAGCCAACACTTCCCGGCGGAGGGGAGCGGGGCCGATAAGACCCCGACTCCCGGTCAACGTGGGGAACTCAGCCTCGCAGGGCCACCACCGTGACGCCGTCGCCGCCCTCGTGGTTCTCCCCGGGGCGGAACATGCGGATGTACGGCGACGCGGCCAGGTGGTCGCGGATGGCCTGCTTGAGGGCGCCGGTGCCGTGGCCGTGGATGATGAGCGCGGCCTCCTCACCCTTGCGCAGGCCCTGGTCCAGGAACGTCTCCAGCTCCGCCAGCGCGTCGTCGGCGCGCATGCCTCGCACGTCGCAGCGGAAGTGCGTGGGGTCCACCTGCGCCGGCGCCGCGGAGGCCGCCCGCTTCAGGGCCGCCTCGCCCTTCTGCCGCTCCGGGAACTTCGCCTGCTGCGGCTTCTTGCCCCGAGGCCCGGACAGCTCCGTGGTGGTCACGCGCATCTTCAGCGCGCCACCCGCGGACACGACCGCCTGGCCGTCCGTCAGCTCCAGGATCTCCACGTCCCGGCCCAGGCCGGAGTGGTGCACCCACGCGCCCACCTTGAGGTTCGCGGGCCCCGGGGCCTCCACCTGGAACAGCTCCGCCTTGGCCGCCGCCGCGCGCTTCTGCGCCTCGTCCGCGCGCTGCTGCAACTGCTGCCGCGCCTCCGACAGCGCCTTCTCGCTCTGCTCCGAGCGCAGCTTCACCAAGAGGTCGCGGACCTCCTGGGCGGCGTGCTCGCTGGCCGCGTGCACGTCCTCGTTGAACTGCATCATCCGGCCCTTGCGCTCGCGCTCGAAGGCGACCTTCTGCTTCTCCAGCTCCGCGCGCAGGGCCTCCGCCTCCTTCGCCGCGATGCGCGCCTTCTCCAGCTCCTCGGAGAGCTTGCGCCGCTCGTCCTCCGCCGCCGCCAGCGCCTTGGTGAGCGGGCCGCCCGCGTTGAGCGACAGCTCCCGCGCGCGCTCGCACACCGAAGCCGGCAGGCCCACCCGCGCCGCCACGTCGATGGCGGACGACTGGCCGGACGCACCCATCTGCAACCGGAACGTGGGCGCCATCCGCTTGGAGTCGAAGCCCACGCGCGCGTTGAGGAAGCGCGGATCCATGTGCGCCAGCGCCTTGAGTTCCTCCAGGTGCGTCGTCACCAGGACGTACGCCCCCTTGCCCAACAGTTCCTCCAGCACCGCGATGGCGATGGCCGCGCCCTCGCGCGGATCCGTGTCCGAGGCGATCTCGTCGATGAGGACCAGCGAGTTCTCCGCCACCTCTGACAGGATGTCGCGCAGCACGGTGACGTGGCCGCTGAAGGAGGACAGGCCCTGCGACAGGTCCTGCGTGTCACCCACGGTGGAGTGCACGGAGCGGTACAGCGGCATCCGCGACCCTTCGCCCACCGGGATGGGCAGGCCCGCGCGCAGCATCAGCGCGCACAGCCCCACGCCCGTCAGCGTCACCGTCTTGCCGCCCGCGTTGGGACCGGACACCACCAGCGCCCGGGCGTCTTGCGTGAGCGTCACGTCGTTGGACACCACCTCCATGTCCTTGAGCACCAGGCGCGGGTGGCGCAGCGCGCGCAGCTGCAGCTCCTTCACCTCCACGAAGGTGGGCGTCGTGGCGCCCAGGTCCGCGGACAGGACGGCGATGGCCTCCACCTCGTCCAGCTCCGCCACCGCCTCCAGGCCCTCCAGGATGCGCGTGGACTCGCGGCCCACGAGCTTGCTCAGCTCCTGGAGCACCTTCAGCTCCTCCTCCGCGACCTCCGACTGCGCGATGGCCAGGTCGTTGCCCAGGCCCACCATCGCCTGGGGCTCCATGAAGAGCGTCTGCCCCGTCTGGCTGGCGTTGTGGACGATGCCGTCCACCTCCGAGCGGTAGTTCGACACCACCGGCACCACGTAACGCCCGTTGCGCAGCGTGTAGTAGTTCTCGCGCAGCTTGAGGGTGAACGTCTCGTCGTGGAGCAGCTCGTCCAGGCGCGTCTTGATGCGCCGGTGCAGGCCGCGCGCCCTGTCGCGCGCCTCTCTCAGCTCGGGGCTGGCGCGGTCGGAGATGGTTCCGTCCGGTTCAAAACACTGATCCAACCGGCGCGCCATGGCCTCCAGGAAGGGCAGGCGCTTCGAAATCTCCACCAGGCGGGGGAGGTGCTCCTTGCGCTCATCCAGCGCCTCACGCGTGCGGGCGAAGGCGAAGAGCAGCTGGGCCGCGTCGATGAGCTGCCGGGGCTCCAGCACGCCGCCCTTCTCCGCGTGGCCCACCGCGGTGCGCAGGTCCGTCACGCCGCCCAGGGGCATGGAGAACTGCTGCTGGGAGAGGAAGCGGGCCTCGTCGACGAGCGCCAGCGCTTCGGTCACGTCCGCCTCGGTGTCGAGGAAGGGACGGGCGAGTACCCGCTCCCTTCCTGGCTCGGTGCGACAGCGCTGCGTCAGCGCGCGGAGAACTTCCGAGAAACCAAGGTCTTCCAACGTCCTTTGGGAAATCTGCACAGTCATGGGTTTCATGCGAGGCCGGGTGTCCGTCAAGGGGAAGTATTGAGGTGGCCCACCTGGCTCTGCTATCTGCCAACCATGATGTGGGTTCTCGTGGCGGCGGTGCTGGCGGGCGCGTCCGACGCACCGGCTCCTCCGGTCCTGACGGCGCAGGCGGCCGCGGCTCCCAGCCCGCTGGCGGACGCACTGGCGCTGGAGACCGCGGGCAACGACGCGGGAGCCGTCGTCGCCCTGGAGCGGCTGATTACTAACCAGCCCCGCTGGGAATTGCCCCGCCTGGAGGCCGCGCGGCTGCTCCTCAAGGGAGGCAGCGCCTCGGAGCTGGAGCGCGCCGGGACCCATCTGGATGCCGCGCTGCGCGAGGCCCCGGACAACCCTCGCGTGTACTTCCTCCAGGGGCAGCTCCTGGAGGAACGGAGCGCCACCTTCGACGCCATCCGCGCCTACGAGCGGGCGGTGGCCCTGCGCCCGTCCTATGACGACGCGCGCTTCCGGCTCGCGGGCCTCTGGGCGCAGGCGGGGGACTGGCTCAAGGCGGAGCTGCACTACCGCCCCCTGTCCAAGTCCCGGCCCGCGTGGGTGCAGGTGCGCATGCAGCTGGCGGCGGTGCTGGAGAAGCAGGGCCGGACGCTGGACGCGGAGCGGGAGTTCCTGGCCGCGCGCGACGCCCAGCCGGACAACCCGGGCGTCCTCAGGACCCTGGCGGCGTTCTACGAGCGGACGGACAGGCCCCAGCTCGCCGCGAAGGTGAGGGCGCAGCTGACGGCGCCGGAGAAGCGCAACATGCGGGCCCTCAAACCTTCCAAGCGCTGACAACGCGCGGCGGAGGGCGGTTCGCGGCGATTGCTTCGCACGACGCGCTGCATACACTGCCCCCGCTTTGAAGACCGCCAACCTCGCCATCGTCTTCACCGACATCAAGGGCTTCACCGAACGCACCAGTCGGCAGACGCTGGAGGAGAACCAGCGTCTGCTCCAGGTGCACGAGGCCCTGCTCGCGCCGCTGTTCAAGGCGTTCGGTGGACGCATCATCAAATCGATTGGCGACGCGTTCCTCGTCACCTTCGAGTCCCCCACGCAGGCCGTGCTGAGCGGCATCGCCATCCAGGACCGGCTCTGGCACCACAACCGGGAGCTGCTGGAGCAGGATCAGATCCACGTCCGCGTCGCCGTCAACGTGGGCGAGGTGCGGGTGGAGAACAACGACATCTTCGGCGAGCCGGTGAACATCGCGGCCCGCGTGGAGGGCATCACCGACGCGGACGAGGTCTTCTTCACGGAGGCCGTCTACCTCTCCATGAACAAGGCGGAGGTGCCGTCCCAGGAGGTGGGCGCCTTCGAGCTGAAGGGCATCCCCGGGAAGATCCGCGTCTTCCGCGTGCCGCGCGCGCCCTACCGGGTGCTGTCGCCGACGCCGGACGCGGTGCTGCCCTCGCCGGAGGAGGCGTCCGCGCTGCCGCCGTACGGCAACCTGGCCCTGGCGCGCGTGTCGGACACGGGCCTGCTGGGCCAGCGCGCGGCGGTGGTGGGCGCGGCGATGGGGCAGGGCGCCGTGGCGGTGGGCCAGCGCGCGGCGGCGGGCGCGGTGGCGGTGGGGCAGCGGGCCACGGTGCTGGGCAAGCAGGCGCGCACCGCGACGGATGCGCTCTGGGCGCGCGCGTACGCGAAGCTGCCGGCCAGCATCACCTCGAAGGTGTCGTCCACCGTGGCCGGCTGGGCCGTTTGCGCCGCGCTGCTGGCGGTGGTGCTGCTGGGCGGGGTGCTGCTCGTCAACGGAGGGGGCGCCACGATGCGGGCCATCCGCGACGTGGAGGGCACCACCGGCCAGGAGAAGATCTCGCTCGTGAGCGAGGCGAAGCGGCTCATCAAGCTGGAGGACCCGGACCAGCGCAGCTACCTCAACGGGCGGCTGGAGGAGGCGCAGGGCAACTGGGGCCTGGCGGTGACCTTCTATGCGTTGGCGGTGCGCAAGGACGGCAACGACCGCGCGGCGTCCCGGCTCATCTCGTTCCTGAAGCACGAGCAGTGCGGCGTGCGCGCCAGCGCGGCGGAGGCCCTGGCCAACCTGCATTGGGAGTCCGCGCGCGGGGCGCTGGAGATCCTGGCCGAGGACGGAGGCCCGAACGACGGGGCGGCCGGGGGCTTCCTCGGCCTGAGCACCTGTGACTCGAAGAAGACGGCCCAGAGCGCGCTCAAGCGCCTGGCGGCGAACTGACCTCTGAACCTGACCTGCCTTGCCCGCGCATGCCGTGGGCGGCGGGACCGAGGCGACCGAACGTGACGAAGGTGAAGACGGGACTGGATGTGTGGGCCGCGCAGGGGTTCTCCGCGCTCAAGGGCAAGCGCGTGGGCGCCATCGTGAATCCCACGAGCGTGGACTCGCGCTTCCGCCACCTGGCGGACCTGCTGGCCGGCACGCAGGGCGTGACGCTGGCGGCGCTCTTCGGGCCGGAGCACGGCATCCGCGGCGAGGCCCAGTACATGGTGGCCGTGGACGAGGCGCGCGACCGCAAGACAGGCGTGCCCGTGCACAGCCTCTACGGCTCCACCTTCGAGTCGCTCTCCCCGCGCCAGGAGTGGCTCAAGGGGCTGGACGCGCTGGTGTTCGACATCCAGGACGTGGGCAGCCGCTACTACACCTACGTCTACACCATGGCCCTGGCGATGAAGGCCGCGGCCCAGGCCCGCGTGCCCTTCTACGTGCTGGACCGGCCCAACCCGCTGGACGGGGTGACGCTGGAGGGCAACCTCGTGGGGGAGAAGTTCCGCTCCTTCGTGGGGCTGTACGCGCTGCCCAACCGCCACGGCATGACGGCGGGGGAATTGGCCCGGCTGTTCAACGCGCTGGAGGGCTTCGGCTGCGACCTCACGGTGGTGCCGTGCGAGGGCTGGACGCGCGACATGTACTGGAGCGACACGGGCCTGCCGTTCCTGCCGCCGTCGCCCAACATGCCCACCGCGGACACCGCGCTGGTGTACCCGGGCATGTGCCAGCTGGAGGGCACCAACGTGTCCGAAGGCCGCGGCACCTGCCGGCCCTTCGAGCAGTTCGGCGCGCCGTGGGTGGACTCGGAGAAGCTGCTCGCGCGGCTGGACATGGAGCGGCTGCCGGGCGTGGCCTTCCGTCCGGTGGGCTTCACGCCGACGTTCGACAAGTTCCAGGGCCAGTCGTGCAACGGGGCCTTCATCCACGTCACGGACCGCAAGGTGTTCAAGCCGCTGCGCACGGGCATCGCCATCACCCAGGCGCTGCACGACATTGGCCCGGGGCACTTCGACTGGCGGGCGGACGCGTACGAGTTCGTGGAGGACGTGCCCGCGTTCGACCTGCTGTGCGGCACCGATCAGGTGCGTCGCGGCATCGAGGAGGGGTGGAGCCTGGACCGGATGCTGGAGGGCTTCGAGCTCCAGACGGAGGCCTTCCGCAAGCACCGCGAGCCCGCCCTGCTGTACGCTTCCGGGCGGTGACCCTCACGTGATTGGCGTCTTCTCCGATACGCACGGCGACCTGGACGCCTTCGACGCGGCCTACGAGCTGCTGCGGGCCAAGGGCGCCCGGCGCTTCCTCTTCACGGGCGGACGCTACACGGACCTGGATGAGTGGGTGCTGTGGCGCCGGCAGAAGGGCCGGGGCGGGCGCGAGTACTCCGACGCGGACTTCCTGGCGGACGTGACGCAGTGGCTGGTGGCGCCGCAGGACGGCCTTGGGCGCACGCCCGCGTCCCGCGAGGCCCCCTCGGACCTGACGTCCGAGGACGACCGGCGGCTGGTGATGGAGCGCTTCGTGCGCGTGCCGGAGCGCGACTCGCTGGCGTACCGGGACCCCGCCGTGGCCAACAAGGCCATGGACCTGGTGGGGGACACGCTCTGCTGCGTCGTCCACGACAAGAACGACCTGGTGCGGGACGACCTGCTCAACGCCCAGGTGTTCATCCACGGCAAGGAGCCGGAGCCGGCGGTGGTGCAGATTGGCCCGCGCTACTTCGTGACGCCGGGCCGGCTGGTGGGGGCCGCGGAGCAGACGTGCGGCCTCCTGGAGAAGGCGGAGCGCAACCTGAGCTTCTCCGCGTTCCGGTTGGATGGACACCTGGTGCTGCCGCCCCGGGTGCTGCAGGTCGATTCGCGCTCGACGAAGCTCACCGTCAAATAAGAGGCCCGCCGTGAAGGTCGCGCTGCTCGGAGGCTCGTTCAACCCGCCGCACGTGGGCCACCTGATGGCGGCCTCCTACGTCCATGCGACGCAGGGCGTGGATGCCGTATGGCTGATGCCCACGTTCCACCATCCGTTCGGCAAGCAGCTGGAGCCCTTCGACGCGCGCGTGCGCATGTGTGAAGCGCTCTGCCGCGAGACGTCCGGCTGGCTCCAGACAAGCCGCGTGGAGCGCGAGCTTGCTGGCGGCGGGCGCACCGTGGACACGCTGGCGTACCTGGTGGAGCGATACCCGGACACGCGGTTCTCGCTCATCATCGGCAGCGACATCCTGCGGGACCTGCCGAACTGGAAGGACTTCGACCGCATCCAGCGGATGGCGCGCGTGCTGGTGCTCTACCGCGCGGGCTACCCGGCGCCGGACACGGTGGGACCGCCGCTGGCGGAGGTGTCCTCCACGCAGGTGCGCGACCAGCTGGCGCGCGGCCTGGAGCCTTCGGAGCTGGTGCCCTCCGCGGTGCTCGCGGTGGCGCGCGAGGAGGGGCTCTTCGGCCTGGGACGACCGCGCGGCTAGAACGTCAGGCCGATGAGGTGCAGGTCGCCGAAGCCGTCATCGAAGCGGTGGGCGTACTGGTAGAAGAACGCGAGCGCGTAGGCCTGGCCCACGGAGAGCCGCAGCGTGGCCATGCCGCCCACCGCCGCGTGGTTGTCCCGGTTGTCCGTGCGCGCGATGGACCCGAAGCCGTCCAGCTCCACCTGGCTGACGAAGAGGGACGGCAGCACCCACAGCGTGGACGCCCAGCCGTAGTCGATGATGAAGCGGTAGCGGTAGCGCGCGTTGGCGAGCAGCACGTTGCGCGCGCGGAAGGTGTGGTCCTCGTAGCCGCGCAGGTACTCGCTGAAGGCGAGGCCCGGCTGCAACTGGAGGGGCAGACCGCCTTCGTTGGTGCTGTCGCGGTTGATGAAGAAGGCCTGGCCCGGGAGGATGCCGCCCACCTCCAGCAGATCGTTGGGCGCGCCGGGCAGGGCGCGGCCCGCGACGGAGAGCAGGAGGTTGTCCTTGCCGGTGAAGGGCAGGCCGCCCAGGTAGCCATCCACGCCCAGGCGCACGTCGCCCACCGTGGAGTCGAGCGTGAAGGCCTTCGGGAAGATGCCGCCGCTCACGGACAGCCCCAGGCCGCGCTGCGTGCCGCCGTAGGACGTGCCCTCGCCAGCGAAGTACGACGCGGAGACCTCCGGGCCAATGAGGCGCGTGGTGATCTTCGGCCGGCGGTCCGTGGCGTCGAAGCGGCGATCCAACGCGAGCACGCCGAAGCTCACGGGGGTCGTCCAGAAGGTGCGCGACGCGAACGCGGTGGCCTGAAGGTCCGTGCGGTCGTTCTCGCGCAGGCGCGACGCGGAAACCTGGATGTAGAAGGGCGACAGCTGCGCGTTGCCGTACGCGAACGACACGCCAGGCTGCTCCTCCTTCATGTCGTAGGTGAGCGTCAGCGCGTAGGCGTGGAAGCCCAGCCGGTCCTGGCCCGCGATGGAGATGCCTCCCGCGAAGTACGGGTCCTCTCCGTCGACGTCGTTGGGGACCGTGTAGAAGTAGGGGACGCGGTAGTTCGGGATGAAGAAGCCCTCGAGCGGCGAGTAGGGCTCGTCCGTCAGCACGTCCACCGCGGGGCCCACGACGGCCGGAGGCGTCACGGGAGCGTCCACGTCATGCGCGGGATCCACGGGCGGCGGAGGCGGTGCCACCAATGCCGTGGGCGCGTCGGACGGGGCCTGCGCGGCGGCATCCGCCGGGGACGTGGGCTGACCCGGGAAGGCGGCGAAGCCGTCCTGTGCATCCGCACCCGGTGCGATGGCGCTGGATGAAGCCGCACCTGTTCCGGGCGAGGTCGTGGGCTGCGCGGAAGCGGGACCCGCCTGGAGGCCGGCCTCCGGCGCCTGGGGCGTGGCCGGCGCGGAGCCCGGCTGCGACGCTGGCACGGCCACGGCGAGCTCGGACGCTGACGCCGGTGTGGCGCGCAGCTCGGCCAGGGCCTCGGCGAGGGGCGCGCGGTCCACGGTGAAGTTGATGCCGTCGCGGTTGAGGAACACGACCGCGTCCGCGCCCACCGGCGCCGCGTCCATCACCAGGATCGGCGCGTGGGTGGCGCGGGCGATGCGGCGGGTGGACACCGTCATCACGTGGGCCTGGAGCCGCCCCTCGTGCTCGCGCAGGAAGACGAGATGGTCGTCATCCAGCCACCGCGGCGAGTAGTTGAACAGCCCATCCCGCGTGAGCCAGCGCAGCGAACCGTCCGGCTCGCGCAGCACCAGGTCCCACCCTTGCGCGCCGACCATGGGGAACACGTAGCGCCCGCCGTCCGGAGACGTCACCGGTGTGCCCAGCGCCGTGTGCGCCTTGAAGTCCGTCAGCCGCTCGCGCGTGCCCGTCTCCAGGTCCAACCGCACGAGGTTCGCCGCGTCGCCCTTCACCTCCACGAACACGTAGGACTTGCCGTCCACCGTGACGTCGCCGCCCATGCCCTCCAGGCCGTCCCACAGCCGCACCACGTCGCCCGTGCGCGCGTCCACCCGCCACAGCTTCCCCGTGTAGCTGCCGACTGAATCCACGTCCGCGCTGACCAGGTACAGCCACTGGCCATCGCGGCTGAACGTCATGCCGCTGACGAGCGACGGGCTGGCCACCACCCAGCGGCGTCCCGGGAGCAGCCGCACCAGCGCGCGGCTGAAGCGCTCGCGGCCGTCGCGCTCGCGCACGGTGAGGTGGGTGATCTCCTCACGGCCCACGCTCACGAGCGCGGTGCTTCCGTCGCGCGGGTTCGCGGCGAGCCGCGAGAAGTAGCCCGCCTCCCGGACGACGACCTGCTGCGTGGCGGGGCGCTCGCGCAACTGGAGGTTCTTCTGGAGGCTCTGCTCGAACTCGCTGAAGAGCGACCCGATGTCCTTGCCGTACACCCGCTTGAACCGCAGCGTCACCGCGATGGGCGGGAAGAGGGAGCTGCCCTGTTCCTCCACCAGCTTCCACAGGCGCTTCTCGCCGTACGTCCGGGCCAGGTACTCCACGAAGTTCATCCCGCTCAGGTAGTTGCCGCCGAACGGATCCAGCGCGCGGTTCTCCGGGGACAGGTAGCCCGCGTTGAGCTCGCCCTTCCGGGCCTGCACCGCGCCCTCCCACCAGCCGCGCCACACCGGGCTGTACGGACGTCCCGTGTCCTTGCCCAGCTGGCCCTCGTAGTAGGTGGCCAGGCCCTCCAGGAACCAGGACTCGGTGAAGATGTTGGGCTGGAAGAGGCCGCCCGTCACCTGGTTGAGGACGTTCCAGATGCCGCCCACCTGCTGCATCTGCACGTAGTGGACGGACTCGTGACAGGCCACGTCGCCAATCTCCGTCTCGCCCAGCCCCAGCAGGTTGAATTGCTCCAGCGTCATGTGCTGCGGCAGCACCATCTGCTGCGGCGTGCTGGCGAATTCCGACTGGACGTACGCGTTGTTGAAGTCCGCGCTCGTCAGGTAGACGAGGACCCGCTTGCGCTCGGCCTTGCTCCACGCGTGGGCGCGCAGCCGGTCCACGCAGCCTTCCATCCGGGCGGCCACCCGCAGCGCCGTCGGACGCAGGTGCGCCGGGTAGTACAGTTCCAGGGATCGCGTCGTCAGCTTGTGCATCTCGTCCCGGGCGAACGACGCCTGGACGTTCTGCGGGAAACGGGGTGCGACGAAAGCACACCCCGATGTCAGCAGGAGGAGACACGCGAGGATGGCGGGCTGGCGGGCAGGCCCGCGACGAGCTGACATGGCGGCGCATCCTAACGACCACAATTCGTAGTCACGAACGCGTTTTTCACGGTAAGGGAACGCGTCGTCTTCCTCACAGGAACCTTCCCATGACCGAACCCGCCGAGCCCCAGGGGCTCCCTGTTCCGCAGCACGTGCACAATGCGCAGCTCCAGCTCTCCGCCGCGCTGGAGAAGGCCAGCGGCGCGCCGGTCGACCTGACGAAGGCGCCGTGGGCGGACGTGGAGAAGACGGTCATCCAGCTGCTGGGCGGCCGGTTCGACCCGAACAACCCCAACCACCAGGGCGCGGCGCTGGGCCTGGCGGGCGGCTTCGCGCTGCGCCTCATCTCCGAGCACCAGGCCTTCTGGTTCCCCAACCGGGACTCGCCCGAGGGCGCTTCGCTGGGCTTCCCCGAGGCCATCATCATGCTGTCCCCGTTCGGGGCGGTGATGGACGCGCTGGCGCAGAGCAAGTTGACGCGCCTGGACGACCTGGCCAGCGACATCCGCCGCTCGCTGGGGCAGGTGAAGTTCGGCACCAACCCGGCGCAGGCCCTGGGCGGCGGTCAGCCCCAGCGGCTGGCGCCCCAGGACTACCAGCGCCTGTTCGACCCGGGCTTCCTCCAGTTCATCGTGGTGGATCAGGCCAAGGCGAAGCAGACGCTGGAGGCGAAGACGGACGCGCTGGCGCGCGACGTGCGTGACGCGCTGGGCCGCACCCAGCCGCCGCTGCCGCCGGAGGCCCGCCAGCAGTTCGAGGGGCAGATCGTCACGTCGCTGCAGCGCATGGAGCAGGGCAAGACGCTGGCGGATCAGGCCGAGCGCGCCCCGCGGCTCGCGGAGCTCCTGACGCACCTGGTGGCGACGGTGGGCGGCACGGGCTCCGCTCCGGAAGAGTTCTGGCACGACGTGGTGCTGCCGCTGCTCTTCATCGGCACGCCCGCGAGCTTCCCGCCGCTGGATGACGAGGAGCTGGACGCGTTCAAGCAGGGCGCGGATCCGCTGGCGCTCTTCGTGGACGTGGTGCCGCACTCGCACCGCGCGCCGGACGAGGGCCTGCTGGGCGCGTTCGAGATGTCGGAGATCGGCCTGGTGCACCCGGCCTTCCAGAAGGTCGGCGCGCTGCGCCTCATCCGCATCAACCCGGACCGGCTGAAGCCGCTGCTGGAGAAGTACGACCCGAACGCGACCATGGACGCGGTCCAGCGCTTCACGGCGCACGTGTCCCAGGCGGCGGGTCAGCCGGCCGCGGAGTCCCCGCAGGGCAAGGAGATGCTGCAGGCGGCGCTGACGCTGCTGGCGGACCTGAAGCGCTCCGTGTCGGTGCCCGGCGACGTCTGCCTGCGCCGCCTCACGGAGGCCGAGGCCGCCTCCGAGCAGGCGCTGGCCATCGTGCGCCGCGCGCTGCAGAGCCCGCGCATCATCCTCACCTAGTCCGGTGGGAAGGGCGCGCGTCCGGGGTCACCGGGACGCGCGCCGTCACTTCTTCGCGAGCAGGGCTTCCAGCGCGGCACGGGGCTCCGGACGGAGCCGCTCCGAAGCCAGCCGCAGGGCCCGCCGCGAGAGCTGTGCGTAGAGCGGAGCGATATCGCTGGGCAGCGCCGCGAGGTGCGCCGCGACGACGCCCGCGTCACCCCGGACGATGGGGCCAGTGAGCCCGCCCGAAAGTCCGCGAGCTTCGATACCGCGCAGCGCCGAGCGCATGAGAGGCAGCAGGGCCTGCAAGGCGGCTTCGGGTTCGATGCCCGCCGCGCCCAGCGCGCCCACGGCCGCGTCCGCCAGGGACACCAGTCCGCCAGCGCTCAGCACCGCGCCCGCGTGATAGGCGGCCCGGTGCGCCTCTGGCACGTCGAACATCGCGAAGCCCACGTCCTCCGCCATGCGCTGGAGCAGGGCACGCAGGGCAGGGGAGCGCGTGCTGATGGCGGCCGTGTGGCCCGCGAGCGAATCATGCGCGGAGGACACGGCGCAGAGCGGATGGAACGAGCCCACCGCGCGGCCCCGTTGGGTCCCCAGCGCGGAGAGGGGCAGGGCGCCCGCGGTGTGCACCAGCGCCACCGTGCGCGGCAGTTCGCGGGAGAGGGCTTCGGACACGGCAGGCACCGCCGCGTCCGGAACGCACAGCACGCAGACACGGGCCTTCTTCAGGTCCGCGGGAGTCGCGGGCTTCAAGCCCAGGGCCCGCGCGCGCTCACGGCCCGCGTCGTCGCGCGAGTACACGCGCACGGGCCAGCGCTTCGCCTGCAACGCCAGCGCGAGTGCACCACCCAGCCGGCCCGCGCCGACGATGACCACGGGAGCGCGCTTTGCCTTCGACGTCACGGATGATCCGGGCCGGCTCCGTGAACCCTTCGTGCGAGCGCGCGCCGGCTTCTCGGGCTCGGAGCGAACAGCGTCGCTCCGTGCGCTCCGGCCTTGCCGCGCCACCGTCAGGCGGCGTCCCGGGCGAACTGGAGCTGCCCGGCCTGCACGGCCACTCGCACGCGGTCTCCCGCGCCGAACTCGCCAGAGAGGATGCGCTCCGCGAGGGGACCTTCCACCAGCCGCTGCACCACCTGGCGCATCGGACGGGCGCCCAGCATCGGGTCGAAGCCGCCGGACTTGAGCAGGTGCCCCACCACGTCCGTGCCCGCCGTGTAGACGATGCCGCGCTCCGTCGCGAGCCGCTTGCTGCTCTCCGCCAGGATGAGCGTGGCGATCTTCGCCACCTCCTGCTCCGCCAGCGGACGGAACGGCAGCCGTTCATCGATGCGGTTCCACAGCTCCGGCGGCAGCGCCTTGCGCGCCGTGTCCGCAGCCAGGTCCAGCGCCTTGCCCTCCGCCGCGTCCGCCGCGCCGAAGCCCACCGCGCGGCCCGTGCGGTTGAACGCCTCCGCGCCCAGGTTCGTGGTCATCACGATGACCGTGTTCGAGAAGTCGATGTGCCGGCCCTTGCCGTCCGTCAGCCGCCCCTCCTCCAACACCTGGAGCAGCAGCATCTGCACCTCGCGGTGCGCCTTCTCGATTTCGTCCAGCACCACCACCGACGACGGCCGCCGGCGCACCGGCTCCGTGAGCTGCCCGCCCTCACCGAAGCCCACGTAGCCCGCGGGCGAACCGATGAGGCGCGACACGCCGTGGGACTCGGACATCTCGCTCATGTCCAGGCGCACCAGCGCGTCGCGGTTGCCGAACAGCACCTCCGCCAGCGCCCGCGCCATCTCCGTCTTGCCCACGCCCGTGGGGCCCAGGAAGAGGAAGCTGCCCATGGGCCGGCGCGACGCGAAGCCCGCGTAGTTGCGGCGGATGACCCGCGCGATGCGCACCACCGCGTCGCCGTGGCCAATCACGCGCTCCGCCAGGTCACTCTCCAACCGGAGCAGCCGCGCGGAGTCCTTCATCAAGAGCCGCTCTTCCGGCACGCCCGCCAGCTTCGCCACCACGCGCGCCACGTCCGCCGCGTCCACGCGGTGCTTGCCCTCGCGGTGGCAGCGGCTGCCCGCCAGGTCCACCACGCTGATGGCCTTGTCCGGCATGAACCGGTCCGTCACGTAGCGGCTCGCCAGCGACGCGGCCGCCTCCAGCGCCTCCGGCAGGTAGCGCAGCGCGTGGTGCTCCTCGTAGCGCCCGATGATGCCCTGGAGGATCTGCACCGTCTCCGGCACCGACGGCTCGTTCACCACCACCGGCGTGAAGCGCCGCTCCAGCGCCGGGTCCGCCGCGATGAACTTGCGGTACTCGTCGTGCGTCGTCGCCCCGATGCAGGGGAACTCGCCGCGAGCCATGGCCGTCTTCAGCTCGTTGGCCGCGTCCTGCGGGCCCTCACCCGTGGAGCCCGCGCCCACCAGCGTGTGGATCTCGTCGATGAAGACCACCACGCGACCCTCGGCCCGCCGCACCTCTTCCTTCAGGGCGTTGAGCTTCTCGGAGAACGAGCCGCGCAGCTGCGTGCCCGCCACCAGCGTGGCCATGTCCAGCTCCACGAGGATCTTCTCCGCCAGCGTGCCGCGCAGGCCCAGGAGGCGCTGCGCCACACCTTCCACCACCGCCGTCTTGCCCACGCCGGGCTCGCCCAGGAGGCACGGGTTGTTGGTGCGGCGCTTGCCCAGGATGTCGATGACCTCCTCGACCTCCCGCGCGCGGCCCACCACCGGGTCCAGCTTCCCCTCGCGGGCCGCCAGGCTCAGGTTGCGGCCCAGCGACGTGAGCATCGGGAACGCCTTGGCGTCCAACGTCAGGGCCTGCCCCTTGGCCTGCGAGGCCGGAGGCGTGGACGGACGGGCTACCGGAGCCGGGGGAGCTGGAGACGCGAGGGGCGGCGCGGGCGGCGTCGCGCGGGCGACCGGGGCCTGCGGCGCGGGGGGCGCCATGCGCGGCATCGGAGGCACCGGCTCCGCGGCGTCCTGCGTCACGTCGTCCTCGTCCACGTCGATGAGGTCACGCGGCGACAGCGCGGGCGTGATGCGCGCGGACGGCGGCGGGGTCGTCACCGGGGGCGTCATCACCGGAGCGGGAGTCGGCACCGGACGCGGCACGCTCATCGCGAACGTGGAGGAGGGAAGGGGGGAGGGCGGCGCCCCCACCGGGCGGCTCACCGGCGCGCGCGTGGCCACCGCCTGGCCGTAGCCCGGCTGGAGGCGGCGCGGCGGCCCACGACCGTTAGTGCAGTAGGCGAGGGCGGTGTTGGACAGGGAGATGAGGTCCAGGCCCGTGCGGCCCAGCAGGTCGCTCGCGGCGCAGCGCTTTCGGATGATGGCGATGAGCAGGTGGAGGCAGTGCGCCTCTCCTTCTCCTGTGGTGGTGGCCAGCTCCCGGGCGCGCGCCGTCAGCTCCTGCACCACGTTGCCCGTCTCCGCCGGGGCCTCCGTGATGAGCTGGAGCAGCGCGTCCTCGTCCACGCCCTTCTCCTTCAGGAGGAGCTGGGCCCGGTTCTCCACCGTGAAGAGGGCGAGCAGTACGTGCGCCGACGTGGGCTTCTGGGCGACGCTGCGGGCGATGTCGTGCGCCTCATGGAGAACCTGGGCGAGATCCGTGCTGTCGACCATTCATGCTCCGGCAAGCGTACAGCCGAGCGGAATACACCGTCCGCCGCCCCGCCGCAAAATTTAGGCTACAGACCGCTACAGGATGGATGCAAGGCAGGATAAACCTTGGGGCGCGGCCGGATTTCGATTGGCTGCCCGCCCGTTTCCCGACTCAATTCAAGCGACCGGGCAATCACGCCGGGTGGGCTGCGTAATCCGCCCAGAGACCCCATCCCTATGACCTCCCTTGTCCAACCGGCGCGCGTCTTCGTGGACCCCCTCGGGGGCACGCGCACCGCCGTCGAGGCCCGGCGCTGGCTGTGGCCCCTCCTCATCCTGGCCTTCTGCGTCGCCGCCTCCGGCACCGTCTTCGCGCTGCGCTGGGACGCCACGGCGTCCATCGTGAGCACCCTGCCCACGGACTCGACCGCGTCCAGCGTGTCCGAGTCCGACATCGCTGAGCAGATTCAAACGGCGTCGCGCAAGGCGCTGGTGGGCGGCATCGCCAACGGGCTCATCGTGATGCCCCTGATGGTGCTGGCGCTCGCGTGCATCCTCTGGGTCACGGCCTGGCTCTTCAACAAGCCCGCGGCCTTCGGGCAGCTGATGGCGGCCGCCGCGGTGGCGCTGCTGCCCATCGCGCTCTACCACCTCATCTACGCGGTGTGCGCGGGCTACCAGCACTCGCTCACCGACCTGCGCGCGGCGCGGCTCGTGCCCTCCAGCCTGGCCCTGCTGGACGGCCTGTCGCCCAAGATGCAGCGCGTGCTCAAGGGCGCGGATTTCTTCAACCTGTGGAGCGTGGGCCTGCTGGGCGTGGGCTTCTCCACCGCCACCGGTATGCGCCTGGGGCGCTCGCTGGTGCTCATCGGAGTGCTCTACCTCATGTTCGTCGGCGTCTTCTTCATCGGCCTGCCCGCGGGCGGTGGCCAATGAGCGGCTTCCTCGTCGTCGCGGCGCTGCTCTCCGCCACACCCATCACGCTGGAGGAGACGCGCCAGCTGGGCCGCAAGAACACCCAGGCGCTCCAGGCCGCGCTGGACGTCGCCGTGGCCCAGGAGGACCAGCGCGTGGCGCGCTCCGGCCTCCTGCCCCAGGTGCAGCTCAACCTGGGCCCCAGCCTCAACTACCTGGGCCGGCGCCGGCAGGTCTTCAGCGTTCCCATCAGCGAGACGGAGACCGTCACGCGCGAGGTGGTGAGTAGCTCCAACACGGCGGACAGCTACTCCGCGTCCCTGGGCCTGTCGCAGGTCATCTACAACCGCGGCCTCTGGAAGCAGCTGGAGCAGGCAGGCGTCAACGTGGACGCCACGCGCAACCAGTCCATTGAAGAGGCGGACACCTCCGAGCTGGAGGCCATCCGCCGCTTCTTCAACCTCTTCCTGTCCCAGGCCACGCTGGACGTGCTCAACGCCACCGCGAAGAGCAGCGAGGAGCAGCTGGAGCGCGCGCGCGCCCTCTTCCATGCGGGCCGCGTGGGCAAGTCCGAGGAGATCGCCGCCCAGGTCAACCTGGGCAACGACCGCATCAACATCGTGCAGCGCCAGAACCAGCTGGTGGCGGACCAGGTGCAGCTGGCCGTGTGGCTGGCGCGCCCCGGCACCGAGCTCATCCAGGCGGTGGACCCCGGCGTGCTCCAGCAGGAGCCCGCGCCCGCGCCCGCGCTGGATGTCGCCCTCAAGCAGGCCCGCGAGCACCGCGCCCTGCTCAAGGCGCTCCAGCAGCGCGTGCGCGTGGCGGAGCTGCAGCGCGCCATCGTGCAGGGGGACTACATCCCCCGCGTGGGCCTGTCCGCGCAGTACTCGCACAACAGCCAGGCCCCGGGCCCGTTCTTCAGCGAGCCCGGCTACGGCAACATCTTCAGCGGCGGCATCAATCTGACGTGGGACCTGTTCAACGGCTTCAACACCGACGCCCAGTCCGCGCGCGCCCAGATCAACATCCGCAAGGCGGAGCTGACGTTCGCGCAGACGGCGCGGGAGCTGGAGGCGGAGGTGCGCCGCGCCCACCAGGTGCTGGACGGACAGATTGCCTCCGCGAAGCTCGCGACGGACAACCGCGCGGTCGCCCAGCAGGGCCTGGCGCTGGCGGAAGAGCGCTTCCGCGCGGGCGCCGGCTCCACGCTGGACGTGCGGGACGCGCAGCTCAAGTTGACCCAGGCGGAGCTGGTGTTGCTCCAGAGCCGCATTGATGTCGAAATCGCCCGCTATGCCCTGTTCCGGGCCATGGGCACGCTGAACCCGGGAGAATCACAATGACGTGGTGGAAGGCGGCAATCGCCGGCGCGCTGTTGCTGGGAGCGGTGGCCATCACCGTGGGCGGCCTGCGTGACCGGCCCCCCCCGACGCAGGAAGTCCAGATGGCCAAGGCCCGCAAGGGCACCATCACCCGCACCATCACCGGTGCGGGCAAGGTGCAGGCGGCCACCACCGTGAAGATCTCCTCCAACCTGTCCGGCGACCTCGTCGCCCTCAAGGTGAAGGACGGCGACGCCATCACCAAGGGACAGGTGCTGGGGCAGATCGACAAGCGCTACTACGAGGCGGCCGTGAAGCAGGCCACCGCGTCCCGCGACGCGGCCCGCGCCGAAGTCCAGGTGTCGGAGGTGGACACCGCGCGCCAGCGCGCGGAGCTGGTCCGCGTGAAGGGGCTCGCGGAGAAGGGGCTCGCGTCCGCCGCGGAGGTGGAGCAGTCCCAGGCCGTGACGGACACCGCCGAAGCGCGACTCGCGGCCGCCAGGCAGCGCGTGGCCCAGAGCAACGCAGTCCTGGAGCAGGCGTCCACGGACCTGGCGCGCACCACGCTGCTGTCCCCCATCGACGGCAACGTGATTGAGCTGACGCGCGAAGTGGGCGAGCGCGTGCGCGGCTCGGACTTCTCCGAGGACGTGGTGATGACCATCGCCGCGCTCAACCAGATGGAGGTGAAGTTCGAGGTGGGTGAGCACGAAGTGGTGCACCTGAAGTACGGCCAGCCCGCGGAGGTGACGCTGGACGCGCTGGAGGGCCAGTCCTTCACCGGCACCGTGGTGGAGATCGCCCAGAAGGCCACCATCAAGAACCCGGGCACGGAGGCCGAAGTCACCAGCTTCCCCATCACCGTCGCCCTGGACGCGCGTCCGCCGGGCGTGCTCCCCGGCATGAGCGCCGAGGCGCGCATCAGCGCGGAGACGCACAACGACGCGGTGCTCGTGCCCATCCAGGCCGTCACGGTGCGCGCGGAGCGCTCGCTGCCGGACTACCAGGCGCCGGTGGAGGGCACGTCGCTCACCGCCAAGCGCCGCACGGAGGCGCTGGCCAAGGTCGTCTTCGTGGTGGACAACGACAACAAGGCGCAGGTGCGCCGCGTGCGCACGGGCATCGCCAGCGACACGGAGCTGGAGGTGCTGGAGGGCCTGCAGGTCGGTGACCGCGTGGTGGAGGGCCCCTACCGCACGCTGTCCAAGGAGCTGTCCCACGGGGACGCGGTGCGCGAGCCGGAGAAGGCCGCGGCGAAGGGCAAGTCGTGACGTCATCCCCTGCACCGGACGCCGGCCCCCTCATCCAGGTGGAGGGGCTCACGCGGGCCTTCTTCGTGGGCGGTGAGGAGGTGCGCGCGCTGCGCGGCGTGTCCTTTGGCATCCAGCGCGGGGAATGGGTGGCCATCATCGGCCAGTCCGGCTCCGGCAAGAGCACGCTCATGAACGTGCTGGGCTGCCTGGATACGCCCACGAGCGGCCGCTACATGCTCAACGGCAAGGACGTGTCGCGCATGGACGACGACGACCTGGCCGTCATCCGCAACGTCGAAATCGGCTTCATCTTCCAGACGTTCCAGCTGCTCCCCCGCGAGACGGCGCTCGCCAACGTGGAGCTGCCGCTGGTGTACCGGGGCATGGGCGCGAAGGAGCGGCGCGAGCGGGCGAAGGCGGCGCTGGACAAGGTGCAGCTCACGCACCGCATGCACCACCGGCCCAACGAGCTGTCGGGCGGTCAGCGCCAGCGCGTGGCCATCGCGCGGGCGCTGGTGTCGGAGCCGTCCATGCTCCTGGCGGACGAGCCCACGGGCAACCTGGACTCGGCCACGGGCGAGGAGATCGTCAAGCTCTTCGAGCAGCTGCACCGCGCGGGGCACACGCTGGTGCTCGTCACGCACGAGCCCAAGCTGGCCGCGAGATGTCCCCGGGCCATCCGGTTGAGCGACGGGGAGATCGTCGCGGACGGGCCGGGGCCGCAGGTGGCGCTGGGCGTACACGGGGTGCCGCAGGCGGGCACCGCGTGAAGTTCGGGCAGGGCTTCCGCGTGGACGTGCTGGAGGGGGCCCGCATCGCGGTGCTCTCCCTCCGCGCGAACCGGATGCGCACGGTGCTCACGACGCTGGGCATTGGTATTGGCGTGGCCACGCTGCTGGCCATCGTCGGCATCATCCAGGGGCTCAACTCGTCGTTCGAGAAGCAGCTGGCCACCCTGGGGGCGAACACGGTGTTCATCTCCAAGTACCCCTGGATGATCAAGGGCAACTGGTGGCTCTACCGCAACCGGAAGAACTTCACGCTGGAGCAGGTGGCGCAGCTGCGCGCCCAGGCGGACTTCATCACCGCCATCTCCCCGGCGGTGATGCGCACGTCCGACGTGGCGCACGGCGCCCTCCAGGTCTCCAACGTGCGCATCAACGGCGTGTGGAGCGACTACCTCTCCATTGGCAACTATGAGGTGGTGTCCGGGCGGTTCCTCACCCGCGCGGACGAAGAGGTGAACCGGGCGGTGGCGGTGCTGGGCGCGGACGTGGCCGCCTCGCTCTTTCCCAGCATCAGCCCGCTGGGGCAGACGGTGCGCATCGACGGGCGGGCCTTCCAGGTGGTGGGCACGCTGGGGCGCAAGGGGAAGGTCGTGGCGGAGAACATGGACATGTCCGTGTTCATGCCCTTCAAGACCTTCAACTCCAGCTTCGGCAAGGGGCGGCCCATGCAGATCGCCATCGCCGTGGCGGACGCGGGCCAGATGGCGAAGGTGGAGGACCAGCTGGTGGGCATCATGCGGCGCGTGCGCGCGACGCCGCCGGGCCAGCCGGACGACTTCAACGTCAACCGCACGGACTCGCTCGCGGCGACCTACGAGCAGCTCACCGGCGCGCTCTACGCGGTGGCCACGGGCGTGGGGCTCATCACCCTGTTGGTGGGCGGCATCGGCATCATGAACATCATGCTGGTGTCGGTGCGTGAGCGGACGCGGGAGATTGGCGTCCGGCGGGCGCTGGGCGCGCGTCAGCGCACCATCGTGCTCCAGTTCCTGATGGAGGCCTCCAGCGTGTCCGCGGTGGGAGGCCTGTTGGGGACGGTCGTGGGGCTGGGGACGGCCAAGGTCGTGTCGTTGATCACGCCGCTGGCGGCGGACGTGCGGCCGAGCACGGTGGTGGGCGGGGTGGCGTTCGCGGCGCTGGTGGGCCTGCTGTTCGGCATCTGGCCGGCCGCGCGGGCGGCGAAGCTGGACCCGGTGGAAGCGCTCCGTTACGAATAGCGCGATGCGTGCCTTCCTGGACAACCTGCGGCTGTCGGTGGGCACCTTCCTGGGCAACCCGCTGCGCTCGCTGCTGACGCTGGTGGGCATCGTCATTGGCGTGGCCACCGTCATCACGATGATGGCGCTCATCGAAGGCCTGCGCGAACAGGTGAACAAGAACCTGGGCAGTCTGGGCGCGCACACCTTCGAGGTGACGAAGTGGCCCAGCGGCTTCGGCCGCATCAACTGGGCGAAGTACGCCCGGCGCAAGGACCTGCTCGGCGACGACGTGCGCGCCATCCTGGAGTCGTGTCCGTCGGTGGGCGCGGCCACGCCCATGGCCGAGGAGTGGGGCAAGAAGCTGACCACGGCGTTCCGGGAGACGCCCCCTTCGGTGAGCATCCTGGGCACGGAGCCCACGTACCTGGTGACGAGCGGCGTCGTCGTGACGAACGGCCGCTTCTTCAACGAGACGGAGACGCTGGACGGCCGCCCGGTGATGGTCATTGGCGTGGACCTGGCGGACACGCTCTTCCCGGGCATGAATCCGGTGGGCTCCGAGGTGCGGCTGCAGGGCCGGCCGTTCCAGGTGATTGGCGTGCTGCAGAAGCGCGGCAGCGTCATGGGGATGGGCAGCCAGGACAACCAGGCCATCGTCCCGATGCGCGCCTTCCAGCAGTTCTACGGCAAGAACCGCTCGGTGGAGATCGACGTCCAGGCGCGTGACGGAGACTCGTTCCAGAAGGCGCAGGACGAGGTGGTGAACCTGATGCGCCGCCGCCGGGGCCTCACGCCGCAGGAGGCGAACGACTTCGAGGTGCACACCAACGAGTCCATGACGGCGTCCTTCAACGAGCTGTCGCAGGTCATCGCGTTCGCGGGCGTGGGCGTGTGCCTGCTGTCGCTGGTGGTGGGCGGCATCGGCATCCTGAACATCATGCTGATGTCGGTGACGGAGCGGACGCGGGAGATTGGCATCCGCAAGGCGCTGGGCGCGCGCCGCCGCCGCATCCTGGGCCAGTTCGCCACGGAGGCGGTGATGCTGTCGCTCGTGGGCGGGGTGCTGGGGTTGGG
>NZ_RAWK01000158.1 GCF_003612165.1 Corallococcus aberystwythensis | reverse complement strand
GGCGGGCAGGGGCGACGGCTGGCCGGCGGAGAAGGCCGTGTAGAGGGCGGCGACTTCCCGCACCAGCACCCCCAGCGACCAACCGTCGGAGACGATGTGGTGCAGGGTGACGACGAGGACGTGCTCGTCGCCAGACAGCTTGAAGAGAAGCGTGCGGAGGAGAGGGCCGGTGCGCAAGTCGAAGGGCCTGCGCATCTCCGCCTCCACACGGGCCCGTGTCTCGGACTCGCGGTGGGCTTCGGGTACGTCCGAGAGATCCACGAGGCCCAGCGGCAGGGGGCTGTCCGCGTGGATGCGCTGGACGGGCTCTCCTTCTACCTGGGCGAAGGTGGTGCGCAGGGCGTCGTGGCGGTGCACGACTTCCTGCAGGGCGCGCTCCAGCACGTCGGGACGCAGGGCACCTTCCAGTCGGACGGCGACGGGCACGTTGTAGAGGGCGCTGCCCGGCTCCAGTTGGTCAATGAGCCACAGCCGCTGCTGCGCGAAGGAGAGCGGCAGCGGGCCGTCATGCGCGACGCGGGTGAGGGCCGGAGCGCTGGCGCGGGTGAGGCCCGTCAGGCGGTGGGCGAGCGCCTCCACGGTGGGGGACTCGAAGAGGGCGCGCAGAGGCAACTCCACGCCGAACTCTGAGCGCACGCGTGAAACCACCTGCGTGGCCAGCAACGAGTGGCCGCCCAGTTCGAAGAAGGAGTCCTTCACGCCCACCTTGGGCAGACGCAGCACCTCCGCCCAGATGGACGCCAGCTTCGCCTCGGCTTCCGTGCGAGGTGCTTCGTAGGTGCTGCCGGACTGCGGCGCCTCCGGCTCCGGGAGTGCCTTGCGGTCCACCTTACCGTTGGCGTTGAGAGGCAAGGCGTCCAGCACCACGAAGGTGGAGGGCACCATGTACTCAGGAAGCCCCTGGCGCAGATGCGCCTTGAGGGCTTCCACTTCCAGCGAGGCATTTGCCTTGGGCGTGACGTACGCAACCAGCCGCTTGTCCGCGGCCTCACCCTTGGCGACGACAACGGCGTCCTTGAGTCCTGGCGCACGGCGCAGGCCTGCTTCAATTTCGCCCAGTTCGATGCGGAAGCCGCGCACCTTCACCTGGAAGTCGATGCGGCCGAGGTACTCCAGCCGTCCGTCCAGGCGGTACCGCACGCGGTCGCCCGTGCGGTACATGCGGCCACCCGGAGGTCCGTAGGGTTCCGGGAGGAAGCGCTCCGCGGTGAGTTCCGGACGCAGGAGGTATCCGCGAGCCTGGCCTTCACCCGCGAGGTACAGCTCGCCTGCGACGCCTACGGGCACCGGCTGCAACGAAGCATCCAGCACATAGGCGCGCGTCGCGGGCAGGGGCCTGCCGATAAGCGGCACCTCGTCACGGCCAACGAGAGAGGCAGTGGAGTAGGTGGTGTCCTCGGAGGGCCCGTAGAGGTTGTAGAGCTTCTGCACCGTGGGGACGGCGTAGACCTGCTTCGCCAACGTCTCCGGCAGGGCTTCACCCGCGAGGTTGATGACGCGCACGCCCGGCGGCACCGCGTTCAAGCGCAGCAGCTGCGCCATGGCGGAAGGCACCGTGTTGACGAGGGTGACGTGGGAAGCAGTAGGCAGCTCCGCCAGGTGCAGGGCGTTACGCGCCACCACCACCGCGCCGCCACTTGAGAGCGGAGCGAAGAGCTCGAAGACGGAGAGGTCAAAGTTGAGGCTCGTCGCGGCGAGCGTGCCCTTCAACTCCTCCGGGGAGAACGTTGCCAGCGCCCAGTGGAGGAAGGCCACGGCATTGCCATGGGAGATGGCGACGCCCTTGGGACGGCCGGTGCTGCCGGACGTGTAGATGAGGTAGGCGAGATGGCCCGGGTGGATGTCCACGGCAGGCGCCGTGGTGGGCTGCTTCGCCAGCTCCGCATCCGAGTCGAGGCACACCGGCGTTGCGGACGTTTCAGGCAGGGCCTTCAAGAGATGCGAATGCGCCACGAGGGCGGGACCCTGCGCGTCCTCCAGCAGCCAGCCCAGACGCTCACGCGGGTAGCTGGGATCCAGCGGCACGTACGCGCCGCCAGCCTTGAGGATGCCCAAGGCGCCGATGACGAGGTCCTCGGTACGCTCAACGCACAGTCCGACGCGGACTTCGGGGCCTACGCCCAAACCGCGCAGGCGATGAGCCAGTTGGTTGGCCTTGGCCTCTACCTCACGGTACGTCAGCTGCCGCTCGGGCGTGATGATGGCCACGGCATCCGGCGTGCGGCGCACCTGGGCCTCCACCATCGCGGGGATGCTCGGCTCGCGAATCGCCAGGGCTGCTACCTGATTCCAGTCGACAAGGAGCTGCTGTCGCGCGGAGCCGGTCAGCAGGGGCAAGTCACCCAGCTTCGTGTCCGGCGTCTTGGCGATGGCCTCCAGCAACACGCCGAAGTGCCCGGCCATGCGCTGGATGGTCTCCGCGTCGAAGAGGTCCGTCGCGTACTCCAGCGTGCCGACGAAGCCATCCTTTCCCTCACGCAGACCCAGCGAGAGGTCGAACTTGGCGAAGTGTGCTTCCAGCGGGAGTGCCTGGAACGACAAGCCGGGCAGACGCAGCGCCTCGGTGGGCGTGTTCTGCAGGACGAACAGGGCCTGGAAGAGCGGACTGCGGCTCAGGTCGCGCGTGGGCTGCACGGCTTCGACGAGCTTCTCGAAGGGCAGGTGCTGGTGCTCGTACGCCGCGAGCGTCGTGCCTCGCACCTGCGCCAGCAGCTCACGGAACGTCGCGCGCGGGTTCAGCTGGGCGCGCAGGACCAGGGTGTTGATGAAGAAGCCGATGAGGCCTTCGGTCTCCGCCTGGGTACGGCCCGCGATGGGCGAACCCACACTGATGTCATCCTGCGCGGAGTAGCGCGACAAGAGCACCTGGAATGCCGCCAGCAGCGTCATGAAGGGCGTGGCGCCTTCACGCTGCGCCAGGGACTTGAGAGCCTCCGCGATGGGCGTGGGAATCCGCATGTCCACCGTGCCACCCCGGTGGGACTGCACGGGCGGACGCGGACGGTCCGTGGGCAGCTCCAACGCGGCCGGAGCCCCTGCGAGCTGCTGCTTCCAGTAACCCAGCTGCGCGTCGAGCACCTCACCCTGGAGCCAATTTCGCTGCCAGGCCGCGAAGTCCGCGTACTGCACGGGCAGCGGCGTGAGGACGGGCGTGCTGCCCGTGGTGAAGGCCTCGTAGAGGGCCACCATTTCACGGACGAGGATGCCCATGGACCAGCCGTCGGAGACGATGTGATGCATCGTCACCAGCAGCAGGTGTGAGTCCTCGGCCAGGCGAACCAGCATGCTGCGCAGCAGTGGGCCCGCGTCGAGGCTGAAGGGACGACGGGCCTCCGCATCGGCCAGCCGCCGGGACTCCTCTTGCCGTTGTGGATCAGGCAGGGCGGAGAGATCCACGACAGGCAGCGTCCAGTTCACCGGAACATGGATGCGCTGCGTGGGCCGGCCCTGGTGCTCGTGGAAGGTGGTGCGCAGGGCTTCGTGGCGGGTGACAAGCGCCTCGAAGGCGCGACGCAGGGACTCCACGTCCACGTGTCCCGAAAGCTGGAGCGCGGTGGGGAGGTTGTAGGACGCGTCCCCCGGCTGGAGCTGATCCAACAGCCACAGCCGCTGCTGTGCGAAGGATACGGGCTCCGAATCGCCGCGGGTCGCGGAACCACGAAGGGGAATCGACGGTGCGGTGAGTCCCTCGGAGTCGATGCGCCGGGCGAGGGCCTCCACGGTGGGCGCTTCGAACAGCGCGCGAAGGGGCAGCTCCCTGCGGAAGGTGGCTCGCACCCGCGAGACAAGCTGGGTGGCCAGGAGCGAATGACCCCCGAGGGCGAAGAAGTCATCGTGGATGCCCACGTGCTCCACGCGCAGCACCTGCGTGAAGAGGGCCGCCAGCTGCTCTTCGGTGACGGTCCGGGGGGCGACGAAGGCAGAAGCCCGAGACGTGTCCACGGGATCCGGCAGGGCCTTGCGGTCGACCTTGCCGTTGGCGTTGAGGGGCAGCGTGTCGAGGATGACGAGCGCGGAGGGCACCATGTACTCGGGCAGCCGCTGCTTGAGGCTGGCCTTGAGCGCATCGGTGTCCAGGGCGTGGCCTTCACGTGCGGTGACGTAGCCGATGAGGCGCTTGTCCGCGTCCGCGCCCCGGGCCACGACGACGGCCTCGTTGACGCCGGCGGCGGAGCGCAGCGCGGCTTCGATTTCACCCAGCTCGATGCGGAAGCCGCGCACCTTCACCTGGAAGTCGACGCGGCCCAGGAAGTCGAGCGTGCCATCGGGCAGCCAGCGGGCCTTGTCACCCGTGCGGTAGAGGCGCTCTCCCGGAGTGGTGGCAAAGGGATGAGGGACGAAGCGCTCCGCGGTCAGCTCGGGGCGGTGCAGGTAGCCCCAAGCCAGACCGCTGCCTCCCACGTACACCTCGCCCGCGACGCCCACGGGCACCGGGTGCAGGTGCGCATCGAACACGTAGGCCGTGGCGTTCTGGATGGGACGGCCGATGGACACGGGGCCCTCCACGCGCGTGTCGCGGTGCAACGGCAGCGTCGTGGAGAAGGTGGTGTTCTCCGTCGGGCCGTAGGCATGCACCAGCGTCGCGCCTTCAGGGAGGCGCGCGAGGTGATCGCGCATGCGGGGCCAGGGCATCACGTCTCCGCCCGTGACGACCTGGCGCAGTTCCGCCAGGACTTCACCCTGGTGCAGGACCATCTGCTCGAAGAGGGCGGTCGTCAGCCACAGCGTCGTCACGCCGTGGCGACGCACCTGCTCCGCCAGTTCCTCCAGTGACAAGGCGTGGGGCGGAGCAAGGACGAGCTTCGCGCCGTGCAGCAGCGCGCCCCAGATTTCGAGCGTGGACGCATCGAAGGCAACAGGCGCGATCTGCAGCCACACCTCGTCAGGCCCGAAGCGCATGAGGGTGCTGCCCAGGACCAGGCGCGTGATGCCCCGGTGGGGCACGCAGACGCCCTTGGGGCGCCCCGTGGAGCCCGACGTGAACATGACGTAGGCCAGGGCTTCGCCGTCCACGCGGACATCGGGGGCGTGCGTGGGCAGCGCGGCAATGACGTCCTGCTGTTCATCCAGCCAGACGCGGGTGCCGGAAGCGGGCAGCTTCGAGGCGAAGGGCTGATGCGTGAGCACCACGCCGACGTCGGCGTCCTCCAGGAGCATCGCGATGCGCTCCATGGGCGCATTGCGGTCCACCGGGACGAAGGCCGCGCCTGCCTTGAGGATGGCGAGCAGCGCCGTCACCATCTCGAAGGAGCGCTCGACGGCGAGGCCGACTCGCGCGCCAGGGACGATTCCGAGGGCTCGCAGGTGGTGGGCGAGCTGGTTGGCTCGGGCCTCGAGCTGTCCGTAGGTCAGCGTCGCGTTCCCCAGCACCAGGGCCACGGCGTGCGGCGTGCGCTGGGCCTGCTGGGAGAAGTGGACATGGGCGGGGACGTCCATGGGGCTCGCCACGCGGGTGTCGTTCCACTCCACGAGGATGCGCTGACGCTCGTCGCTGGAGAGGAGGGACAGTTCGGCCACGGGCAGCTCGGGCTTCGCGGCGACGGCCTCCAACAGCGTGCGCAGGTGGTTGCCCATGCGCTCCACGGTGCTCCGCTCGAAGAGGGCAGTGCTGTACTCAAGCCCGCCGACGAAACCCTGCGGAGAGTCCTGCAACGTCAGGGTGAGGTCGAACTTGGCGGAGTGCCCTTCGGCCACGACCTGCCGGAAGGTGAGGCCCGGGACGCGCAGCGCTTCGCCGGGAGCATTCTGCAGGACGAACATCACCTGGAAGAGGGGGCTGCGGCTGGTGTCCCGAACGGGCTGGAGGACCTCCACCAGCTTCTCGAAAGGCACGTGCTGGTGTTCGTACGCCGCGAGCGTCGTGCCGCGCACTTGCGCGAGCAACTGGCGGAAGGAGTTCTCGGGCGTCACGCGTGAGCGCAGGACGAGCGTGTTGACGAAGAAGCCGATGAGGCCTTCGGCTTCCGCCTGGGTGCGGCCCGCGATGGGCGAGCCCACGCTGACGTCGTCCTGGCCTGCGTAGCGGGACAGGAGCACCTGCCAGGCCGCGAGCAGCACCATGAAGGGCGTGGCGCCCTCGCGCTGGGCCAGCGCCTTGAGCGCGTCGGACGTCGCCTGGGGAATCTTCACGGAGTGGGTCGCACCCGCGTGGGACTGGATGGCCGGACGCGGATGGTCCGTGGGCAGTTCCATCGTGGCCGGAGCCCCCGCGAGCTTTTCCTTCCAGTAGCCCAGTTGCGCGTCGAGCGTCTCACCCTGGAGCCAGTCGCGCTGCCATGCCGCGAAGTCCGTGTACTGCACGGCGAGTGGGGCAAGCGCGGGCGTCTGGCCCGTGCTGAAGGCTTCGTAGAAGGCCACCAGCTCGCGGACGAGGACGCCCATGGACCAGCCGTCGGAGACGATGTGGTGCATCGTCACCAGCAGCAGGTGCTCTTCGGCCGCCAGCCGCACAAGCTCCGTGCGCAGCAACGGACCCCGCTGCAGGTCGAACGGCTGACGTGCATCCGCTTCCACTTGCCGCTGGGCTTCGGCTTCGCGCTGCGCTTCGGGCAACGAGGACAAGTCCGTGAGCGGCAGCGTCCACGAGTCCGGCGTGTGGATGTGCTGGGTGGCCTGGCCCTGGTGCTCGCGGAAGGTGGTGCGCAGGGAGTCATGGCGCTGAACGAGCGCTTCGAACGCGCGGCGCAGGGCTTCCACGTCCACCTGACCGGTGAGCCGGAGCGCCGTAGGGATGTTGTACGACGCGTCGCCCGGGGTGAGCTGGTCGAGGAACCAGAGACGCTGTTGGGCGAAGGACAGGGGCTGGGGGCCCTCCGCATGGGTCCGTGTGAGCGGAGGGAGGCGGACGCTCGGCGTCTGGGATTGGAGGCGCTCTGCGAGGGCGGCGACCGTGGGGGCTTCGAAGAGCGCCCGGAGCGGCAGCTCCACGCGGAAGGTGGAGCGGATGCGTGAGACGAGCTGGGTGGCCAGCAGCGAGTGGCCCCCGAGGGCGAAGAAGTCGTCGTGGATGCCCACGCGCTCCACGCGCAGCACCTGCATGAAGAGGGCTGCGAGCTGCTCCTCGGCGGGAGTGCCCGGCGCGACGTAGGTGGAGGCGAGCGCGGTGCCCTGGGGCGCGGGCAGGGCCTTGCGGTCCACCTTGCCGTTGGTGTTGAGCGGCAGGGCCTCCAGCACCATGAGCGCGGAGGGCACCATGTACTCGGGCAGGTGCTGCTTGAGGAAGGTCCGCAGCTCCGTGACGTCGAGAGACTGGCCTTCTTCCGGCACGAGGTACGCGACGAGCCGCTTGTCGCCGGGCACGTCCTCGCGCGCCAGCACCACGGCTTGATGCACGGCGGGATGTCCCAGCAAGCGGGACTCGATTTCACCCAGTTCGATGCGGAAGCCACGCACCTTCACCTGGAAGTCAGCGCGGCCCAGGTAGTCGAGCATCCCGTCCGCACGCCAGCGCACCACGTCGCCGGTGCGGTAGAGGCGCGCACCGGGTGTGGAGGAGAAGCCATCCGGGATGAAGCGGTCCGCCGTCAGCTCCGGCCGGTTGAGGTAGCCGCGGGCAACGCCTTCGCCACCGATGAAGAGTTCACCCGCGACGCCCACGGGCACCGGGCGCAGCGTGCTGGCCAGCACGTAGACGCGCACGTTGGGCAGGGGCCTGCCGATGGTGGGCGTGGGGGAGGCGTCGAAGGCGCAAGCGGTGGCGTCGACGGTGCACTCGGTGGGGCCGTAGACGTTGAAGACGCGCGGGCGCGGGGCTTGCGCCAGGTGACGCCAGGTGGCGGGGTCCACGGCCTCACCGCCCACGAGGACGCGGTTGGGGATGGCCTGACGCTGCAACAGGCCTTCATCCACCAAGAGGCGCAGGTGCGCGGGAGAGCAGTCGAGGACGTCGAGCGCGTCCTTCTCGATGCGGTTGACGAGCTCGCCCACGTCGGCGCGGGCCTCGTCGGGGACGATGCAGAGGGTGTGGCCGTCGAGCACCTGGATGAGCTGCTTGACGGAGGCGTCGAAGGACAGCGGCGCGTTGACGCTGACGCGCTCTCCGGGCGGGGCACCCGCGTGCACGGTGGCCGCGAGTGCGACGCGCAGGTTCAGCACGGAGCGGTGTTGAATCATCACGCCCTTGGGGCGGCCGGTGCTGCCAGAGGTGTAGATGATGTAGGCCAGATGCTCCGGCGTGACTGACGTCGCCGGAGCCTCCCGCGCCTCACGGGAAAGCTCAGCGGCGTCGGAGTCCAGGCAGAGGTCGTGGGCGGAGTGCGGCGGCAGTGTGTCGCGCAGACGCTCCTGGGTGAGCACCACCGGCGCACCGGTGTCCTGGAGGACGTGAGCAAGCCACTCACGCGGGTAGCTGGGGTCGATGGGCACGTAGGCACCACCGGCCTTCATCGTGCCGAGGATGCCAACGAGGGCCTCCACGGAGCGCTCCACGCAGAGCACCACGCGCACGTCGGGACCCACGCCCAGCTTCACCAGCCGGTGGGCAAGCTGATTGGCGCGCGTGTCCAACTCGCGGAAGGTGAGCTGCTCATCACGGCAGATGACGGCCGGGGCGTCCGGGGTGAGACGGGCCTGGGCGCTGAAGGCGTCGTGGAGGCAGAGGTCGCGGGGGAACTCCGCACGGGGGCCGTTCCACTCGACGAGGAGCTGCTGAAGCTCCGGAGCAGTAAGCAGGGGCAGGCTCGCGAGCGTCGAGTCCGGCTGGGCGGCGATGGCCTCCAGCAGCACACCCAGGTTCCCCACCATGCGCTGCATGGTCGAGGCATCGAAGAGGTCGCTGCTGTACTCCAGGACTCCCATGAAACCCTGAGGGGAGTCCTGCAGCGTCAGCGTCAGGTCGAACTTCGCCGAGTTCGCTTCGAGCGGAAGCTGCTCGAATGACAGGCCCGGCACGCGCAGGGCTTCCATGGGCGTGTTCTGCAGGGAGAACATCGCCTGGAAGAGCGCGCTGCGGCTCAGGTCGCGCACGGGCTGGAGGGCTTCCACCAGCTTCTCGAACGGGACGTGCTGGTGCTCGAAGGCCGCGAGCGTCGTGCCGCGCACCTGCGAGAGCAGTTGCCGGAAGGTCGCTTCCTGCCGGACGTGGGTACGCAGCACCAGCGTATTGATGAAGAAGCCGATGAGGCCTTCAGTCTCCGCCTGCGTGCGGCCCGCGATGGGCGTGCCCACGCTGATGTCGTCCTGCGTGGAGTAGCGCGACAGGAGCACCTGCCAGGCCGCGAGCAGCAACATGAAAGGCGTGGCACCTTCACGCTGGGCCAGGGCCTTGAGTGCTTCGGACACGGGCAGGTCCAGCCGCACGGGGATCGACGCCCCTCGATGCGACTGCACGGGCGGACGCGGGCGATCCGTGGGCAGATCCAGCGCGGCGGGTGCGCCCGCGAGCTTCTCCTTCCAATAGGCGAGCTGGGTCTCCAGCGTTTCGCCCTGAAGCCATTCCTGCTGCCACACCGCGAAGTCCGCGTACTGCACGGGCAGCGGCGCGAGGGCGGGCGGTTGATCCGCGTGGAACGCCGCATACAGCGCGGTGACCTCACGAACGAGGACGCCCATGGACCAGCCGTCGGAGACGATGTGGTGCATCGTCACCAGCAGCAGGTGCTCGGCGTCACTCAGTCGCACCAGGGATGTGCGCAGCAGCGGACCTGCTTCCAGGTCGAAGGGACGACGGGCCTCCGCGGTCGCCAGACGCCGCGCCTCTTCGTCGCGTTGGGCCTCGGGCAGTGAGGAGACGTCGAGCAGCGGCAGCGTCCACGCGGTGGGCGCGTGGATGCGCTGCGCGGGCTGGCCCTGGTGCTGGACGAGGGTGGTGCGAAGCGTCTCGTGCCGGGCGACGAGTGCCTCGAAGGCGCGGCGAAGGGACTCGACGTCCACCTGGCCTTTCAGCCTGAGGGCGGCGGGGATGTTGTACGCGGCGCTGCCCGGCTGGAGTTGATCCAGCAGCCACAGCCGCTGCTGGGCGAAGGACAGGGGCGGCGGGCCTTCGTGGCTGACGCGAACAAGCGGAGGAAGGCGCGGGCCGGAGGTGGCGGTGCGCAGACGCTCGGCGAGGGCTGCGACGGTGGGGGCTTCGAAGAGCGCGCGCAGGGGCAGCTCCGCGCCGAAGACAGCGCGGACGCGGGAGACGAGCTGGGTGGCCAACAGCGAGTGGCCCCCGAGGGAGAAGAAGTCGTCGTGGATGCCCACCCGCGCCACGCGCAGGACGTGAGCGAAGACGTCCGCGAGCTTCTCCTCGGTGGGGTTGCGAGGGGCGACGAAGTCCGCGAGGGGCGAAGCGTCGGGGACGGGCAGGGCCTTCCGGTCCACCTTGCCGTTGGCGTTGAGGGGGAGGGCCTCCAGGACGAGGAAGGCGGAAGGCACCATGTACTCGGGCAGCCGCTCCTTGAGGAACGCGCGCAGGGCCGTGGTGTCCAGGGACTCGCCGGCCACCGCGACGAGGTATGCAACGAGCCGTTTGTCGCCGGGCACGTCCTCGCGAGCGAGGACGACGGCTTCATGCACGGAGGCATGGGCAAGGAGCGAGGCCTCGATTTCGCCCAGCTCGATGCGGAAGCCGCGCACCTTCACCTGGAAGTCGAGCCGCTGGAGGTAGTCCAGCTGGCCGTCGGCGCGCCAGCGCACGACGTCGCCCGTGCGGTAGAGGCGGGCACCTGGAGTGGTGGAGAAGGGGTGGGGGATGAAGCGCTCGGCACTCAGGGCCGGCTGGCCGAGGTAGCCCCAGGCGAGGCCTTCACTGGCGAGGAAGAGTTCCCCGGAGACGCCAATGGGCACCGGCTGAAGGTGGGCGTCGAGGACGTAGGTGCGGGTGTTGGCGATGGGGCGGCCAATGGGGGGCCGCGTGCCGTCGTCGCGTGCGGAGGCCGCGACGGGAGTGAAGGTGGCGACGACGGTGCTCTCGGTGGGCCCGTAGTGGTTGAAGAGGGTTGCGGGCACGGAAGGCGGCGGACCGTGGTGCAGGGCGTCTCCCCCCGTCAGCAGGGCACGCAGGGCCATGGGGCGAGGCCACTCCTCGCGCAACACGGCCTCGGCCAGCGGCGTCGGCATGAAGCAGGTGGTGATGGCTTCGCGGGCCATCCACCGCAGCAGCTGGGAGGGCTCCGCACGCACGGCGTCCGGCGGAACGACGAGGCTGGCGCCGGAAGCAAGCGACGGCCACACCTCCCAGGTGGAAGCGTCGAAGGCGACGCCCGCGGTGAGGGCGGTGGAGTCCTGGGGCGTCAGCGAGTAGGTGCGCTGGTGCCAGGAGACGAGGTTCATCAACGCGCGGTGGTGGACGGCAACGCCCTTGGGACGGCCGGTGCTGCCGGAGGTGTAGATGACGTAGGCCAAGTCCTCCGGGCCCACGGGGGACACCGGCAGCGGCTGCCGCGTTACCTCCGCCTCTGCTTCCAGCGAGAGGACGCGCGTGGAGAGAGCCGGAAGCGAGTCACGCAGGTGCTGCTGGGTGAGGAGGACGGACGCACGGCTGTCCTCCAGCATGAAGGCGAGGCGCTCAGCCGGGACACCCGGTGCGATGGGGACGTAGGCCGCACCCCCCTTGAGGACGGCCAGCAGGCCCGCCACCAACTCAGGAGAGCGCTCTGCGAGGACGGCGACGCGGTCGCCTCGGGAGACACCCGCCGCATGCAGTTGGGCGGCAAGCGCGTGGGCCCAGGCGTCGAGGCCTGAGTACGAAACGCTCCGCTCTCCCATGCGCATGGCAACGGCGTCCGGAGCACGTCGGGCCTGCTCGGCGACGACGAGGTGGATGCAGGTGTCGCGGGGGAAGGCTACGTCCGTCTCATTCCACTCGAGGAGAAGCTGCTGCCGCTCCGCGACGCTCAACATCTCCAGGGCGGAGATGCGTGCATCCGGCTGGGCGGTGAGGGAGGCGAGGAGGACACCGAAGTGCCCCATGAGACGCTGGACGGTGGAGGCGTCGAAGAGGTCGGTGCTGTACTCGAGGAAGCCGGTGAGGCCCTGGGGTACCTCGAAGAGGGTGAGGGCCAAATCAAAGCGGGAGGAGTTGCCCTCCAGGGGGATGGGCTGGAAGGCCATGCCTGGCACGCGCAGTGCCTCGGCGGGGGCGTTCTGCAGGACGAGCATCACCTGGAAGAGGGGGCTGCGGCTCAAGTCGCGCGAGGGCTGGAGGACTTCCACCAGCTTCTCGAAGGGCACGTGCTGGTGCTCATAGGCCGCGAGCGTGGTGGCCTTCACCTGGGAGAGCAGCTGACGGAACGTCTCCTCCGGGCGCACGTGGGCCCGTAGCACCAACGTGTTGACGAAGAAGCCGATAAGGCTTTCGGCTTCAGCGTGGGTGCGGCCGGCGATGGGAGAGCCGACGCTGATGTCGTCCTGACCGGAGTAGCGCGAGAGGAGCAGCTGGAAGGCGGAGAGCAGCAGCATGAAGGGCGTAGCGCCTTCACGCTGGGCGAGGCTTCGCAGCGAGTCCGTCAGCTCCGAGGGGAAGTGCACGGGCACCGTTGCGCCGCGCCGGGACTGCACGGGCGGGCGCGGCCGGTCCGTGGGCAGCTCCAGCGCGGAAGGCGCACCGGCGAGCTGCCGCTTCCAGTAACCCAGCTGTGCGTCCAGCGTCTCGCCCTGCAACCACTGGCGCTGCCAGAGCGCGAAGTCCGCGTACTGCACCGGCAACGATGCCAGTGCGGGCTCCCGGCCCGCGGAGAAGGCGGCGTAGCTCGTGGCCAGCTCCTTCACGAGAACGCCCATGGACCAGCCGTCGGAGACGATGTGGTGCATCGTCATCAGGAGGACGTGCGTCTCCTCGGCCAGGCGAAGAAGCGTCGTGCGCAGCAGCGGGCCGTGGACGAGATGGAAGGGCTGCCGGGCTTCACGGGTGGCAAGCCGCAACGTTTCCGCTTCGCGCGCGAATTCGTCCAGTCCGGACAGGTCTTCGACCGGAAGCGACCACCCGGCCGGAGCATGGATGCGCTGGAAGGGCTGGCCCTCTTCTTCGAAGAAGGTGGTGCGCAGCGCCTCATGACGCGCCACGAGTGCCTCGAAAGCGCGGCGCAGGGCCTCCACGTCCAGACGTCCCAGGAGGCGCAGCGCGACGGGGAGGTTGTAGGAGGCGTCGTCCGGCGCCAGTTGGTCCAGGAACCAGAGGCGCTGCTGGGCGAAGGAGAGCGGCTGGGGGCCTTCGGTGCGCGTACGCGTCAGCGGCGGCAGGCGCTTGCCGGTAGAGGCCCGCTGCAACCTCTCAGCGAGTGCCCCGATGGTGGGCGCCTCGAAGAGGGCGCGGAGGGGCAGCTCCACGTTGAGCGCACCGCGCAAGCGGGCCACCAACTGGGTGGCGAGGAGCGAGTGACCGCCCAACTCGAAGAAGTTGTCCGTGCGGCCCACGGTGGGGATGCGCAGCAGTTCGCTCCACAGGGCCGCGAGCTGCTCCTCCAGCGGCGTTGCCGGGGCTTCGTAGGCATGCGAGGCCCGAAGCAGGCCCGCATCAGGAACGGGCAGAGCCTTGCGGTCCACCTTGCCGTTGGACGTCAGCGGCAGCGTCTCCAGTGCCACGAAGGCCGCAGGCACCATGTACTCAGGCAGGTGCTGCTTGAGGTGGGCGCGGAGAGCGGTGACGTCAAGCGCTTCGCCCACGACGTAGGCGACCAGGCGCTTGTCCCCTGGGGAGTCCTCGCGGGCGAGGACGACGGCATCCTTCACGGCGGGGGCGGCGCGCAGGGCGTTTTCGACTTCGCCCAGCTCGATGCGGAAGCCACGCACCTTCACCTGGGCGTCGATACGGCCGACGAAGTCCAGCTGTCCGTCCGCGCGCCAGCGCACCACGTCACCCGTACGGTAGAGGCGAGCCCCTTCCTCACCGGAGAAGGCATCCGGGATGAAGCGCTCAGCAGTGAGGCCCGGCCGTCCCGCGTATCCACGCGCGACGCCCACGCCCCCGATGTGCAGCTCGCCGCGCACGCCCACTGGAACTGGCTGACCGTGCGGGTCCAATACGTAGACGCGCACGTTCGCCAGCGGCTTGCCGATGGACGGCACGCTCCCGTCCGGGACCACCTCGCCGAAGGTGGCGATGACGGTGGCCTCGGTGGGACCGTAGGTGTTGAGCAGGCGCCGCCCCGGCGCCCAACGCGCGACGACATCCGCGGGCAGGGCCTCACCGCCGGAAATGACGGTGCGCACCTTGGGCAGCCCCTCGGAGGACGTGGCCGCGAGTGCCGCGGGGGTGAGGCTGATGACACTCAATTCCTGCTCACGCAGCAGCACGGGCAGGGGGGCGCCCGGCATCAGCTTCTCCAGCGGCGCGAGCACCAGCGCCGCGCCGTTGCAGAGCGTCGTGAAGATTTCCTCCACGGACAGGTCGAAGCTGAGGCTCGCGAACTGCAGCACGCGGCTGCCGGGGCCGATGCCGTACGCCACCGCCTCGTGGGTGACGAGGTTGGCGACGCTGCGGTGCTCCACCGCCGTGCCCTTGGGCGTGCCCGTGCTGCCCGAGGTGTAGAGCAGGTACGCCATGTTCGCGGGCGTCACGCCCGTCACGGGCGCATCCGTCGGTTCGTTCGCCAGCGACTCCCGCTCGGTGTCCAGGCAGAGGGCGCGGGCATGCAGCGCCTCCGGGAAGCGGTCCACCAGCGGCTGCTGGGTGACGAGCACCTGCGCTGCGCTGTCCTCCAGCATGAAGGCCAGGCGCTCACGCGGCAGGAGCGGATCCACCGGCACCCAGGCGCCACCGGCCTTCAGGATGCCGAGGAGCCCGATGACGACATCGAGAGAGCGCTCGACACTGAGTGCGACGCGGACCTCCGGTCCGACACCGCGACGGCGGAGGGCATGGGCGAGCTGATTGGCGCGCGCATCCAGCTGCGCATACGTCAACTGCGCCCCCTCGAACACGGCAGCCAGTGCCTCCGGAGCACGGTGCACCTGTGCCTCGAAGAGCGAATGCACGCACGCCTCGGGGAATGGCGCTCGGGTGGCGTTCCACTCCACCAGCACCTGCTGGCGCTCCTCCCCCGCGAGCAACTGCAGCGACGACACGCGGTGGTCCGGATGCGCGACGAAGCCCTCCACGAGCAGCCGCAGGTGCCGCATCATCCGCGTGACGGTGGACCTGTCGAACAGGTCGGTGTCGTATTCCAGCTCTCCCGTGAAGCCCTTCTCGGTCCGCGCCAGCGAGAGCGTGAGGTCGAACTTCGCGGACGCACCGGTGCGCTCCTCGACCTGCACCTTCACGCCGCCGAGCGACAGGTCCACCTCCGGGATGTTCTGCATGAGGAACAGCACGTTGAACAACGGCGACGCGCGCAGGTCGCGCATCGGCTGGAGCTGTTCGAAGGGAACGTACTGGTTCGCCAGCACCCCCAGCGTGGTGGTGCGCACGCGGCCCAGCAGCTCCCGCACGGTGGGCTCGCCGCCCATCCGGGTGCGCAGCACCAGCGTGTTGATGAAGAACCCGAGCAGCCCCTCCAGCTCCGCGTCGTTGCGGCCCGCCACGGAGGAGCCGATGCTCACGTCGTCCTGCCCGGAGTAGCGGCCAATCAACACCTGGAGCGCGGCGAGCAGGAACATGAAGGGCGTGATGCCCTCCCGCACGCAAAGCGCCTCCACGGCCTTCGACAGCTCCAGGGGGAACGCGATGAACAGCAGGGCTCCGGGGTGTGCTTCACGGGCCCCCCGGGGGCGGTCCGTGGGCAGCTCCAGCACGGATGGCATCCCATCAATCTGCTGGCGCCACCACGCGAGCTGCCGCTCCATCTCCGCGCCCGACAGCCACTGGCGCTGCCACACCGCGAAGTCCGCGTACTGGAAGGGCAGCGCCGGCAGTGCGGGCTTCGTCCCCGCGGCGAAGGCCCGGTAGGCCTCCGACAGCTCGCGCATCAGGATGCTCATGGACCAGCCGTCGAAGACGGCGTGGTGGAGGGTCAGCAGCACCAGGTGCTCCTGCACATCCAGCACCAGCACCGACACGCGCAGCAGCGGCCCCACCTCCAGGTTGAACGGGTGGCGCACCTCCACGTCCGTGCGGCGCTTCACTTCCGCGTCGCGCTGCTCCGGAGACAGGGCGCGCAGGTCCACCACCGGCAGCATCAGCGGCTCGGGCGGCGCGATGACCTGCACCGGCACGTCCATGTCAGGCCGGAAGGTGGTGCGCAGCGATTCGTGCCGGTGCACCACGCACTCCAGCGCGCGGCGCAGGGCCTCCAGGTCCAACGGCCCCGTCAGCCGCAGCGAGAACGGCATGTTGTAGGCCGCCGAGCCTGGATCGAACTGCTCCAGCACCCAGATGCGCTGCTGCGCCAGGGACGTGGGCAGCTTCTGCGTGCGCGGCACCGGCACCACCGGGGGCGGACCGGCGAAGCGTGGGTCCCTCGCCGAGGCCGCGATGCGCGCCGCCAGCTCCGCCACGGTGGGGGACTCGAACAACGCCTGCAGCGGCAGGTCCACCTGGTACGCCGTGCGCAACCGCGACGTCAGCCGCGTGGCGAGCAGCGAGTGGCCTCCCAATTCGAAGAAGCTGTCGGTGGCGCCCACCCGCTGCACGTGCAGGAGCGACGCGTAGAGCTCCGCGACCTGGGCCTCCATCGGCGTGCGGGGCGCGACGAACTCACGCACCGCTTCCGTGGAGAGGTCCGGCGCGGGCAGGGCCTTGCGGTCCACCTTCCCGTTGGGCGTCAGCGGCATCGCGTCCAGGACGACGAGCGCGGACGGCACCATGTACTCAGGCAGCCGCTCCTTCATGAGCGCGCGCAGGGCCTGGGACTCCAGCGTCTGGCCGGGGCGCGCCACCACGTAGCCCACCAGCCGCGCGTCGGCCGCGCTGCCGCGCACCACCACGGCGGCATCGCGCACGCCCGGGGCCTGGCTCAGCACCGCTTCGATTTCTCCCAGCTCGATGCGGTAGCCGCGCAGCTTCACCTGGTTGTCGGCGCGGTTGAGGTACTCCAGCACGCCGTCCGCGGCCCACCGCACGCGGTCGCCCGTGCGGTACACGCGCATGCCCGGCACTCCGCCGTGTGCATCCGGGATGAAGCGCTCCGCAGTGAGGTCCGGCCGGTGGAGGTAGCCCCGGGTGACGCCCTCGCCGCCGATGAACAGCTCGCCGGGCACGCCGCGCGGCACCGGGTTCATCCCGCTGTCCAGCACGTACACCTGCGTGCCGGAGATGGGCCGCCCGATGGGCACGCTGCCCGTGCCCGATGCCACCGCGTGCGCGGTGGACCACACCGTCGTCTCCGTGGGGCCGTACACGTTCCACAGCACGCCGCAGCGCTGGAGCAGCGACTCGGCCAGCTCGCGCGGCAGGGCCTCGCCACCGGTGAGCGCCGTCAGCCCCGGGCCCCGCCAGTCCGTCTCCAGCAACAGCCGCCAGGTGCTGGGCGTGGCCTGGAGCACCGTCGCCCCTCGCTGCTGGAGCAGGCCCGCCAGCCGTGAGCCGTCCACGGCGATGTCCCGCGAGGCGATGACGACCTGCCCGCCCACCGACAGCGGCAGGAACAGCTCCAGCACCGCGATGTCGAACGACAGCGTGGTGACGGCCACCAGCACGTCCTTCGAGGACATTCCCGTCGTCCCGCGCAGCGCCGCCAGGAAGCGCGCCACCGCGCCGTGCGGCACCTGCACGCCCTTGGGACGGCCCGTGCTGCCGGAGGTGAAGAGCACGTACGCCACGGCCTCCGGGGGCACCGCGTCGCGCAGCGGCGAGCCGTCCTCCGCCGCGATGGCCTCCGCGTCCCCGTCCAGCAGCACCACGCGCGCCGAATGCGGCGGCAGGATGGAGGCCAGCGAGCGCTGCGACACCAGCACCGGCATCCCGCTGCTCTCCACCATGTACGCCAGGCGGTCCGTGGGGAACGCGGGGTCCAACGGCACGTAGGTGCCGCCGGCCTTCAGCACGGCGAGCACCGCCACCAGCATGTCGTGCGAGCGCTCCACGCACAGGCCCACCCGCACCTCGGTCCCCACGCCCAGCCGGCGCAGGTGGCGCGCCAGCCGCGACGCCCGCGCCTCCAGCTGCGCGTACGTGAGGGACTGGTCGCCAAAGCGGACGGCGACCGCGTCCGGCGTGAGGTCCACCCGCGCTTCGAAGGCGCCGTGCTGCGACGTCCACGGCAGCGGGGCGGGGCGGGGCGGCTGCCAGGTGTTCAGCACCTCGTGGCGCTCGGCGTTGGTGAGCAGCGGCAGCCGGGAGATGGACTCGTGCGGACGGCGGACCGCGCCCTCCAGCAGCACGCGCAGGTGCTCCGCCATGCGCGCCATCGTGGGCGCGGTGAAGAGGTCGGTGTCGTACTCGAGGAATCCCTGGAGGCCTGCTTCCGTCTCCAGCACCTGGAGCATCAGGTCGAACTTCGACGTGAGCGTGTCCAGCTCCATCGCCTCCAGCTTCACGCCCTCCACGGACGCCGCGCCGCCCAGGGAGGCCTGGAGCGTGAGCATCACCTGGAAGAACGGCGTGCGCCCCTGGGTGCGCTCCGGACGCAGCTCCTCCACCAGCCGGTTGAAGGGGAGCTCCTGGTGCTCATGGGCCGCGAGCACCGTCTCGCGCACCTGGTGCAGCAGCGACCGGAAGGACGCGGAGGGCTCGACCTGCGTGCGCAGCACCAGGGTGTTGACGAACAGGCCGATGAGGCCCTGCACCTCGCCGCGCGTGCGGCCCGCCACCGGCGAGCCCACCGTCACGTCCTCCTGCCCCGCGTAGCGCGACAGCAGCACCTGCCAGCCCGTCAGCAGCACCATGAACAGCGAGGCGCCTTCCTGCCGCGCCAGGGCCTTGAGCGCGTCCGTCAGCTCACGTGACAGCAGGAGCTGGTGGCGGGCGCCCCGGCCACTGCGGGCCGCGGGGCGGGGCAGGTCCGTGGGCAGCTCCAGCGCGGAGGGCACTCCGGCCAGCTGCTGCTTCCAGTAATCGAGTTGCTTCTGAAGCCGGGGGCCCTGCAGCCATTCGCGCTGCCAGACGCCAAAGTCCGCGTACTGCACGCCCAAGGGCGGCAGGGGTGCCGTCTGGCCCCGCGCGAGCGCGCCGTAGAGCAGCGCGACTTCGCGCACCAGCAGCGTCATGGACCAACCGTCGGAGACGATGTGGTGCACCACCACGACGAGCAGGTGCTCCGCCGGGCCGGACGCCAGCAGCAGCGCCCGCAGCAGGGGCCCCGTCGCGAGGTCGAAGGGCCGGGCCGCTGCTTCGCGCGCCATCCGCCAGGCTTCCTCCCGCGGCGAGCCCGTGAGGTCGTGGTGCTCCAGCGTGAGCATCGGCTCGGCCGACACCACCTGCACGGGGTGCCCGGAGACATCCACGCGGAAGGTGGTGCGAAGCACCTCGTGGCGGCGCACCACTTCGTGCAGCGCGCGCTCCAGCACGGCCACGTCCAGCGCACCCTCCAGGCGCACCGCCATGGGCACGTTGTAGAGGGGACTTCCGGGCTCCAGCTGATCAATGAACCACAGGCGCTGCTGGGCGAAGGACAGGGGCAGCGGGCGCGAGCGGTCCCGCACCGGGATGAGGCCTTGTACAGAGTTGCCGGCGACGGCCTTCTGCGCGGCCATCTTCTTGAGCAGCTCGGCGCGCTTCTCTGGTGAGAGGTTGGCGATCCGCTTCGACAGCTCGTTGCTCATCTCATGTACTCCGCGCTCGGGGACGCCTTCGCGTGCGCCACCCGGGTGAGGTGGCCTTCGCGAGAAATCAGGTCTGCGGGTGATTCCGGATTGCCGCCTGCGCTGCTTTCCCGGGAGAAGCACGAGGGTGGGTCAAATCCGCACTGGCCACAGTATGGCGTGGGCGAGCGAGCTGTCATGGGGGCGGCCTGACGGAAGCCCGAACGAATTCAAGTATTTGCGGGAAGAGTCGGGCTCCCTGGACTCACCACCGGAAGGACTCCCGGCGTCCTCCCGAGGGGAGCCAGCTCGCGGGGTCGTCCACCCGCCTGGAGGGGGAACAGGATCCGGGGCAGATGGCCGGTTGGTGCGAGCACCGTCGGCTCCGCCCAGATTCTGGACAGCGAGGACCCCACTCCCATGGCCCCTTCCACGCCTGCCCTGTCACGCCCGCTGCTTCCCGGCAGCCGGGCCCCTTCATTCCAGCTCGCGGCCACGCCCGACACATCGGTTTCCCTGGCGGACTGCGCGGGCTCCCCGGTCGTGCTCGTCTTCTACCCCGCGGACTTCAGCCCGGTGTGCAGTGATGAGCTGGCCCTCTTCAACGAGCTGCTCCCCGAAATGCAGCGGCTTGGCGCGCGGGTGTTCGGCGTGTCGGTGGACAGCGTGTGGTCGCACCTCGCGTTCGCGAAGGAGCGCAAGCTGCGCTTCCCGCTGCTCGCGGACTTCCACCCCAAGGGGGAGATGTCACGGTGCTACCAGGCGTGGCGCGAATCGGAGGGCGTCTCCGAGCGTGCGCTCTACGTGCTGACGGGTGACGGTGTCATCGCCTGGTCGCACATGTCGCCGCCGTCGGTGAACCCCGGCGCGGACGGCGTGCTGGACGCGCTGGAGCACCTGTCCGCGCAGGCGGCGTCGCGGGAGGTGAGGCCATGAGCCGGCTGCGCACCCCGCCGGGCCCGGATGAGCGCTTCCAGGGCCCCCGCGACGCGCCCGTCATCCTGGTGGAGTACGGCGACTACCAGTGCCCCTACTGCGGCCAGGCGTACTGGGAGGTGAAGCAGCTGCAGCAGCGCATGGGGCCGCGGATGGGGTTCGTGTTCCGCGACTTCCCGCTGACGCAGGCACACCCTCAAGCCCTCCAGGCCGCGGAGGCCGCCCACGCCGCGGACGCGCAAGGCCACTTCTGGCGGATGCACGACCTGCTCTTCGAGAACCAGGACAGGCTTGAGCGCTCCGGGCTGCTGGCCCTCGCGGAGGCGCTGACGCTGGACCTGGACCGCTTCCGCGCGGACCTGGATTCACACCGGTTCGAGGAGCGTGTACGCCGGGACTTCATGGACGGCGTGCGCAGCGGCGTAAACGGGACGCCGACCTTCTTCGCCAACGGCCACCGGCACGACGGCCCCTTCGATGCCAGAACCCTGCTGGAGGCGCTGACGGGAGGCCTGGGCGCCTCCCGCTGAAAGGGCGTGTCCCGCTTCAGCCCGCCTTCGCGAGCGCCAGCGGCGAAGCCAGGACGGCGGGCGTGGGCACGGTGTAGCCCGCGACGAAGAGGGTCTCCGCGATCGCCTCGCCGACGTTGGCCTGCGTGTCGTTGTACTCGGTGGGCTTGCAGAAGATGCACACCGCCAGGACGGGGCCCTGGAGCGTGAACTCCGCGATCTCCACCTGGGGCACGGGCTTCGCCTGGACGCCCGTCACGCTGGACATGCGCTCCAACAAGGCATGCTGGAGCACGCGCACGTCCACGCCGTGCATCAGCGGCACCTTCACCGTCAGCTTGCGGTGCGGGTGGTGGCTGAAGTTGACGATGTTGTCGCTGAACATCTGGTTGTTGCCCACGGAGATCCGCACGTGGTCCGACGTGTCGAGCGTGGTGACGAACAGGCCGATCTCCTGGACGATGCCCACGACGCCACCCGCTTCAATCTCCTCGCCCACGCGGAAGGGGCGCAGCACCAGCAGGAAGACGCCCGCGGCGAAGTTGGCGAGCAGTCCGGACCACGCCGCGCCGATGGCGATACCCGCGGCGGCGATCAACGCGGCGAAGGACGTCGTCTCCACGCCCATCAACCCCAGGATGCCGACGATGAGCATCAGGGTGAGCGTGCCGGTGAAGAGCGAGCCGACGTAGCGGATGAGCGTGGCGTCCAGCTGCCGCCGCTGCAGGCCCATGTCCAGCACCTTGCGGAAGCCGCCGATGATCACCCGCCCGATGAACCAGATGAACAGCGCGCCAATGACCTTGAGCAGCAGCGGAAGCGCTTCGGACAGGGCAAGTGACTTCAACTGAACGACAATCTCATCCATGGTGCGAACTCCCTTGACCCGGACCGGGTCAGCACCGTGCCCTTTTGCACGGGACAGGCCAATGGATGCAAGCCGACCTGCGGCGAATCCACAGCTGTCCGGGAGGGCATTCCTGACCCGTCAGTCCAGGCCCTGACGCGTTTGGAGGCGGGGCTGACGCGTCAGGGCCCGCGATGCCGGGATGCTTGCGTGGAGGGGGCCGTGGGGGAGACGGTGCGCCGCATGCGTCTCTTCCCGCTCCCCTTCCTGATGTTGCTGAGCGCGTGCACCGCCTCCCGCGTCGCGCTGCCCGCGCCCACGGGCGACGAGGTGACGGTCTTCATCCATGGCTACCGGGGGTCGTTCCTCGCGACCGCGGACGCGGAGCACGAGCGGGCCTGGGTGTCCGTGGGCGACCTGCTGACGCGCGGGGAGCGTTCGCTGGCGCTGCCCTTTCCCGGACAGCGGGCGACGCCGAACTACGGGGCGCTGGAGGTGGACGGGCCGATGACGCGCTTCACGGTGCTGCCGTGGGTGGCGCGCTACGACATCTACAAGGGCTTCCTGGAGTTCGCTCGCGAGCGCCTGCCTGGCTTCATGGTCTTCGACTACGACTGGCGTCAGGACAATCGCGTGACGGCGAAGCGGCTGTGCGCGCTGCTGGATTCGCTCGCGGAGGCGCGGGGCGGCAAGGTGAAGGTGAACCTGGTGGCGCACAGCATGGGCGGGCTCGTCACGCTGCACTGCCTGCGCTACGGCACCGGCGACGACACGGGCGAGCCCACGTGGGCGGGCGCGCGGCACGTGAAGCGCGTGGTGTTCCTGGGCACGCCGTTCCGGGGAGCGCCGGGCATGTTCGACGACTTCACCCTGGGCACGCCGGTGGGGCGCAACCGGGCGCTCCTGTCCCCGGAGGCGCTCTTCACGTTCGCGTCCGCGTTCCAGCTGTTGCCCGCGGAGAGTGACTTCTTCGTGGACGCGAGCGGCCAGCCGGTGGCGTTCGACGCGTACCGGCCGGACGCGTGGGTCGACGGCGGATGGGGCGTGTTCCAGGATGCGGCCGTGCGCGGGCTGCCGGCGTATCGCCAGTGGCTGGAGCGCATGCTGGCGGCGCGGTCGGAGCTGGCGCGGGCGCTCTCCGAGCGCGAGGGGCCGCCGCCGCCCTTCCGCACGCTGGCGGTGGTGGGCGTGGGGCATCCGTTGATCAAGTCCTTCCGGGTCATCGGCGGGAAGCCCACGTTCGAGGATCCGGTGCTCGCGGACGGCGACGGCTCGGTGCTGACGGCGCGGGCGCTGCCTCCGCCGCCGATCCATGTGGACCGGCTGGAGACGCAGGCGGACCACGTCGCGATGATGGGCGACGAGGAGGTCCAGGAGGCCGTCGCGCGCTTCGTCACCGGCGACTGACTCCGGGCAAAGGGCTCAGTCGCCCTGGATGGCGGCCTGCCAGTCGCCGTCCACGGAGATGCCGACGCGCATGCCGATGTAGCTCTTCTCCTTGCGCATGTCGGTGATCATCGAGTCCGGGTAGATGCCCTTGAGCAGGGCGAAGTCCGCCTCGGTGGCGCCCTCGCGGAAGGCGGTGGGCCACCAGTACAGATTGCCCTCCTGGTAGAAGGGGAGGTTGAGGACCTGGACCAGCCGCGCCAGCACGGGTTGCGGGCTGTCCTTCCACTCCTCCTGGATGCGCCAGGTGGTGGCCATGTCCTGGTCGGGGTCATAGGAGAAGCGGACGCTCGGGCCCTTCTCATCCCCCAGCTTCTGGAGGCCCGCGTAGTCGCACGCCACGGCGGCCTTGATGATGCGCTCGCGCATGGACGCGACGGCCGGGGGCAGGGGCTTCGCGGTGGGCTTGGGGACGGGGCTCAGCAGGCTCGCCGAGCAC
>NZ_RAWK01000157.1 GCF_003612165.1 Corallococcus aberystwythensis | reverse complement strand
TCCCCACCCACCCCACCGAGGGGTCCGTTTCAGAACCTGTGCAGCCCCCACCTTCATGGCGAGGCCCGATCGTCGACGGCCGGTAGCCTCCTTCCTCTCGCGTCCGCGGGTGGACAGTGCGCCGCGCCCTCCGGGCGGGAATGCAGGCCGGGCGGATACCTCCACCAACGGATGCACGCCGCGCGTGGGCGACAGCGCACGCTCGGCAGCAGGACCGAAGGCGGTTAGGGTGGCGACGCCTTCACAGCGCGGGAGCAATGCCATGAAAGCAGTGCGCTTCTCGGCCTTCGGGCCGCCCCCCGACGTCGCCCAGGTGGTGGAGGAGTCCCCCACGCCACTGAAGTCCGGTGAGGCGCGGCTGGCCGTGCTCGCCACGCCCATCAACCCCTCTGATCTGCTCACCCTCTCCGGTGAATACGGCGTGCTGCCCAAGCTGCCCGCCACGCCCGGCAACGAGGGCGTGGGCCGCGTGGTGGAGGTGGCGGGCTCCGACGCCGTGGCCGTGGGTGACCTCGTGTTCCTGCCGCTGGGCGCGGGCACGTGGCGCACCCACCTCACCGCGCCCGCCGCGCAGCTGTTGCCCGTGCCGCCGGGTCTGGACCTGCTCCAGGCGAGCATGCTGCTCATCAACCCGCCCACCGCCTATCTGATGCTGCGTCAGTTCGTGACGCTCCAGCCCGGCGAGTGGGTGGTGCAGAACGCCGCCAACTCCGCGGTGGGCCGCTACCTCATCACCCTGGCGCAGGTGATGGGCCTGAAGACCGTCAACGTCGTGCGCCGCCAGGAGCTGGCCGACGAGCTCAAGGCCCAGGGCGCGGACGTGGTGCTGCTGGACACGGATGAACTGCCCAAGCAGGTGCGCGCGGCCACGGGCGGCGCGAAGGTGCGGCTGGGCATCGACGCGGTGGGCGGGGACTCCGCCCGCAGGGTGGGCGACTGTCTGGCGACGGGCGGCGTGCTGGTGAACTACGGCGCCATGAGCGGCAAGGGGCCCCAGCTGTCCGCGGCGGCCTCCATCTTCAAGGACGTCACCCTGCGCGGCTTCTGGCTGACGCGCTGGCTGCGGGATGCCCCGCGCGAGGAGCAGAACGCCACGCTGGCGCGGCTGGCGGAGCTGATGGCCGTGGGCACGCTCCAGGCGCCCGTGGACGGCACCTATCCGCTGGAGCGCATCCAGGACGCGGTGAAGCGCGCGCTGGAGCCGGGCCGCAACGGCAAGGTCCTGCTCACCCCCAACCCCGCGGCGTGAAGCACCCGCCGCTCACTTGAAGGAACGACGACCATGAAGCGAGTCGAAGGCAAGGTGGCCCTGGTGACGGGCGGCGCGGGGGGCCTGGGCGCCGCGTCCGCGCGGATGCTCGCGCGCGAGGGCGCGAAGGTGGTGGTCACCGACCGGCGCGAGGCGGAAGGCCGCGCGGTGGCGGAGGAGCTGGGTGACGCGGGCCTGTTCGTCGCGCTGGACGTCACCCGCGAGGACCAGTGGGTGAACGCGCTGGCGCGCACGGTGGAGACGTTCGGGCGGCTGGACGTGCTCGTGAACAACGCAGGCATGGGCATCGTGAAGGACGTGGAGGAGATGTCCCTGGACGAGTGGAAGTTCGTCCACGCGGTCAACCTGGACGGCGTCTTCCTGGGCTGCAAGCACGGCATCCGCGTGATGAAGGAGTCCGGCGCCCAGAACGGCTCCATCATCAACATCTCCTCCATCGCGGGGCTCGTGGGCGTGCCGCAGTTCCCCGCGTACTGCTCCAGCAAGGCCGCCGTGCGCATGCTGTCCAAGTCCATCGCGCTGCACTGCGCGTACAAGGGCTACGGCATCCGCTGCAACTCCATCCACCCCGGCTACGTGGAGACCGCCATGGTGGAGGCATTGGCCCAGGCGGGCGGGCAGGCGGACAAGACGCGCGCGCGCATGCTCAAGGGCATCCCCGCGGGCCGCTTCGGTGAGCCGGACGACGTGGCCCACGCCGTGGTGTACCTGGCGTCGGACGAGTCCAAGCTGATGACTGGCGCGGAGATGGTCCTCGACGGCGGCGCCACCGCGCAGTAGCGGTTCAGGCTTGCACGGCGGCGTCCGGGGACGTCACTCCCAGGGCGCCCCGAGCAGCTCCCCGAAGCGCATGCCCAGCTCCATGCGGCCCACCATCACCTGACCCCAGGCGTTGGCCTGCGCGGCCCAGGTGGCGGGCGTGAGCCCCAGGGTTTCGAAGAGCTTCATCACGTCCCCGCCCCGCTGCAGCGCCTTGATCATCCGCGCGTAGTCCACGAGCGTGGGGAAGGCCGACTCCGGGAAGACCACCTCGCGGTCCACGGGCTTGAGCGGCACGCGGGGCTGGAGCGTCACCAGCAGGCGCTGCGCCTCCACGCGGGCCAGTGTCTCCTGCTGCGCGCGCTCCACGGCCTGACGGGCCTCGCGCTCCTCGGCGGCGCGGCGCTCCACCTCGGCCCGGCGCTCCTGGTCCCGGCGGCGGGACTCGGCCACCTGCCGGTCGATTTCGCGCTGCCGCTCGCGTGCTTCGTCGTCGCGCCTTCGGTCGCGGCGCTCGCGCATCATCCGCAGCGCGGTGTGCGTGTCGTCCAGGAAGTCGCGGTGGACGTTCGACTCCTCCGGCGGAGACGGCGTGGTGACGACGCGCGTCTCGAAGGCAGGGAGCCACGCTTCGAAGTGGTCCAGCTCCACGTCCAGCACCTGGAGCACCTGGGCGTCGCGGGACTCCAGCCCGTTGCGCAGCGCCATGGCGCCCTTCGACACGGAGAGGGACGCGGTGCGCGGGCGCGTGCCCACCAGCTCCTCCGCCGCGTCCCACAGGGCGCGCAGCCGCTTGGGCAGTGCGTCCACCGGGACGTCGTCCAGGAGCTTCGCCGTCTGCTGGAAGAGCCCCTCGGGGTCCACCCGCCACCAGGCCTGGAAGCGCGCGAGCGCGTCCGGCTCCACCTCGCACTGGAACTCCCAGAGGCGGTCGCGCCAGCCTTTGAACGCGACGAGCAGGTCACCGCGTTCGGCGGGGTGGGACTGGAAGCGCCGCCAGACGGCCTCAACGAGCATCTCGCTGCCGGAGAGCGAACTCCACGAGCGCACCACGCGCGACAGCGGCGCCACCAGCAGGTGCTGGCCCGGACCTTCCCAGACGGCCATCAGCAACCGGCCGGAGTGACCGGGGTCGGGGTGCTTCTCCTCGTGCTTGCGCTCCGGCATCAGGCCCATGTTCCGCGCCCGCGAAGGGAACGTGACCAACGCCTCCAGCAGGGCCTCTCCACTGTGCGTGTCGCGGGCCCAGTCGTTCAGCCGCCGCTGTTCGTCCACGCCCGAGTGGTGGAGGAAGCGCGCGAACGCGGAGTCACCGAAGCACGCGGTGCGGTCCTTCGCCGCGCCCCGGTCGATGGCGTGCACGGTCTCCTCGAGGAAGGCCCACATCGCCTCGGACTCCTCCTCCTCGGGGGCCTCGGGGTCGTCGCCTGGAGGCGTGGCGGCCCAGGCGAAGAAGTCCAGCGCGGTCTCCGCGGGCAGGTCGCGCAGGGCCGAGCGGGCCCAACGGGCCCACTGCTGCTGCCCCTCCAGTCCCCACGCACGGAAGGGGCGCTGCCTGGCGAAGCGGAGCAGCTCGTCCGCGAGCGAGCCCACCGTGCGCAGGGACACGGTGAGCAGCGCCTCCAGGGCGCCCTCGGGTGGAGGCGAGGGGAGCTCGCGGAGGACCTCCTTCGCGAAGGCCGCGTCGCCGTCCTGCCGCAACCGCGCGAGCAGCCGGCGCGAGCCCCACTGGCTCAGGACGCGCCGCGCGAAGCGGGCGGTGCTGGCGTCGGGGGAGTCCAGCGCCTGGGCGACCTCCATCTCGTCGTGAAGACACAGGGCGCATTCGAAGCGGACGTCCAGGTCGGTGCCATACAGGCCCCGGTGCAGCGCGGCGGAGACGCTCTCCGGCGTCACCTCACGCGACACGCGCGTCCAGGCGACCGCGGCGCGCGCGGACAGCTCCGGGACCTGGAGCACGCCCAGGGCCAGGGCGCGGATCCGCTCGCGCTCCTCGGCGCTCAGGCGTGGGGAGAGGCCGTTGCGCCAACGCGTCATCGCGAGCATGGCCTCCACCGCCATGCGCCCCTCGCCGTGCAGCAGCTGGTTGCTCACGGAGTAGCGAGCCTCCCGCGACCCGGCGCCCTGGTGCACCCCGGCGAGCGCGGCCAGGAGGCGCAGGGTCGGATCCGGGGACTTGTCCGCCAGCCACTCCAGCGAGTCCGGCATCGGGCTGAAGGGCGCGAGCATTTCCGCCAGGGCCGAGTCCTCGATGGGCAAGATCAGCGCCCATGAATCTTCCAGCTCCCGCGTGAAGCCGCGCTGCACGAGGTGGGACTCGACGCGCCGCACGTCCTCGGCCAGGTGCAGCACCGCGCCCCACTGCCGTGTGTAGCGCGCCTCCAGCACCGCCACCTGGGCGGGCTCCAGCGCCGCGGTGCGGGCCGCCAGGGCGAAGCGATCCACGCCGGACTTCAGCAGCGAGCGCGCGGAGCCATAGCGCTCCGGCGGGATGGCGCCACAGAGGCAGTGCGGGCACGCGGCGTCAGGGAGGATGAAGCGGATGCAACCGGGGCAGCGCACCTCGGCGCCCTGGCGCACGCCGCTGTCGAGCAGGGCGGACATGCCGTGTGTCTACCCCGGTCCGGGGGCGCCGCGCACCCCGGGGCATACGCGGCCCGCACGGCTCTTGGACGCCCTGACGCAGGACTACCTGCGAGGCGCCAGGACGATGATCGCCATCCCTGTCAAAGCCACCAGGGCCCCCACGATGTCCCAGGTGCTGGGCCGCTCCCCCTCCACGGCCCACAGCCATGCCAGGGCCACCGCGATGTAGACACCTCCATAGGCGGCATAGGTCCGCGCGGCCCCCGTGGGGTGGAGCGTCAAGAGCCATGCGAAGGCGGCGAGGCTCACGGCTGCGGGAACGAGGAGAAGCGGAGATCGGCCCTCGCGCAGCCAGAGGTAGGTCAGGTAGCACCCCACCACTTCGGCCACGGCGGTCAGCACGAAGAGGCCCAGGGCTCGCAGGAGGATGAGCATGGGGCACTTCGTTCCATGGGGTGCGGTGCGGCAGCAAGCGCGTCCGCGAGGAGCGGTGGGAATGACGCCCTTCTGCTGCATGGCATTGCCAGCCGTGCCTGTGGCATCCGTATGCCATTCCAGGGAGACACACACATGGGCGCATTGGACGGGAAGATCGCGGTCATCACGGGCGGTGGGACGGGCATTGGCTTCGCCATCGCGGAGCGCTTCGCCAGCGAGGGCGCGGAGGTGGTCATCGCCGGGCGCCGTCAGCAGCGCCTGGAGGACGCGGCGGCGAGGATTGGCCGGGGCGCCCGGGGCGTCGTCACCGACGTGGGCGACGACGCGCAGGTGAAGCGGCTCATCGACTCCGTGCCGCGCGTGGACCTGCTGGTGACGTGCGCGGGCGGCGCCGTGTTCGGTCCGGTGGACGGCGTGCCCTCGCAGTCGTGGCGAGCCCTCTTCAACGACCGCTTCTTCGGCCAGCTCTCCGCCTGCCATTACGCGGTGCCGAAGATGGCCCCGGGCAGCGCCATCATCCTGTGCTCCGGCATCGCGGGCCACACGGCCCTGGTGAACTACTCGGGCGGCGCGGGCCTGTGCGGCGCGGTCAACGCCATGGGCCGCTCGCTGTCCGTGGAGCTGGCGCCCAAGGGCATCCGCGTCAACGTGCTGTCTCCCGGCCTGACGCGCGACACGGCCATCGACTGGGGCGTCCCGGCGGATCAGGTCGGCGCGTTCCTGGACGCGCTCGTGAGCAACGTCCCACTCAAGCGGCCGGGCACCGTGCACGACATGGCGGACGCGGCGTACTTCCTGGCGACGTGCGCGTACGCCACGGGACAGGTGCTGGACATCGACGGCGGTTGGACCGCCGGCTGAGCCGCAAGCACCTCCGCACGCGGAGAGGGCGTGCATCCGACCTGGATGCTCGCCCCACTCGTCAGGGACGGCGGTCGCCTCCATGTTGGGTTGAGAGCTTCTCAGGAGACCGGACATGGGCCGCAGCTACAGCGAACATCCGTTCCATCAACAGCAACCGATGCTGGGCGTGCAGGGGGCGGGGCCACGCCTGGGCAACGACGAGGACACCCAGAAGGTCGCGCAGCAGAAGAAGCGCAAGGCGACCACCAAAACCGCCGCGAAGACGTCAGCCTCCCCGGCACGGCAGGCCCGGAAGGCTTCAGCGACGAAGAAGAGCGCCACGGGCGCCCTCGCCAAGGGCAAGCCCGCCGGGAAGGCCGGGAGCACCCGCGGGCGCGCCGCTTCCAAGCGCGTGCACTGAAGCGCTGGCGCCCCCGCCCCCCCAGCTGGAGTCATGGCTTCGCCAAAGCGCGTGACTCAAGCCATGAGCCCGTGGCTCAGCGTGGCTTCGCGGGGCCGGGCCTCCTCGCGAGCCGTGCCTCCAATCCATCGAGCCACACGCGCAGACCCAGTTCGAACAGCTCATCGAAGTCGAGGTCGAACCCCGTGCGCAGGCCGGCCAGCACCTTCTCGAAGTGCGGAAAGCGCCCTGACGTCGCGACCCGGAGGAAGGCGGCCTCGTTGCGCCGCATGAACTCCTCGTCGTTCATGCCGGATTGCGCGACGGCGTCGGCCTCGGACTCGAGGTTGACCGCGATGCCCTGCACGAACGCGTGGAGCAGCACATGGACGCGCATCACCTCCTGTGCCGGGAGCCGCGTCTCCTCCAGCGCCCGCATGACCCAATCCGCGAACGCGAGCGCGTTCTCCTGGGGCTGGGGCCGAGTGAGGCTCACCACCCGCGCAAGCCAGGGATGGCGCTTGAAGACGCGCCACTCCAGTCTCGCCGCCAGCTCCAGCTGCGCGCGCCAACCGGCCGGAGGCTTCGCCGGCAGCGGCTCCTCCGCGAACGCGACCTCCGCCATCATGAAGAGCAGCACGTCCTTGCTCGCCACGTAGCGGTAGAGCGACATCACCGGCAGGCCGAGCTTCGCCGCGACCCCACGAATAGACAGCGCCGGCAGCCCCTCGTCATCCGCCACGGCGATGGCCGCGCGCACGATGCGCTCGCGCGTCAGGTCCGCCGAGGCTCGCGTGGCGCCGGAGCGGGACGGGCCCCCCGCGACGACCGTCCCCACGCGCGGCACCGCCTTCACCACACCTTCCTGCGCCAGGGTCCGCAGGGCATGTGCCGCCGTCGCGAGCGCGACCTTCCACTGCCGGGCCAGCTCCCGCGTGGAGGGAAGCCGGTCACCGGGCTGCAACGTCCCGGTGCGCAGCTGCCGCTTCACGTCATCGACGATGCGCTGGTACGGAGCGATGGCCATGGGCCCTTGTACTAGTACAGATGGGCTCTGGGGCGCAGGCCCTGCCCCATGCGTTCCGCCTGAGCTAGCACACGCGGCAACATCCTCGGGGGTTCCATTGTGAAGGAGGGCCCGTGCGTACACCGTACGCACCATGATCCGACCCCACGTCCTCGTCGCTGGAGCAGGAATCGCAGGCCCGTCCCTCGCATGGTGGCTCTCCCGTCGAGGCTGGCGGGTCACCGTCGTCGAACGCGCCCGCGCACTGCGCACCGGAGGGCAGGCGGTCGACTTCCGAGGGCCCGTGCACCGCGCCGTGCTGGAACGCATGGGGCTGTGGGAAGCCATCCACGAACGGCGCACGCGGTTGGGCACGCAGGCATTCGTCGATGCCACGGGCCGGACGGTGGCGGAGCTTCCCGCGCTGATGATGAGCGGAGACGTGGAGCTTCAGCGAGGGGACCTCTGTCAGCTGCTCTTCGAGCGCACTCGCGACCAGGTGGAGTACCGCTTTGGAGACAGCCCTACCGACCTCCATGAAACGTCCGAAGGCGTGGAGGTCGGGTTCGAACATCACGCCTCCCAGCGCTTCGACCTGGTGGTAGGCGCGGATGGCCTGCGCTCGAACGTGCGCTCGCGTGTCTTCGGTGACGATGACGGCCGTCTGAAGCACCACGGCTTCCGCGTCGTGGGCTGCACGCTGCCGAACGTGCTCGGCCTGCGTCAGCGAGGCGTCATCTACAGCGAGCCCGGCCGTGGGGTGTGCGTCACCAGCGCCCGCGCTGACGACGAAGCCCGCGCGCTGTTCGTGTTCACCGGCGCGCCCCTGGGCCCCCAGGAGCGGTCCCCGGACGTGGCACGCGAAGCGGTTTCAGCCGCCTTCACGGGCGCGGGCTGGAGGACTGCACAGCTCGTGGAGGCGCTGCGCGGGGCGGAGGACCTGTACTTCGACGCCATCAGCTCCGTGCGGCTCCCGCGCTACTCACACGGCCGCGTGGTGCTGCTGGGAGACGCGGCCTGGGGCGGCACCCTGGGAGGACAGGGCACGCCCATGGCGATGGTGGGCGCGTACGTGCTCGCGGGAGAGCTGCTCGCGAATCCGGGCGCGCACGCCCAGGCCTTCGCGCGCTTCGAGTCCCGGCTGCGGCCCTATGCGACGAAGTGCCAGGGCGGCGCGAGCCACGTGGGCGGGTTCTTCGCGCCTCGCACACGGGCCGGCCTGTTCCTGCGCAATCACCTCTATGGACTGCTCACCACGAAGCCGCTGGAGCGAGCGTTCGAGAAGCTCGTCACCCACGCGGCCACCGGGTTCGTGCTGCCGGACTACACCTGACGCGGCTACCGGGCCTCCGCCGCCTGCTTCAGCGCGGCGATGTCCAGCTTCACCATCTTCATCATCGCGCGCATGACCCGGTCCTTCTTCGCCTCGTCCGGGCCTGTCAGCACCTGCTGCATGTAGGTGGGGACGATCTGCCAGGACAGCCCGAAGCGGTCCTTGAGCCAACCGCACTGCACCGGCTTGCCTCCGCCCGCGATGAGCTTGTCCCACAGCTCATCCAGCTCCTCTTGCGTCTCACAGTCCACGCTCAGCGACACGGCATCCGTGAAGGGGAGACCGGGTCCACCATTGAGCGCGATGAAGCGCTGTCCCGCGAGCTGGAAATCAATGGTCAGCACCGTGCCCTTGGGCGCGGGGCCCGCTTCCGTGTAGCGGGTGACGCTCAGGACCTTCGAGTCCTTGAAGACAGACGTATAGAGGGCGACGGCCTCCTCCGCGTTGAAGTTGCACCACAGGCAGGTGACGATCTTCTGGGGAACGGACATGCGGGACTCCTCCTGGGCCTACTGTGGGCATGTTCAGGGGTTGGCGCCAGCCGACCCGGGCTGCGTGGGGACCTTCAGCTCCCCGGAGATGATGCGGGCCCGGAGCGCGTCCACTGTGCGCAGCGCCTCTGCCTTGCCGGGGAAGTCCAGGCGCACGGGCGCCAGGCCGATGCCTCCCTCCTTCAAGCCAAGGGAGACATTGCCGCCCTGGAGGCGCCCCTGGCGCTGCTCGCGGATGGCCTCGTACACCACCAGGTCCACGTGCTTCACGACGGCGGACAGCACCGCCCCGGGCGCCAGGTGGGACGGGTCGGAGTCCACACCAATCACAGACACGGCCTTGCCCGCCTCGCGCGCTTCCTTCACCGCCTGGATGGCGCCCAGGCCGTCCACGCCGGCCGCCGCGAAGATGACGTCGGTGTTCTTGAGCAGCAGGTCCTGCCCCACCTGCTTGCCCAGCGCGAAGTCCGTGAAGCTGCCGGTGTAGTTGACCAGCACCGAGGCGTTCGGGTTCGTCGCGGCCACGCCCGCGCGGAAGCCCGCCTCGTAGCGCTGCACCAATGGAATCTTCATCCCGCCGACCATGCCCACCCGGCCCGTCTTCGTGACCAGCCCGGCCAGGGCCCCCGCGAGGAAGCAGCCCTCCTCTTCACGAAACACCACCGTGCGCACGTTGGGCAGCGTGATGATCCGTCCCTGCGCGTCCAGGAGCGGGCTGTCCACCAGCAGGAAGGGCAGCGCCGGGTTGCGCCGGGCCACCGCCTCCACGGCGTTCTCCAGCATGAAGCCCACGCCCATGGCCAGTGACACCTGCTGCTCCGCGAGCAGTTGGAGGTTCGGCTCATAGTCCTCCGCCACGCGGCTCTGGAGGACCACGGGCGTGATGCCCAGCGGGGCCAGCTGCCGCGAGGCCAGGTCCGGCCCCAGCGAGGCCTGCCGCTCGGACGCCGTGGCTTCTACGTAGCCAGCCTTCTCGTACTTCGTCCCCGAGGCCCACAGCTCCAGCCCTCGCAGGGCGGAGTCGTTGAAGGCGTGGTCGCCGCGACCTCCCAGTCCCAGCACCAGGCCGATGGCGGGCTTCGAGGCCGCGGCGGGCGCCTCCTTCTTGCAGCCCGTGGAAGCCGCCAGCAGACACAGGACGAGGGAGACGATTCGACGGCACGGGCTCATGAGGCAGGGAAATGTATCACGTCAGTGTCGCGGGCCCGGTGCCCTGGTCGCGCAGGAACTCCAGGTCTTCAATCATCGCGTCGAACAGGTCGCGGCCGGTGCTGGTGACGAAGTAGTCCGCCAACGAGGTGATGCTGGCCGCGATGTTCGACCCCCACGGTGGCTGAGCGTCGCGGTTCTCGATGTCCCAGACCACCTGGCCGGGCGAAAAGGCCCGGAGCTCCGCGCGGGCGGTGCGCAGCTCCTCCACCGCTCGCGCAGCGTGTTCCTTCGGCAGTTCGCCCTGGTAGAGCGCGTTCAGGAGGAGCGGGAAGCGCGTGCCCCACCCCTCCGGCTCCAACCGCGCGGAGAGGGTGGAGAAGAAGGCGTGGACGAAGTCGCCCGTCCCCAGCTCCGTGGCGACATTGTCGATCATCAGCGCGATGGCCATGAGCGCACGGTACTGGAAGGCCCGGGCCTCGCGTTAGGCTGCGTCCCATGACCTACCGACGCGCTCCGGTGAAGGCTCCGCGACTCTCTGGCATGGCCCTCAAGGCCATGGTCAACACGCTGGAGCGGGGCGGCGTGGGCCCGGCGCTGGTGGAGAAGTTGATGCGGGACAGCGGCATCGAGCAGTGGCGTGAGCTGTCCGCCGGCGAGGCCCCGCCCATCCAGTACCCGCTGCCGCCGGGTGCGCCGCCGTCCGAATCACAGACACCCGTGGAACAGGCAGCGCGCGCCGCCGCCGCGTCGGCCGCGGAGCCGAAGCGGGAGACGGTCGCGGCGTTCGCTCGCGCCTACCGGGACGGGAGCACGGATCCGGTGGCCGTGGCGCGCAAGGTCCACGAGGCCATTGAACGGCTGGACGGCGGCGCGGACCGCCTGGGCCTCTTCATCGCTCGCAAGCCGGAGGAGGTGCTGCGGGCGGCGGAGGCGTCCGCGGAGCGGCTGCGCGCGGGCATGCCCCTGAGCGTGCTCGACGGCGTGCCCGTCGTCATCAAGGACGAGCTGGACCTGGCGGGCTTCCCCACGACGCTGGGAACCACGTTCCGCACCGAGCCGGCCCTGACGGACTCGACGGTCGCCGCCCGGTTGAAGGCCGCGGGCGCCGTCATCCTGGGCAAGGCCAACATGCATGAGATTGGCATCAACCCCATCGGGTTGAACCCGCATCACGGCGCCGCGCGCAATCCGTGGAACCGGGGCCACATCACCGGCGGCAGCTCCAGCGGCTCCGCGGCCGTGGTGGCGGCGGGCCTGTGTCCGGCGAGCATTGGCGCGGACGGCGGTGGCTCCATCCGCATCCCCGCCGCGCTGTGTGGCGTCGTCGGCCTCAAGGCCACCTGGGGCCGCATCCCGGAGACGGGCGTGCCACCCTTGTGCTGGAACGTGGCGCACGTGGGCCCCCTGGGCCTCACCGTCGATGACGTCGCGGCGGTGTATGCGATTGTCGCGGGCCCGGATGGACACGACGTCGCGTCCCGGCAGCAGCCTCCGCACCACCTGTCTGGCTATGAAGCGGGCGCGTTGAAGGGCGTTCGTCTGGGAATCTGCACGCCGTACTTCGAGGACGCGGATCCGGACGTGGTGGCGCGGTGCCGGGAGGCCGTGCGCGCCCTCACCGACGCGGGCGCCACGGTGGTGGAGTTGCCCGCGCCGGACCTGAACACGATTCTCTGGACGCACAGCTGCATCATCCTGAGCGAGATGGCGGAGGCGATGCTGCCTCAGGTGAAGGCACGCGCGTCGGTGTTCGGGCTCGACTCGCGCACCAACCTGGCGCTGGGGCGTCACTTCCGGGCCACGGACCTCATTCACGCGCTGCGGCACCGGCACCGGCTGACCCGTGAGTTGCTGGCGCTCATGGCGGACGTGGACGTCATCGTCACCCCGACGACGGCCAGCACCGCGCCCGCCATCCCCGAAGCGGCGCTCCCCGCCGGCGAGTCGAACCTGCCGGTGGTGGACGCCCTCATGCGCTTCATCCGCCTGGCGAACCTCACCGGCTGCCCTGCCCTCTCCGTGCCCGCGGGCTTCGACCGGGCGGGCCTTCCCGTGGGCGTGCACCTCATGGGGCGCCCCTACGAGGAGCACCTGCTGCTGCGCCTGGGACGCGTGGTGGAGCAGGCAGCGGAGCGCCGCACGCCCACCCTCCACGTCAACGTTCTGCCGTGACCGGCACAACTCCTTCTCTCACTTCCCGATAACCCTTCTCGAACCACGAGCACGGAAGGCCCGGGACATGTCCATCGACGGAGTGGGAAGAGGCGGAGTCCGGCAGGTGGGGCCGCGCCCGGTGGAGGGCCAGCCCGTCGCGAAGAACACGCTCGCACGTCCGCTGGCGGCCCGGGACGTCTTCGAGGCGAAGCGCGCCCCGTCCTCCAGCCCGGGCAACGCGAACCTCCCGCCCATCCAGTCCAACACGGGCACGGTCCAGGCCGGCACGGTGCAGCTGGATGACGCCACGAAGGTGGCGCGCGGCGCGCTGAAGCTCGACACGAAGGCGGATCCGAAGACCTACGACGGCATGTACCTGGGCTCGGATGGCTACGCCTATCCGCCGGACAAGTTCTCCATCTCCGAGGTCCCGCCGTTCAAGCCGGAGAAGCCCATCGCCTCTCCGACGCCGACGACGTACCACGTCAATGGCATCCTCACGCAGCCGCAGGGCGACGGGAACGCCACCGGCGAAGCGCAGAAGCTGGCGAACGAGACGGGCACCAACGTGGTGCCCATCTACAACGCCACGGAGGGCCTGCCCGCGGACGTGACGCAGACGGGGCTGGACCGGCTGGGGCTTGGCGACAACAAGGCGGCCCAGACGCTGGCGGACGCCATCTACAAGGACTTGCAGGCCGGGCTGAAGGTGAACGTCACGGGCTACAGCCAGGGCGGCGCCATCGTGTCGAGCGCGCTGCGCGAGGTGGACAGCCGCATCAAGGACGACATGGGCGGCTTCTGGGGCAACCTGCCTGTCTTCGGTGACGGCAACCGCGACAAGCGCGAGGCACTGCTCGGGAACATCAACGTCACGTCGTTCGCGGGCGCGGGCAAGACGTTCCCGGACGGGCCGAAGTACACGTTCTACGTCAACAAGCAGGACCCCGTGCCCACGTGGCTGGGCACGCACGCGTTCAACCCGGTGACGGACATCGTCAGCGGCATCGTGTCCGGGCTCTCCCCCGGCATCGGCATCCTCAACGGCGGCCCGTCCACGCAGTACCCCGAAGGCGCGACCATCCACACCTTCGACTCCGCCGGGAACGGCGAGGTCTTCGCCCTGGACGGCAAGCACGGCATCGACACGTACCTGGGCAACATCCAGAACGCCGTGTGAAGCCCGTGAGGCGCTGTCAGTGCGCCTCGAACCACGTGATGCCGTAGTCCAGACAGAGCTCCTCACCGGGCTGGATGTCTCGCAGCGCCACGGCGGCGCCGGTGTCCGGCACCGGCCCGTCGATGAGCTCCACGTTCGGCGTCCTCGAGTGGTTGTAGAGCGCCAGCATGCCCCACGCGTATGCCTTCTCCCGGCCGGGCTCGGTGCCCCAGGTGAAGACGTGGTGGTGCGCCTGGCAGTCGCCGTGGTCCACCGGCTTCAGGTCGCGCTCGGGGAAGCGGCTGATGGGCGCCCACTCCACGAGCGCCCCCTTCGGCAGGAACCTGCGCGCGAAGACGCCCCGTCCCTTTCCAGGAACGAGGCGCCATTCGACGTTGGGATGGAACTGGTTCTCGGAGATGAGGCGATCGAGTTCGGGATTGTTCATGAAGAAACCCTCCCAGAGGGAGGGTGCCTGCCCGAACCTAAGCACGCCCCCTGCTCACGGGGAGGCGGGCGCCTGTTCCACGTCCCGCAGGCGATTGGGACGGCGCTCGGGGACGGGGGCGATGCCGCCCAGCCAGACCCAGTCCTCGCCAGTCCACAGCTGCTCGCACCAGCGCAGGTCCGTGGCCAGCTCGCGCGCCTTGGCGCCGTAGGGAACGAGCGCCCAGCCCATCCGCGACTGCTTGCACTCGCCGCTCTTGAACTTCAGCAGCCGGTGCTGCGTCTGGGCCTCGGCCCGTTCCGCGTCCCAGAGCGCCTGGTTCTTCAGGCCGTCGCCCTGGGCATCCACCCCGTTCCACTCACACCAGGCCAGCACGTCCTTCAGTCGGACCAGCTTCGTTCCCCGGGAGAGTTCCGTCACGGCCGCGACGAGAAGGTCGGGGGTGATGACACGCATGGGCTGAGGCCTCCAGTGCAGAGCGGCGAAGGACTCCAACCTACAGCGTAGGAAATGGCGGAGGGCCTCAGCTCCGCCATGCGTTTGTCATGGTTCTGTCATGGCGTCTGGCCATGACGCAGGCGGGCAACGCGCTCAGGGCTTCTTCGCGGGCGGCTGTGCCGGCGCGGGCGGTGTGGCGGGCTTCGCCTTGGAGTACGTGGCGATGCGGTTCGTCACCTCGCCCATCAAGTCATTGGGGATGGGGACGGAGAGGTTGTACTGGGCAATCTTCCAGCCGGACGCATCCTTCACCAGCACGCCGCTGCCGCGCGCGGGGCCCAGGTTGGGCGTGTCCAGCGCCTCGTCGAACCAGGCCACCTGGCCGTCCTTGGAGAAGAAGACGTTTCGCGACACGGACTTGAAGCTCCACGCCTTGCCCTTCGTGAAGAAGGGCTTCGACCACGCGCGGAACTGGTCCACGGTCCAGCGCTCCTCGCCGTCCGTGCCCATGAAGACCGCGTCTGGCGTGAAGAACGAGAAGTAGCGCGGCTCGTTCGCCACGGCCGCCGCGCGGTGCCAGTCATCCAGCACCGTGGCCACCGCCACCTTCGGATCGGCCGGGGCCTGGGCGGCGGCCGGAGCCGCGACGGGATTGGCGCCGAGCGCCAGCAACAACCAGGAGACGGATGCCATCGGGTTCACCTCGACGAAAGAGGGGTTCGCGGTATGAAGCGGCACAGCGTGCCCCCAGGTCAAGGCATGCGACACAAGGCGGTGGTGGCATGGTGCTCGAAAGTTTCCAGGTGGGCACGGGTGACGTGCTCACGGTGATGCTGCACGGCTTCCTCGGGACGGGCCGCAACCTGCGCTCGCTGGCCGTCGCGTGGACCCAGGCCGACCCGCGCCGCCGCATCCTGCTGCCCGACCTCACCGGCCACGGCACGTCCCCTGCCCTGCATCCGGACACGGACCTGACCCTGCTCGCACGCGACGTGGTGGACACGCTCGACGCGCAGGGCTTCACCGGCGCCGTGGACTGGGTGGGCCACTCGCTGGGCGGCCGCGTGTCCCTGGCCGCCAGTCTGGACGCCTCCGAGCGCGTGCGCAGCGTGGCGCTGCTCGACATCGCGCCCGGCCCCGTGCCGCTGGACCTGTCGGAGAGCGGCTTCGTCCTGGACATCCTCCTGAAAGCGCCGCCGCGCGCCGACAGCCGCAAGGAGCTTCGGGCGAACCTCACCGGCAACGGCCTGTCGGCGGCGCTGTCGGACTGGCTGCTCATGAACCTCACGCCCGACGGTGACGGCGTGCGCTGGCGCTTCGACCGCGACGCGCTCCTGCGGCTCCACCGCCGCGTCACCGGCGAGGACCTCTGGCCCGCGGTGGAGCGCCCCGTGCACCCGCCCCTGCGCTGCATCCGCGGCGGGCGCAGCCGGTACGTGCCCGACGAGAGCGCCCAGCGCCTGGAGGACGCGGGCTGCCCCGTGGCCTTCCTCCCGGACGCGGGCCACTTCGTGCACGTGGACAGTCCCCAGGCCGTGCTCGCGTGGCTGATGGCCCCCTGATGGATGCGAACACCGTCCTGCTCGTCTTCGTCGCGGTGGGGCTGGACGGCCTGGCCGGGCTCGCGGGCGGTGTGTTGTCCGAGCGCTGGCTGCAACGCCGGCTGCCAGCGCTGGTGGCCTTCGCCGCCGGTACGCTGCTGAGCGCGGTGTTCCTGGAGGTGCTGCCGGAAGCGGTGGAGGCCCGGGGCAATGCCGCCTTCGCGTGGGCCTTCGCCAGCTTCGTCGCGCTGGCGCTGGTGGAGTGGGCCCTGGGCCATCACCACCACGCGGCGGAGGCCGCCGCCGGACACGCGCACGGCCATCCTCATGCGCATCATCATGGGCATCCCGGCGCGCCCACGCTGCCGGCGGCGTTGCTCGTGTCGGATGCGCTGCACAACGTGGGGGACGGCGCGGCGGTCGCGGCGGCGTTCCTCGTGTCGCCCCACGCGGGCTTCGCCACCGCGTTCGCCGTCATCGTCCACGAGCTGCCGCAGGAGGTGGGCGACTACGCGCTCCTGCGCGCCGCGGGCTGGTCTCGCGCGCGGTCATTGCTCGCGCTGGGGGCGGTGCAGCTCACCGCCGTGGTGGGCGCGGCGGGCGTGCTGTTGGGGACGCAGCACCTGCCCTCGCTCCAGGGCACCGTGCTGGCCATCGCCGGAGGCTCGTTCCTCTACATCGGCGCGGTGGACCTGTTGCCGGAGCTGCGCCGGGGCCCGGACTCGCGCCAGCGCGTGGTGGGCTTCCTCTGCGGGCTGCTGCTCATTGTCGGATTGCACTTCGCGGAACGATTCGCGGGAGGACATGGATGAACACCCCTGGGAAGAAGCAGCCCATGCAAGGCAGGACCGTGATTGTCACCGGTGCGTCCGCGGGCATTGGCGAGGCGTTGGCCATCGCCCTGGCCGGCCAGGGCGCGAACGTGGCGCTGGCGGCGCGGGATGCCCAGGCGCTGGAGCGCGTGAAGGGGTTCTGCGAGGCCGCCGGGGGCAGGGCGCTGGCGGTGCCCACCGACGTGGGCGACCCGGAGGCGTGCCGCCGGCTGGTGGAGCGCACGGTGGAGGCGTTCGGCGGCGTGGACGTGCTCGTCAACAACGCGGGCATCACCATGCACTCGCGCTTCGAGGACGTGAAGGACCTGGGCCTCTACGAGCGCCTCATGCGCATCAACTACCTGGGCGCGGTGCACTGCACCTTCCACGCGCTGCCGCACATCAAGGCGCGCAAGGGGTTGCTCGTCGCCGTGTCGTCCCTGACGGGCAAGACGGGCGTGCCCATGCGCACCGGCTACGCCGCCAGCAAGCACGCCATGCAGGGCTTCTTTGATTCGCTGCGCATCGAACTGTTGGGCACCGGCACGGACGTGCTCGTGGTGTCGCCGGGCTTCGTGGCCACGGACATCCGCGCGCACGCGCTGGGCCCGGAAGGCCAGCCCCTGGGACAGAGCCCCCGCGACGAGGCGGGCCCCACCATGGACGTGGACACCTGCGTGGCCCTCATCCTGCGCGCCATGGAGCGCCGTGAGCGCGAGCTGGTGATGACGCTCACCGGCCGCGTGGGACAGGTGCTCAAGCTGGTGGCGCCCGCGCTGGTGGACCGGCTGGCCGCGCGCGCCATCCGCGGCAAGAAGGCCTGAGGCTACTTCTCCAGCCGCGACACCATGCCCCACAGGCCGTCGAAGGTGGCGTTGCCCACCTGGTGCAGGCCGAAGCCCCAGAGGAAGGCGGTCATCCACGCGCCGGAGCCGCCCCAGGTGGGCGCGAAGACGTCCAGCACCTGGAGCCCCAGCAGCACCGCGATGATGGACATCATCCCCAGCACCGCGAGCTCCACCTTCCACAGGTCGCGCGAGCGCGGCAGGGGAATCCAGTCCAGGCTCACCAGCACGTCGGTGCTCGCCTTCGTGGAGGACGGCGGCAGGGGCGAGAGGTTCCCGCTGGCGGGCCCCCCGGGCAGCGGCGACGGCGGTGGCTGTTGCGCGGCGGGCTGCGAGAACGGATCCAACGTCACGGCGGAGGGGACGTTCTCCAGGGCCAGCCGGCCGCCCATGGCGACCGGGGGCGGCGCGGGCCTGACATGGCGCGCGAAGTCGTCGCGGGCGGCGCGGTACGCCGGCGCGGCCAGGTTCGCTTCGCCCTTGTCCAGGTGCGCCCGGGCCGCGGCCAGCCGCGCGTCCACCTCCGTCTGCCAGTCCGCGCGGGCGTTCAGGTCGCCGCCGGCCTGGACCTGCAGCTGCGTCAGCGCCTTCTCCAGGGTGTCCACCAGCTCGCGCAGGTACAGCGCGTGCGCGGACTGGTAGTAGAGGAACGCCTCGTCCACGCTGGCGGGCATGCGGGCCCGCGCCCGGGCCAGCTGTTCACCCACGCGCAGGCGCAGCGCCGCCCACTCCTCCTGCGTGAAGCCGCCGGGCAGCTCCTTCGTGGTGAGGGCGTCCTCCAGGTCCGTCAGGAGGATTTCAAGGAACGCCTCGCGCGCGGTCTCCACCAGCCGGCGCGAGGACTCCAGGTCGGGGCCCGGCAACCGCTGACGCGCGCGCAGCACGTACAGGGGCAGCTCGCCCTGGAGCCGGCGGCTCACCGGATCATCCCCGCGCTGGGAGGCCAGCGTCCGCGACTGCTGCTCCAATTCCGTCAGCCGCGCCTCCAGCACCGCGCGGGCCACGGCCTCCAGGTCGAGCGTGCGCATCAGCTGCGCCTGTTCGGAGAAGTCCGCGGCCGTGGCCTGATCATTCTGGAGCAGCGTCTCCACCGCCTTGAGCTTGCGCTCCGCGTCCAGCAGCGCCACGCCCTTGAGGCCCTCCAGCTGCCGCAGCAGGGCCGACCAGAGGGAGAAGAGCTGGAGGCGCGCCTCGAAGAGGGCGAGCACGGAGTCCTGCACGACGAGCCCGCTCAACGGCCGCTGGATGTTCGCGAGGAGCGCGTCCACCTGGCGGCGCAGCGACGCGGCGACGGTGGCCTCCTGCTCCAGCGGGCGGGCGGGCAGCAGGGATTGGAGCTTCTGGCGCGCGGCCTCCGCGCGGCTGCGCAGGTTCACGCGCGGGCGCACGCGCTGCACGTAGAAGCGCACCGCCGCGGACGTCACCACGCCCAGGAAGATGAGGAACGCGCCGAACATCGCGGGCGTCTTCACCCAGACGATGAAGGCCTGCTCCACCGCCCCGCCCTCCGGCACGAGCAGCCGCACCGTGCCGGTGTACTCGCCGGACTCCGGCAGGTCGCCCACGTCCAGGCTCAAGAGGCCGGTGCCGTAGGCGGGCACCTGGAGGACGCCCTCCTGGCCCGGGCCCTGCGGCTGACCGTCCGGTCCCCGGAAGAACCACTTCGCGTCCTGCGCCTGCACGGGCGCCGCGCCATCCCCGGCGCCGCCCGCCTTGCGGTCCAGCTGCACCACCGCCGCGGGCCCCACCGGGCCGCCCACGCCCGAGGTCTCCCGGAAGCTCAGCCGCACCGTGGCCTTGCCGAAGAAGGGCCCCAGCGTCCAGCCGCGCGCGGGCGCCACCGGATAGAACTGCACCGTGGGCGCTGACGCCACGCGCTGCACGACGACCGGGGTGACCTCCCGTGCGCCGTCGCCCAGGAGCACCACGCGGCCATGGTAGTCACCGGGCACGGGCAGGTCCGCGGACAGCGTCACCGTCACCGGCTGCCGCACGGAGATGGGCACGTCCGCCGCGCCCTCCGTCGTGCCCACGCGCACCGTCACCGGCACCTGCGTGCCGTCCGCCGCGAGCAGCGGATCCACCAGCACCGTCACCCGCGTGGCCTCCGCGCCCGCGTCGCGCGGGGCGTCTGGAGCCGCATCCGTGGGCGTGGGCAGCAGGTCCACGCGCAGCACCGTCTCCAGGTGGGCGGTGGACGTGCGCAGGCGCACCTCGTTGTTGGAGGACAGGCCCGCGAGGCCGAAGCGCGGCGCCGCGCCCGCGAGCAGGGGCAGCAGGCAGAGCACGGCGCACGCCAGCGGGACAGCCGTGCGGGCCAGGACCTTCGCGGCCATGAAGCGTCGAGCGGGAAGGCTCATGCGCGGGGACGATAGCAGTCCCCTCCCCCGCGCTCGCATGCGCGTCCACGCGCGCGGATCCGAGCCCCGCTCACAGGGCTGTAGCAGCCGCGCCTCGCGGCCCGCCCCGACGCCTCAGTCCCAGCCCAGGCGGCGCAACACGCTGGAGGACAGGCTGGCGCGGATGGTGTCCAGGGGGATGCCCTCGTCGTCCTCGGCGGCTTCGTGGCCGGGACGCGGGTCTCCGCTGTGGTGCAGCGCGACCAGTTCCAGGTCCGGCGTGAAGCACGGCGATCCGGACGAGCCCGGGCGCGTGTTGGTGCAGTACGTGACCCGTGTCTGCGAACGGTTGAGCGCCTGGAACGTGTCCAGCGCCACCTGCATGGGCCGGCCCTTGGGGTGCTGCACCACGAGCGCCAGCGCGCCCTGCACGAACGCCGTGGGCGACGACGGGGCGAGCGGGATGAAGCCTCGCGGACGGTCCCCCAGCAGGTCCTCGCCGGGGGCGTCCTGAATCTGGAGGAAGGCGTAGTCCAGCTCGTCGCGCGTGGCCTCGCGCGGACGCGGGTGCATCAGGTCCGCCGGGCTGTGCGGACTCTGCGCCAGGCACGCCGTCACCGCGTACACCCGGCCCGGGTGCACCGCGATGCGGTCCGGCAGCACCTTCAGGTCGAAGCGCACGCGCAGCGCCTCCAGCAGCCGGTGCTCGATGACGTGCGAGTTCGTCAGCACCACGTCCGGCGCCACCAGGAAGCCCGTGCCCAGCGCGCGGCCGCCTTCCAGCTCCACGCGGCACACGCGCCGCGACAGGGTCGTCAACCGGTCGCGCCAGACCTCCGGCGTCAGCGCCAGCCTGGACTGCTGGACGATGCGCGCCAGGGCACCGCCAGACACGCTGCGTTGCACGGAGGACAGGTAGCTCTGCAGGAAGCGGCGGATGCGGGGATGGCCCGGCGCCGCCGCTTGCGCGCCGCGCACCAGCACGTCCGTCCACCCTTCCGCCTCCGCGGTGCGCACGAGCGCCCGGGCCCGCGCCGCCCCCTCCCGTTCGACGGGGGGCACCAGGCTGCGGCCGCATTTCACCTCGACCATCCGGTGGAGCTCCTCCACCGAGGTGAACGCGCCCAGGAGGGCGTGGGTCAGTTCCTCCTGTTCGGAGCCTTCAAGCTCCATCCGTTTCCTCTCGCGGCCACGCGCTGTCGACACCCGCCGTGTGACTTGCAGTGTACGCATGCGGATCGCGATTGCACCGGGCGTGGAGCGCTCGCCGGGCCGGATCCCTGACGCGCCTCCGGCGAGCATTCGACCCCTGTTCCCCGCCGCGCGGAAGGCACCTGTACCGGGGCCGTGAGTGGGGAATGACCCCACGGCCCCGAGGGGTGACTCAGCGCACCGCCCAGATGGTGGGTGGCAGCGACGCGGTGATGTCCGGCTGGCCGGGCACGCCCAGCCGCGCCGCGCCCGCCTGCAACGTCCCGGCGAGCGTGGGCAGCACGCGGAACTCCACCTGCACCGGCGCGCCCTGCTCCCGGGGCGCCAGGTCCAGGAACAGGGCCCCGTCCTGCACGTCCCATTCGGTCACCTGTCCAGAGGACACCAGCGCGTCCAGGCTCGCGGGATCCACCTGCACGCCCGCGGGCAGGTCCTGCTGGAAGCGCAGCGGCAGCGAGGAGGGCGCGCCCACCTGGACACGCACGTTCGTCAGCTGTCCCACGCGTGCCTCCTTGGGGCCCGTCACGGCCAGCTGCAGGCCGCCCTTCGCCTCGCTCTTCCACGGCACCGCCGCGGACAGCGCCAGGGAGAAGCCCAGCCCCGGCACCGCGGGCTCCGCGCGCACGGTCCACGCGTGCGTCCCCGCGGAGCCCGGCGCGGCGGCCTCCAGCGCCAGCACCTCGCGCAGGGCCTTCGTGTCGTAGGTGCCCTCCGTGACGACCTGTCCGTCGCGCGCCACCGTCACGCGCACCCGGGCGGGCAGCGGATCCTTGAAGAGGGCCAGCGCGGCGCGCAGCCCCACGCGGTTGGCCTGCCCGTCCCCCCAGCCCAGGCCCGGCGTGTAGTGCGCGAGCAGCCAGGCGCCCAGGTCCGCGAGCGGCGCCTTCGCATCGCCCTGGAGGGCGAGCACCGCCATCGCCGTGGCCTCCGCCTCCGAGGGCACCTCCCCGTCCGCGCGCACCGTGTCCGGCTCCACCGGCAGCCACGCGGTGCCGTCCGTGCCGGACTTCAACGCTTCACGCACGCGGGTGCGCAGGGCGTCCGCCACGCTGCCCTCCGCCGCGCCCTCCGCCAGCAGCACCGCCGCCGTGTAGCCGTCCTTCACCTGCGGCAGGTAGCGCTCGAAGACGCCCGACGCGCGCACGGTGAAGGCCGCCGCGCGCTGCTTGCCTTCCGGAGTGCCCGCCGCCGCGCGCACCGTGCGGGCGCAGTCCGCCGTCGCCACCAGCAGGCGCTGGAGCGTCCAGCCCTCACCGCCCTGGCAGGTGCCGTCCGGCCGCTGCGCCTGGGCCACCTGCGCCGCGAGCCGCTCGCCCAGCCGCGCGAGCACCGGGTTGCCCGGGTGGGCCAGCGCGCCCTCCGCCAGCCGCGTCGCCACCTCCACCGACGGCGCCCGCGCCGCGCGCAGCACCCGCTGCGTGGCCACCAGCGACAGCGCCTTCATCGTCACGGGGTCCGCCGTCTCGCCCAGTGCCTTGAGCAGCTCCGGTGCCTGGCCCGCGAGCAGCAGCGCGTAAGCGTCACCGGCCACGTCCACCGGCCGGCGCTCCACCGCCGCCAGCTCCGCGCGCACCACGCCCAGCGCGCCCGGGTACACCTGCAAGCGCACCCGCTCGCTGCCAGCCTGCGCGTCCGCGGGGCCCATCAGGGACAGCGTGCGCGGTGCCGCCAGTGAACCGCCGCGCGTCTGGACCACGGGCTGCCCGGTGGCCCACACGTCGAAGTCGCGCACCACCGCGTCGGTGTCCCCCAGCGAGGCGCGCACCGTCACCGGCCCCGCGCCCCCGGCCTTCACCGTCACCAGCTCCACCACGCTGCCGCGCGCGGGCACCCGCACCGTGCGCGCGCCGGCTTCCACCTGCGCTCCCTTCACGTCCACCTTGAGCGCGGCCTCCACCACCTTGTCGGTGGTGTTCACCACCTGCACCGGCAGGCGCACGGTGTCGCCCGCGCGCAGGAAGGGCGGCAGCACCGGATCCACGTACGTGGGCAGCGTGCCCGCGAAGGACGTCACCGCCCCCGCCTGCGCGCCGGAGCGAGAGTGCGCGAGCGCCAGCACCCGCCACTGCGTCAGCCGGTCCGGCACGCGCACCGGCACCGTCGCCTGTCCGTTCGCGTCCGTCACCACCAGGGGCTCGAAGAGGAACGTCTCCGGGAACCACGCGCGGGTGGGCGCCGCCGCGGCCGCGCCATCCCGGTCCTTGCTGGCGTCCGCCTCCTCTTCCATCTCCGGCTCTGGCGCCGCCAGTTCGGCCACGGGCGCCGCGGCGACCATCGGCGGGGGTCCAGCCTCGCCGCCTCGCGCCCCCACCCCGCCTTCATCGTCGTACGCGTTCCCCGAGCCGAAGCTCCTCATCGCCTTCTTGTTCATCATGAGGCCCCCCCCGCCGGGAGCCTCTTCCGCGAGGGAATCGCCCGCGAGCGCGGCGGCGGACTGCCCCATGGTGCGGCGGACCATGTCCCCCGCCACCAACGCGAGCGTCATCCCGCCCAGCACGAACCC
>NZ_RAWK01000156.1 GCF_003612165.1 Corallococcus aberystwythensis | reverse complement strand
CACCATCCCCGCCTCCCTCCTCGCCCGATGCTTCACCCATCCAACCAGATGGGTCTGACATGGACGCGAAGGCCCACCGTTGACGTTGCCTACCAGGCCAGCGCGCTCCCGGGCGCCAGGCGTCGCGAACTGGTCCGACAGTCGGACCAGTTGGGCGACGTCGCCTCCGGCAGGCGCCTCCGCATGTGGCCACCTTGGCGGTCCGACAGTCGGACCAGCTGGACGACAGCGCTTCAGGCACGCGCCTTCGCCTGTGGCCACCTTGGCGGTCCGACAGTCGGACCAGCTGGACGACAGCGCTTCAGGCACGCGCCTTCGCCTGTGGCCACCTTGGCGGTCCGGCAGTCGGACCGGATGGGCGACGGCGCTTCCCGCAGGGTGCCTCTGCCTGTGGTTGTCTTGGTGGTCCGACAGTCGGACCAGTTGGGCGACGGCGCTCCAGGCAAGGGGGGCCTGCCGGGGACCCATCGTGGCCTCCGCTCAAGCCTCCGTCGCGGCCTGCCATTGCGCTTCGCGAGGTGCTCGTCCTCGCGGAGCACTTCGGGCCGCGAAATTCCTCAACGAACTTCTGGTGGCCCGTCTGGCTGGAGCCTCCGGCGAGCTTCCTCGGCCCGGAGGCTCTGGGCCGTGAAGACTTCAGGCTCGCTTGAAGGCGCTTGCGTCCGGTAGACCGCTGCCGCTCAGGTCCGCGCCCATGGCGGTGAGGACGCCGGAGTAGATGTCCGGCTCGTTGGATGTCACCTTGCCCGGTTGGGGCTCACCGGTGCGCGCGTCGAAGCCGTAGGTGAGGGTGGTGCTCGGATCCACGCCTCCCAGCACGGTGTTGCCCTTCACCATCGGGGACAGCAGTAGGAAGCCGTTGTTGAGGTCGTGGCCGGACCCGAATTCCGTGGCACCAGCAGGGCGCGGGCGTGTGCGGCCGAACTCCGTGGCTACGTAGATGAGCGTGCGATCCCACATGGACTCGCCCGAGCCCGCGTCGAATGGCTCCGCCTTGAGCAGCGTGATCAGCGAGTCCACCGTGGACAGGATGCGCGCCCACATGAAGGCCTGGCCGCCCCGGTGGTCGTTGTGGCTGATGTCGAAGGCGAGCGGCGGGTTGGCGATGCCGTTGGGCCCGCCCACCGCGACGTTGAAGTCCGGCCCGATTGTCACCGACACGGACACCCGGTACTTGAGCAACAGGAACGCGAGCGCCGCCTGGCCCTGCACGGGGTCGGTGAAGAAGCCGGGGAATGCCTCGCGCAGCCGCGCTCCGTCCGGTGAGTTCTCCAGCCCGTACTTCGACAACGGAATCGACGGCAGGTCCGGCAGGATGTTGAGCTTCGTGATCAGGTCCAGCGCCTCCAGCTTCGGCTGCTGTACGCCGCGCTGTTCGCTCCAGCGCTTCAGCGCGCCACTGTCCTGGAAGGTACGCCCGAAGATGGACTTCTGGTCCAACGCGTCCCGCGTGCTGCGCGCCAGCGCGATGACGTCCTTCGACGGTGCTCCGGCGATGCCTCGCGAACCGTCCAGGCCCAGGGGCCACAGGGACGGGCTGACCACGGGCTCCCCGAAGCAGGACAGGGGCAGGCTGTCGTCGGCGCCGCGCTCGGCATAGCCGCCGGTGCCCATGTTGACGTTGGGCAGCGGCATGCCGCCTCCCCACTGGAGCGCCACGGCCTCCTGGAGCGTGCGGCCCCTCCACGCGCCGTTGCCGGTGAGCGAGCGCTTCTGCGCGATGCCGTGGTTCACGGACGTGCCCACGGAGGTGGCCACCAGCATCTCGTTCGCGTGCTTCTTCACGAACGCCAGTTGGTCGGTGTTGACCGGGATGTTGATGCTGCCCAGCCGCGAGTTGCTGTACTTCACCGCGCGGAAGGGACTGCCCGCCACCGCCTGCACCTGCGCGTCCGGGAAGGTGTTGAGCCCTGCGGCGTTGGCGGACTCGGACTGGCGCACCGCGAGGAAGCTGTCCACGATGGACGCGCCCCCCGCCGCTCCAATGACGATGAGGAACTTCGGCTTCCCGTCGAGTGCGTCGCGCTTACGGCCCAGCTTCTCCAGGGACTCGGGCGTCTGGAGGGATTCACGGCAGCCGGAGAGGAAGGGGGAGAGGGTGGTGCCCGCGGCGCAGAGCGACAGTGCTCGTAGCATCTCCCGGCGCGACAGCCGTCCAGTGGTCTTGAGGGTCATGGAGGGGTTCCTCAGTAGAAGACGGCTTCAGCGGAAGAGAAGACGGCGAGACACGCGGCCTGCATCCACGCGACGCCCGGCGTGGCCGCGCCGGTGGCCTGTACGCCGGCGGACAGCCGCACCAGCGTGTCGCGCTCGTCCTGGGTCGGGTCCCGCAGCCACGCGCGGCGCACCAGCGACGTCATTGCGGCGGCCACGGCGGGGCTCGCGGCGTCGGCCAGCCTGCCGTCCGCGGTGAGGACCACGTCCTTGAACACCACCGCGGCGGCCGGCGTGTTCACGTCCAGCGCGATGCGCGCGTTGCAGGCGGAGAGCACGGTGCGCTCCACGGCGATGGGCGTGGTGGCGCCCGTGACGGTGGCGGTCTCGTAGACGCTGTGCTGGTAGGGGTCCACGCCGCCCAGCGCCACGCCGTGCACGTTCTGGCAGGAGTACTGGCCCAGTTCGTTGCACACAGAGGCCAGGGGCAGCTCCAGCGCCTGGGCCAGGTCGAGTGAGAGGCGCTCGGGGCCCTTGAAGCGCAGGTTGCCCTTCTGGGACTTCGCGACGCCGCCGTCCCAGCCGGGCGTCACGCCGGGGTTGGCGCCCGGTCCCAGGTCGACGGCGGTGGGGGCCTTGTCGGAGCAGCCCGTGAGGAGCAGACAGGTCAACAGCAGTCGTTCAGGGCGCACCGTAGGCCTCCGTGCGGATGAGGTCGTGAAGCATCTTCTGCACGCGGTATGCGTGCGTCGTGCGGAAGGCCTGCCAGGTGCGGACGAACTCCTCGTTCTCTTCAGGCAAGGGCGCGTGGCCGACGAGCAGCTTCCAGTAGTCCGTGACGGTGGAGATGGCGAAGGCGTCGCTGTTGGCGGCGACCCGGGCCCACTCCGTGAGGGTGTTCACCGGCTGGCCCAGGATGACGCCCTGTTCGGGCGTGTTCTTCAGCGTGGCGGCTTCGTTGGGGAACAGCAGCTCCAGGCGGTTGGGGATGTAGCGGTTGGGCAGCCCGCCCAGGCCGTTGTAGTTGCGGTACGGATACGACAGCGGATCCAACGTCGCGTGGCACGCGGCGCACTGGGGCGCCTGGACGCCCTTGGCGTCGTAGTCGCGCGGCTCGTTGGGGACGCTGTGCAGGCCCTCCTGCTTCGCGATGTCCAGGCCCAGGTACGCGCGGTACATCTGCGAGGCGGCGTTGCGCGGCAGCGCGGTGAACATGACGAACGACGTGAGGGTCCACGCGCTCGTCATGTTTCCGGCGCGGCGCGAGGACTCCACGAACTGGGAGGAGAGCATGTTGGTGGCCGTGTACGTGGTGGGGCTTGAGCCCGAGCGCTTCACGTAGAAGCCCGCGGTGAGGACGTCGCGCGCGTCGTGGTCGTCCGTCTGGGACCAGGTGAAGAGGGCGTAATCGTCGTAGTAGTCCGCCAGGGGAATCACGCCCGCGTCCTCGCCGGACTTGATGGAGCCAACGGGCCGGACTTTCGGATGGGCGACCTTCCAGAGCTGCCCGTGCTTGCCGCGCCAGAAGTCGGACTGGAGGCAGCGGTCCAGCTCCTGGTCGATGAAGGCGCGCTGCTTCTCCTCGCTGCCCAGCTCCAGGAAGGTGGCCACCTGGACGTAGGTGGGGGAGGTGCCGCAGAAGTCGCTGAGCATGCGGCGGTACACGAAGCGCGGGTCGTACTGACAGACCTTGAACTGGGGGTTCTCTCCGCCGCCGCAGACGCCGCTGGGCGGGACGCTGGTGGCGTCGCCGGGGAGCGAGCCCTGCTCGACCTCGAACTGGTTGGGGGCGCCGTCACCATCCGTGTCCACGGTGGAGATGGCGCGCAGCGCGGCGGGGAGGGCGGCGGCGAAGTCCGCGTCGGAGAGGGGGCGCGTCCTGCCGGGCGCGAGGTGCGGCTCCAGCGCGGCGCCATAGCCGTTCCGCTGGGGCGGGGCCACGTGGCAGTAGGTGCAGGCGGGCCGGGTCCCCTGGCACGCGGGCGCGGAAGGGTACTCGGCGCAGAAGGCACCAGGGCCGGTGGGCATGGCCACGGCCGGGGGCGCGAACCCGAGCAGCAGTCCGAGCAGCAGCCATCGGCTCGGGGAAGGGGGATGTGGGGGCACGCGGGCTCCGGGAACGGGGTGCTGTACGGACACCCCAACCCGGAAAATCAGAAAAGGTTTCGGAGATTCGCGAGCACCAGACTCACCACGGCCGCCGCTCGACCAGGCGGCGGGCCTGGAGCGAGGGGGCGAGGAACGACACGGGCGCACCCGCGACGTGTTCCATCTCTTCCAGGTGATGGCGGGCCGCGTCGGTGAGCTGGTCGAAGCGCCGTGCGTCCCAGTTGGTCGCGGCCAGGTCTCCGGCGAGCGCGACCGCCAGGTCCGTAGGGGCGTTGAGGGAGGCCGCCTCGCGCAGTCCCACCCAGTCGAACGTGCTGCCTTCGGAGCGGCACACCAGGATGATCCGCCGCACCCGGCCCGGGGCGGTGCCCGCCGCCACGAGACAGCTGCTCGCCGAGGGCCCGGCGCTTTCGATGAGCACGCGGTGTCCCCGGGCGAAGGCGTCTTCCAGTGCCTCTGGTGAGGGGCCCAGGCCTGACCCGTCCGGCCGGAGCAGTACGTCGTAGTGGGGCGCGAGCTGCGCGGTGAGGTGACGCGTGTCCACCTCACCCTGCGGTCCCGGGATGATCAGGTCCACGAGCCGTTCGCCAGGCCGTCCGTACCACCCAAGCCGGCTGGCCACCCGCACAAGGACGGCATCGGGTGGAGTCCTCGCCGTGTCCACCACGAGGTCCGCCTGCGAGGCCAGCCCATGGACGGCGCGCTCGGCGGGATGCGCCCAGGCCGCCTCGAAGCTGTCAGCCTCCGCGCAGCGCAAGGCCTGTTCCGGCTCGGGCGCCTCCAGGTGGATGTGCTCGACGCGGAGCCCCGGGTTTCCGCGCAGGCTGTCCAGCTGCGGCTTGCTGCTCACGGCATCCACGATGATCCGCGGGGTGGCCGGGTTCACGCGGCCGGACGCGTCCCGTCCGTGCCCATGCAGGACCTCGAGCACTCCCTCCGCCAACCAGCGCCCGGCCGTCTTCCGGTCCAGCGTGACGGTCAGCTCCTGGCACAAGCGCCGGGAGCCAACACCGCCGTGCTTCCGCAGGAAATCCTCCGAGTGGAGGTGCAGCGCGCCGAACCGCCGCGCGAGCCCCTGCGCGAGGGTCGTCTTCCCCGCGCCGATGGGCCCCGACACCACCACCACCGTGACCACCATGGATTGTTCCTCCCGAGGAGGAACACCCTAGGAACGCTGTCGCGGTGCGAACCATCCCCCGTTGGAGGGGGTTGTCAGCGCCTTTCGGAGACGCGCACCCAGTCCACTTCCATCGTCTGGGGTCCCTGGCGCAGCAGGTCCGCGGTGGCCTGCGGCACGCCGAAGTAGGGCTCCTTCGCCTTGTTCACGCCCTCCGGGTAGCCGCCGCCCACCGCGAAGTTGAGGATGATGAACAGGGGCTTGTCGTAGGCCCACGCGCCGTGGCGCTCCACCTCCTCGCGCGTGGAGGTCTTCACCCGCTCGCCGTCGATGTACCAGTGGATGGCCTCTGGCGACGTGTCCACGCGGTACTCGTGCCAGTCACTCACCGGCGTGCGCGGGAAGAAGCGGCCGTTGATGGGCGTGTTGCCGCTGTAGCCCGGCCCATGCAACGCGACGGACACCCAGTCGCCGTAGCCAACGTTCTCCATGATGTCGAGCTCCCCGCACGCGGGCCACCCCGTCGTGTGGATGTCATGGCCCAGCATCCAGAACGCCGGCCAGAGCCCCACGCCCACCGGCAGCTTGATGCGCGCCTCGACGCGGCCGTGCTTGAACTCCCGCTTGCCCGCGCTCTCCACCCGGCCCGACGTGAACGGATAGCCGTTGGCCGTCTGCATCCGCGCCGTCAGCTTCAACGTGCCACCGCTCACCGACACGTTGTCCGGTGACGCCGTGTACTGCTGCTGCTCGTTGTTCACGTGCACGTCGGTCTGGATCCGCCAGTTGCCCGGGTCCACCTGCGTGCCGTCGAACTCGTCGCTCCACACCTGGACCCAGCCGTCCTCCTGGTCCGCCGCCACGCCCTCCGCGCGCTTCGGCGCCCCCGCGCACGCCGTCAGCCCCGCGGCCAGTGCCCACACCGCCGCCGTCCTGCCCATGCTCATCGCCATCGTCGTTCCTCGCAAAGGGACTCCCGGCTACTGGAGCGTCCGCCGGTCCACCGGCGCTTCGGGGGGCTCGCCCCGGTACGGCGTGGCCGGAGGCATCAGCAGCGATTCGTGCAGCCGGCCTTCCACGTCCACCGTCACGTCCACCACCGTCTGCCGCACGGGCTCCACGCTGCCGTCCGCGTGCAGCAAGACGCCGCCGCCCCGCGGGATGCCCAGCCCTCGCGTGGGCAGCCCCATGCGCCGCACGGCGAGCTTGAGGCCCGGCCACTCGGGCGGCTCGTGCACGCTGATGAGGTAGGGCACAAGGCCCAGCGTCGGGAAGGGCTCACCCTCGGCGGGCAGGTCCTCACACCACGCGCCCAGGCCCAGGTGCATGGCCCCGGCGGACACGCCCATCAGCACGGCGCCGGCCTGGTGCCGCTCGCGCAGGATGGCGTCCACGCCGTGCGCCTGGAACGCGTCCCAGCCCACGCGCGGGTCTCCTCCCGCCAGGAGGATGACGTCCGCGTCCTTCAGCCACGCCAGGTCTTCACGGGACGGCGCGGCCGGGATGCTCCGGCAGCGGGTGAGGCCAATGCCTTCCAGGGCCGCGACGAAGATGTCGTAGAACTCCGGCACGTCGCCGTTGGACGCGCCCAGGTACGCGGCCTTCACGGGCGGCACGCGCAGCTCCGCGCCGGTGAGCACGCGCACGTAGTCCAGGAAGGGGCGCCCCTCCACGCGCCAGAACAGCGGAGCGCTGTCAGCCAGCAGGAGGAGGGGCGGAAGCGTCATGCTGGAAAGCCTACCGCCACTGGTAGGCGCGCACCCAGTCCACTTCCATGGTCTGCGGCGAGTTGCGCACCAGGTCCACCGTGGACTGCGGCACGCCGTAGTACGGCGTCGAGGCGCCATTCACGCCGAACGGATAGCCGCCGCCCACCGCGAGGTTGAGGATGATGAACATCGGCTTGTCGTAGGCCCAGGCGCCGTAGCGCTGCACCTCGGTGCGCGTGGTGGTCTTCACCAGCGCCCCGTCGATGTACCACTTGATGTCCGAGGACGAGTACTCCGTGCGGTACACGTGCCAGTTGCTCACGCTGGACGACGGATAGAAGCGGCCGTTGATGGGCGTGTTGCCGGAGTAGCCCGGACCGTGCAGCGCCCCGGACACCCAGTCGCCGTAACCGACGTTCTCCATGATGTCGAGCTCGCCGCACGCGGGCCAGCCCACGGTGTTGATGTCATTGCCCAGCATCCAGAACGCCGGCCACAGGCCCGCGCCCACCGGCATCTTGATGCGCGCCTCGATGCGGCCGTGGCTGAACTCCTTCTTGCCCGCGCTCTCCAGCCGGCCGGAGGTGAACGGGTAGCCGTTGTTCCACTGCAGGCGCGCGGTGAGCTTCAGCGTGCCGTTGCTCACGGAGATGTTCTCGCTGGAGTTCGTGTACTGCTGCTGCTCGTTGTTCACGTGCACGCCCGTGTTGGGCGCCCAGTGGGCCGTGTTGACGCTGTTGCCGTCGAACTCGTCGCTCCAGACCTGCACCCAGCGGTCCTCGCCGCCGCCCACGACGCCGAAGGAGAAGGACTCCCAGCAGCCGGCCGCGGCGCGGTTGGCGTACAGCGGCGCGCTGGCGCCCTGGTTCGCGTCCGCGGACACGAACTGGCCCGTGCTCTTCGCCCGGAGCGCCACGGTGCCGTCGGGGAAGGGCACCCAGGTGAAGCGCTCCCAGTCGCCCACCGCCGTGCGGAAGCCCGTCACCTGGCCGCCCGCGTTGGGGTCCGCGGACACGTACAGGCCCGTCTCCAGCACGCGCAGCGAGATGAAGTCATTGCCCGCGTCGCCCACCTGGAACTGCTCCCACCCCTGCGAGCTGTCGCGGTTGGCCACCAGCGGCGCGTTGGCGCCCAGGTTCCGGTCCGCCGACACGAACTTCTGCGTCGCGCACGCCTTCAGCCACACCGTCTGGCCCAGCGGCGCTGAAGTGGCGGACTGCTCGCGCTCCGCCACCACCGGCGTCGTCAGCGTCGCGTCCGGAGCCGGGGCGGAACCTCCACCACAGGCCGTCAGCCCCAGCACCGCCGCCAGCGTCCACAGCGTCTTCCCGGCTCTCGTCGCCATCGTGTCCTCGAAGGTGTGTCCGGCCCCGACAGGGAGCGGGAACCCGGCCCGTTTAGACCAGCCCAGGCAAAATGGCTTAACCTTATTTCCATGAAAAAGTTACTTAGTGGGGCCCTGGGGTTCCTGGCCGGAACGGCGCTCGCGGGCGTGCCCGGGGTGGCGCTCGCGGAGGGCCGGCCGTCGCTGGTGAACACGCGCATCGGGACGCCCTTCGGGGCGAACGGGCACTCGTCGACGGTGGACGGGCGCATCTTCGTGGGCAACATCCGCGAGGACGCGGCGACGACCACCACCACGTGGATTGCCCGGGTGTTCCGTCCGGAGGCGGTGACGTACGACGCCTCCGGCAAGCCGTCGTTCGCGGCGGCCTTCTCCGCGGGGAAGACGGTGACCGTGCGCAACGGGGAGAACGCGCTGGCGTTCTGCTTCACGAACCCCGCCCAGCCCTACGCGCTGTCGAGCGGCGTCGCGGTGTACCAACCGTTCCTCTTCGACTCGATGATGTTCAACGGGGACAACGTCTTCCGGCGGCGCACCACGGACCTCCGGGTGTCCCAGCCGTTCACGACGGCGGCGGACATCGCGTCCTTCACCACCGGCCCGCTGGAGACGCTGCGCACCGTCACCGGCGCCACGATTCGCGGCATCGAGCCCACGATGACGTCCGACGGCCGGCTGCTCATCTGGCAGGGCGCTCCCGCGAACACGGGCGGCATCGACCACATGATGTACGCGTACAACCCCACGCCGTGCGCGGCCACGGGCTGGAGCAACCCGCGTCCGCTGTCGATGATGTTCAACGACCCGGACCCCGGCGTGAAGCGCTACCCGCTGGCGTGGAAGCGGCTGAAGGCCGCGACGGGTGAGGACTTCGGGGACACGGCGTCCGGCCCCATGGTGCGCGGCGCCTACGCGTGGGTGGACCACGAGGGCCGCAACCTCCTCTACATCGCCGTCACGTACACGGACGGCGCGCGGCGTGAAGCGGTGAGCCTGGTGGGCGCGGACACGAACTGGACCGCGTACCACATCGACGGCGCCATCAACACGGACCGCATGGACCTGGCGCACCTCTTCTATTCCGGGCCCATGTGGAACTTCGAGCAGGAGCGCCTGCCGTCGCAGAGCTTCCCGCCCGGGCAGAGCAACGCGGCGCACTACCTGCCCGTCACCAAGACGCACGACGTGCTGGCCCTCTTCGGCAGCAACACGGCCGACTACAACGAGGTGGACCTGGGCGAGCTGATGGACCCCTTCCACCTGCTCTTCCTGCCCATGAACGAGCTCGTCACCCGCGCGGGCGCGTATGACCTGACGCGCACGCCGGACCTGTCCGGCCGCTTCTTCACCGGCACGCTGGTGGGGGGCGCCTCCATCTCACCGGGCAACGCGCTGACGCGCGCCTCGCCGGATTCGCTGTGGCAGCCGCACGGCAAGGGCAAGGCGCTGGTGCTGCCCGGCGGCGGCGCGCTCGCGGTGAACCTGGTGGACCCTTCCGGCACGGTGCCCGGCGTGGGCGCGGCCGTGCGGGCCCTGTCGGTGGAGTTCGCGGTGCGGCCGGACGCGGACATCCAGCAGGGCTGCACCACCGGCAATCCCTACCGCTACCTCCTGCAGAAGGCGGGCGGGCTGGACATCATCCATGAGGCCAGCAATCAGGTGCAGTTCTCCCTGGTCGTCAACGGCCAGCGGGTGCGGCTGGGCGGCGGCCCGGTGCTGCCCGTGGGGCAGTGGAGCCACCTGGCCTATACGTGGGACGGCACCACCGGCGTCTTCAACGAATACCTCAACGGCGTGCCCACGAACCGCGCGCTGCCCGTGGCGCCGGGAACGGCCCGGCTGGGCACGGGGACGCTCTACATCGGCGCGGGCTCGAACCTGGACGCGCAGCGCTGCCCGGTGAACGGCGAGGGTTCGTTCCGGGGCGCCATCGACGAGGTGCGCATCTTCACGCACGCGCGCTCCAACCGCAGCATCTGCATGACCGCGCACGGCGCCAACTGCCGCGAGGAGGCCATCCAGCACACGCCCTCCGCGGGCCAGTTCGCGATGAGCGCCCAGGCGCCCGCGTGCAATGGCACGCAGGCGCTCAACTCGGCCGCGTGCCTGTCCGCGATGCACCGGGTGTGCGCGCAGCGGGGCGCGGGTGACGCGCTCGCGAACACCACCAACACCTGGGACACGATTCAGCAGCTCGTCAGCAACCGTCCGCCCATCTCGCTGGCGGGCGTGCCGGTGGCGTCCACGGCCACGGACCTCACGGTGGCCTGCGCGCCCATCCAGCACGAAAGCGTGGCCGTGACGTTCGAGGAACTGGCGCGCATCCACGCCGGCTGCACCGACGAGCGGGGCGTGACGAGCACCCACTGCACCGCCGCCGCGCACCGCTTCTGCAACCGCCAGGGCTGGACGACGGGGCAGGTGTTCGAGGTGACGTCCCGGCCGTGGGTGGGCTGCTTCAACTCCGGACTCCAGACGGACGTGGAGAGGTCCGCGCTGGGGCCGGTGTCCAACCTGGGGGACTACACCGCCCCGGCTTCGCGCCTGGAGGTGAGCCAGTGGTGCCGCAAGAAGGGCTACGGGGCCGGCGTCGTGCAGGAGCTTCCCAGCGCCACCAAGGCCCACGTGCACTGCTTCCAGCCGGCGGTGACGGCGGCGTGGAAGTACCTGCCGTAAAGGCGTTCCGCGGCGGCCCGTGTCCGCGGCCGGCCCTCCGGCCATAGGGGTAGGGACCCGCACGCGCTATCGTGCGGGCCCTCATGGACTTCGACGAAGCACTCCGCGAATTGGGCATGGACGCGGACCCCGGGGGAGACGCGGTCCGCCGCGCGTACCTGCGTCAGCTCAAGACGCGCAAGCCGGAGACGGATCCGGAGGGCTTCGCCCGCCTGCGCGAAGCGTATGAGACCGTGCTGGCCCTCCGCGAGGGGCGTGCGGCGCCTCGCACCCGCGCGGAGCCGCTCGCATCCCCGGCACAGGCCGCCACCCCCGAGGGAGACGCGGCGCCCGGTTCCCAGGATGCGCTGGAGCGCTTCCGCGCGGAGTTCCGGGCGTTGCCCTCGGAGGCTCCTCCGGACGTGCCCGTGGAGGTGGCCCGCCGGGCGGTGGAGGCCCTGCCGGACGTGGCGGAACCCTGGCAGTGGCTGACCGGCGCCCTGGTCGCCGCGAACAAACTCCCGGAGGCCGTCGCGGCCTATCGCGCCGCGTACCAGCGCGGCCACTTCGCCTTCCTGGCGGAGCTGGCGCAGCGCTTTCCCCGGGAACTGGTGGTCGCGGAGGTCGACCTCCTGGGGCGCCAGGCCTCGCATGACTTCCTCTGGAAGCTGGCGGAGCGGCTGCTCGACTCCGACTCCCCGGTGCTTGCCGCGCGGTGCCTGGGGTACGCGTTCCTGCGCATGGGGCAGAAGCCTTCGGAGCCGCCGCCTCCGTCTGCCTGGTTCGCGCAGGTGGTGCTCCTGCTGCACTCGCATTCCCAGCCGGAGCTCGCGGTGGCGATCACCGGCCGCTACGCGGGGTGGCTCCAGGCGGAGGGCATTCCGGAGGCCTTCAAGGACGCGGAGTCCGCGCCGCTCTGGCGGAGGGCGGAGCAGTTGAACGCGCTCCCCGAGGACTTCAGCCCCAACCTGCGCATCGTCCTCGCCCACGCGGCCGTGGGGGGAGACCTGTCCGCCGCGCGCGAGGCCCTGCTGGCGCTGCTGGAGCACGAGCCGGAGGAGACCCGCGAGGCGGTCGCTGTCCTCCGCGCACAGGCTCCGGACCTGGACGCCCTGCTGGGCCTGTCCACGCAGCCCCTGCCGGAGCCGGACCGGATGGCCTCCGCGTGGCGGTCCATCCAGAAGGCACTGGGCACGCCCCAAGGGCGGGGCTCGATGTCGGCCGTGTTCATCCTGCTGTTCTTCCTGCTCAAGAGCCTGCTCGGCGGCAGCGCCTCCTCCTCCGGCACCGTGGAGCGCCCGGTCGCGAAGGAGGCCCGGCGGGTGGCTGCGGTGCTCTGCTCGCGGCTTCCGGAAGCCGGCGACCCGCTCTGTGGAAGGCTGCAACAGCTGGTGGTGTGGGGCGCGGACCACCGGTGCACCCGGGTCCAGCGTGAATGGGCGGACGTGGAGCGCGAGCTCGACGCGCGGGCCGCCACCCTGGATGCGAACGACCCCATGAAGCAGGTGGCGCTGGAGCGCATGACGAGCGCCCGCGAGGAGTTCGGACGCTCGCTCCAGTTCCTCTGCCAGTGACCCGGGAGCCCTGAGGCGATGCTCGCGGGCTTTGGGCTATCGTTGCCGCCCGCATGGATCTTCAGGAAGCGCTCCAGGAATTGGGCATGGACGCGGACCCCGGGGGCGACGTCCTCCGCCGCGCGTACCTGCGTAAGTTGAAGACGCGCAAGCCGGAGACGGACCCGGAGGGCTTCGCCCGCCTGCGCGAGGCGTATGAGACAGTGCTCGCGCGCCGCGAGGGACGCGAGGGGCCACGCACCCAGGCGGCGCCGCTGGAGGCCGTCGCGGACACGGCGCCCTCGGACGCGCGCTTCCTGGATCCGCTGGAGCGCTTCCGCGCGGAGGGCAAGGCGATCCCGCTGGATGCGCCTCCAGAGGCGCTCGTGGAGGTGGCGCGCCGCGCGGTGGAGGCCCTGCCGGACGCGGAGGAGCCCCGGCAATGGCTGGTGGATGCACTGCTCGTGGCGGGCCGCGTCCCGGAGCTCCTGGCCGCGTGCCGCGACGCGTACCGGCAGGGCCACATCCGGTTCCTCCTGTGGCTGGCGGAGTATTTCCCGCGCTCGCTGGAGGACGGGGAGATCGCGCTGCTGGGGCGCACGGCGCCGCCCCGCTTCCTGTGGCTGGTGACGAACCGGTTGATCGAGCTCAACGACGTGGTGCTCGCGTGGAAGGTGGGGCAGGTCGCCTTCGAACAGCTGGAGAAGGACCCCGAGTACCTTCTGCCTCCCGGCTGGTTCGTGGGGTTCATCACGCGGTTGCACCTGGACGTCCAGCCCGGCATGGCGCGGGAACTGGCGCGGCGCTACGTCGCCTGGTTGGAGCGCGAGGGCAAGCAGGGCGCCTTGAAGGACGTGGCCTGGGTCTGGCCGCTGGTGGTGGAGTTGGGGGAACTGCCGGATTCCTTCAGCGGCACGCTGCGCGGGGCCCTCGCGCAGGTCGTGCTCGACGGGCATGTGGACAACGTGCGGTCCGCGTTCCGGTCGCTGGCGGACGTCCGGCCCCGGGAGGCCGCTGACGCGGTCCACCTGCTGCGCCAGCATGCCCTGCTCCTGTATCAGGTGCTGGGTTTCCCCGCGCCGCCCGAGGTGAAGCCGGAACAGGGGGACTCCCACCGTGCGCAGGCGCTCGTGCTCGCGGCACGGAGTGAACCGGCCGCCCCACGGGACACCAGCCCCGCGACCGGAGCCGCGGAAGCGCGGCGCGAAGCAGGGCCCGCGCACGGCAATGCGCAGGGCTCCGCGAACGAAGAGGCACGGTCCGACAAGGGGCCCGGAGACAAGACGCAACCCGAGGACACCTTTGACGGAGACTGGGGCGGAGTCGTCCGGCTGGGGCCGGACCTCACCAGTACCTGGCGCTATTCCTGGTCGGTCGAGGAGAGCGGCGTTCCGTCCGCCGCCGCCTCGCAGGCCTCGGGGCAGGCCGTGAAGGCGGGCGCGCCGGGGAGTGTCATGAGGCTGGCGCTGAGCGCGCTGGGCATCGGCGTGCTGCTGTTCGCGGCCCTGAGCATTGGATCCTGCCTCTCCCGGCCGGGGGCGGCGCGGGTGGAGGCCGCCCGGCGGCAGGCGGAGGTGCTCTGCACGTGGTTCCGCGACCTGGATCGCGAAAAGGACTGCAACCCCCTCCAGTCGCTGGTGGCGCTGGGAGGCGCGGGCCAATGCACGGCGCTGTCCGCCGAGCGCACCAGGCTGAGGAGGCGGCTGGCGGCGCGACTCGCCGCCTACGGCGCGAGCGGCGACCCGGCGCCGCGGGACCTCCGTCCCCGGCTGGATAAGGACTTCATGGCCTTCGATCAGGCGCTGGCGAACCTATGTCAGGAGTGAGCCGATGAGCAGTGGTCCGGGCCACAAACCCATCCTGGGCATCGACCTGGGGACGACGTACTCGCTGGTGGCGGTGCTGCGCGACGGCCGTCCCACCGTGCTGCCCAACGCGCTGGGGGAAATCCTGACGCCCAGCGCGGTGAGCCTCAACGCCGCGGGCGAGGTGCTGGTGGGCGCGGCGGCGAAGGCCCAGGCGGTGCTGGACCCGGCCTCCGGCGCGGTGGCCTTCAAGCGCGACATGGGCACGGACCGCCAGCGCATCATCGGCGGCCGGAGCTTCTCGCCGCAGGAGCTGTCCGCGCTGGTGTTGGGCTCGCTGAAGCGGGACGCGGAGGCCGCGCTGGGCGTGGCCATCGAGGAGGCGGTGGTGACGGTGCCCGCCTACTTCGGGGACCTCCAGCGGCAGGCCACCCGGGACGCGGGCGCCATCGCCGGCCTGAAGGTCGAGCGCATCATCAACGAGCCCACCGCCGCGGCGCTGGCCTACGGCCTCCACGAGCGCGACCGGGAAGTGCGCGTGGCGGTGCTGGACCTGGGCGGCGGCACCTTCGACGTGACGGTGCTGGAGATCATCGAGGGCGTCATCGAAATCCAGTCCTCCTCCGGAGACGCGCGGCTGGGTGGCGAGGACTTCGACACCGCGCTGGCGCGCCACGTGGCGTACCAGTTCCGGGAGAAGCAGGGCGTGGACCTGGAGGAGCACGCCGCCGCGTGGTCCCGGCTGCGCGAGGCCTGTGAAGCCGCCAAGCGCCGGCTGTCCGCCTCCGAGCGCACGCGGCTGGTGCTGCCGGAGCTGCCGCTGGAGACCGGCCGCCGGCTGACGCTGGACCTGGAGCTCACCCGCGACGACGCGGAGCGCGCGTGGGCCCCCGTGCTGGAGCGCGTGCGAGGCCCCATCCGTCAGGCGTTGAAGGACGCGTCGCTCCAGGCAAGGGACGTGGACGAGGTGCTGCTGGTGGGGGGCTCCACGCGCATGCCTTGCGTGGCGTCCATGAGCGCGGAGCTGTTCGGCCGCCTGCCGCTGCGCAAGCTGCCCCCGGACGAGGCCGTGGCGCTGGGCGCCGCCGTGCAGGGCGCGATGAAGGGCGGGGACCGCGCGGTGGTGGACCTGGTCGTCACCGACGTGGCCCCCTTCACGCTGGGCGTCGCCACCCTGGCGCAGGCGGGCCGTCAGTACGTCACCGGCGTCTTCAGCCCCATCCTGGAGCGCGGCACCGTCATCCCCACCAGCCGCGTGGAGCGCTACTCCACCAGCAGCGACTTCCAGCGGGAGATCCGGCTGGAGATCTACCAGGGCGAACACGCGCGCTGTGAGGACAACGTCAAGCTGGGCGAGTACCGCGTCCAGGGGCTGCCCCTCGCGCCCGCGAGCGAGCAGTCCGTGGACGTGCGCTTCACCTACGACCTCAACGGCATCCTGGAGGTGGAGGTGACGGTGGTGGCCACCGGACGCAAGGAGTCCTTCGTCATCGAACAGCGCCCCGGCCGCCTCACGCCCGCGCAGATTGAAGAGGCGCGCCAGCGGATGGCCGCGCTCAAGCTGCACCCGCGCGACGCCCTGCCCAACACCACCGCGCTCGCGCGGGCGGATGCGCTGTTCGTCCAGCTCACCGGCATCCCGCGCGAGGAGCTCGCGTCCGCCATCGCCGCGTTCCGGCTGGCGCTGGAGGCCCAGGAGCCCGGGCCCATCGCGGACGTGCGCGAGCGCCTCACCGCGATGGTGCGCGCCTACAGGGAGCGTTAGAGGCGCTCGATGAGGGTGGCGATGCCCTGGCCGCCACCGATGCACATGGTGATGAGCGCCGTTCCCTTGCCCGTGCGCTCCAGTTCGTCCAGGGCGGTGCCCAGCAGCATCGCGCCGGTGGCGCCCAGCGGGTGGCCCAGCGCGATGGCGCCGCCGTTGACGTTCACCCGCTCCGGGTCGATGCCCAGCTCTCGCGTCGTCTGGAGGACCACGGCGGCGAAGGCCTCGTTGATCTCCCACAGGTCGATGTCGCGCGCCTTCATGCCGGCCATGCGCAGGGCCTTCTCGCTCACGGGCGCGGGGGCGGTGAGCATGAGGAGCGGCTCGGTGCCCAGCGTCGCCATGGCGCGGATGCGGGCGCGGGGCTTGAGTCCCCGCTCCTTCACGTAGCGCTCCGACGCCAGCGCCACCACGGCGGCCCCGTCCACGATGCCGCTGGAGTTGCCCGCGGTGTGCACGTGCTGGATGTGCTTCGCCTGGGGGTAGGCGGCCAGCGCGATGCCGTCCAGCGTCTCGCCGTTCGGGCCCACGGCCGTCCCGCCCATGGCGACGAACGCGGGCTTGAGCGCGGCCAGCCCCTGCGCGGTGGTGTCCGGGCGAGGGTACTCGTCGCGCTCCAGCAGCACGGCACCGGTGGCCGGGTCCTTCACCGCGAAGAGGGACTTCGCGAAGCGGTGCTCCTCGATGGCGCGGGCCGCCTGCCGCTGCGAGCGCAGGGCCCAGGCGTCCACGTCCTCGCGGGTGATGCCCTCCAGCGTCGCGATGAGGTCCGCGCTGATGCCCTGGGGCACCTGGTAGACGCGCTCGCGCAGCCGCACGTTGCCCCCGTCCTGGCCGCCGCCATCCGCGCCCAGCGACAGGTGCGACATGCTCTCCACGCCGCCCGTCACCACGAAGTCCATGGCGCCGGAGGCCACGCCCATCGCGCCGAAGTTCACCGCCTGGAGCCCGGAGCCGCAGAAGCGGTTGAGCGACACGGCGGACACGTCCTGCGGCCAGCCCGCCGCCAGCACCGCGTTGCGAGCGATGTTCGCGCCCTGCTCGTTCACCTGCGACACGCACCCCGCGATGACGTCACCCACCTCGCGAGCATCCCAACCGCCGCGCTGCTGGAGCGCCCGGAGCGTCTGCGCGAGCAGCTCCTGAGGGTGCAGCCCCGTCAGGGCTCCCTTGCCCATCTTCCCGCGCCCACGCGGGGTCCGGACGGCGTCGATGATGTAGCTGGCGGTCATGTGCGGCTCCTTTGATTCCAATCGTAATATTACCAGCGTAATTTCGAAGTCAAGGCGACCTGGGGTGGGAACGCGCGACGGGCCCGGCGCCTGTGCCGGCACCGGGCCCGTCATGGAGATGGAGCGTTGGGGCGCGGACCTATGCGGCGGGCAGCATGGACAGGTGGATGGGGGTGGCGTGGGCCAGGTTGTCGCTGACGGGGCAGCGCGTCTCCACCTCGCGCAGCAGATGGGCGAGCTGTTCCTGGGTGACGTCGCCCTTCACGTGAATGGTGGCGGTGAGGGACTGGTAGCCGGCGCGGACCTCGCGGTGGGTGCCGGCGAACTTCGCGGGGTCCAGGGAGCCCTTCACGGTGATTTCGGTGCCGGTGACGGGGATGCCCAGCTCACGGGCAACGAAGAAGGTCATGTAGTTCAGGCAGCCCGCGTGGGCCGCGAGGATGAAGTCGAGCGGGCTGGGCGCGCCGTTCTGGCCTCCCAGCTCGACGGGTTCATCCATGAAGATCTTGAACGCCTGCGCCTCCGTGGTGCTGCGGGCCATGCTCTCCCCCACGGTGCGGACCTGTCCGGTGTACAGCGGCTGTGCCATGTCGTTCGTCTCCTGCAAGGGATACGGAGGCAGGGCGCCGGACGGGTCATCCGTGGGTTCGCGGGCCGCGCGTGGGTTACGCGGCGACATCCTCCGAGGTGTCGGGCGTCTCCGGCTCGTTGGACGTCTCCCGGTAGTAGCGGACGGCCCGCTTGCCCACGCGCTGGACCTCCACCCAGTTCCAGGTCGCCCCGATTCCCGCGCCGACCAGGGGGACGGTCTTGGTGATGATGGCCCGCTGCGTGAGCTTCAAGCCCAGGTACTTCAAGGCGAAGCGCTGAAGGGCCTTGAGCACGCCAGGGCCAGGGGCGCGGCTGCGATGGGATTGGCGACGAGGCCGCTGCCACCGCCCGCCGCGGCGAGCAGCACCTTGGCCTGCCGGATGAGTCGCTCCGCGAGTTCCTCCGGTGTCGCCTGGGGAAAGGCGGTCCGGAGCTCCTCCGCCTTCTTGCGGCAGGCTTCCGGGTCGGGAACGAGGCTTGCCAACAATGATTCCAGGTTCATGGCATCACTCCTGCGCGGCGTGGGGTGGGGTTACGAGCCGCTCTTCCGGTAGCAGTCGCGGCACAGAGGCCTGGCCATGGTGGCGGGATGGTCCTCGCCGCAGCCGTGGCAGTAATTGTCTTCGTAATCCACGTTCTCCCACTGGGCCCACTCCGCGAAGTCCTCGCGGCAATAGGGCCGGCTGGGATTCAACGGGACGGAGTCACCGCAGCGCAGACAATAGCCCCCGTCCTGCTGCTTCCGGGGCGCCCGGGTGCGTGCCTTACGCTCGACAGGCGCGGGCTTTGATGGCTGCGCGGAAGGAGACGTGGGCTGGGCGTGCGGCGCGATCTCCTTCGCGATGAAGGCCTGGGCCTGCTTGAGCGCTTCGGGGTCCGTGGACCAGAGCCCCACCTCGATGGAGTTGAGGAACGAGGAGGCCAGCAGGTTGAGCGACGTGATGATGACCGTCGACTCCGAAAGGTAGAGCTTGGCGTGGAGCCCCGGGACGGCGAACAGCTTCAGGCCCGCTTCCACATGCGGCTTCATCGCGGCCAGCCAGTCCTCCTTCGGAGTCGTATGGTCATCCTGCCGGTAGACGAGGCTGACCTTGACCTTCCGGGCCAGGGCTTCGCGGATGGAGCGGCCCACCCGGTCATCCGCTCCCAGGGTCACATACGGACTGATGAGGGTGACCCGCTCCCTGGCCTCTCTCAGCAGGTTGAGCAGGCGGCTGACGGTGTCTTCAGTGTTGATGAGTTTGAAGTCCATGGGTCCAAGGCAGACGGCGTGACGGGGAACTCTATACAAAGGGCCTCACGTCCCGCCTGCCCCCCCGGGCGCGCACGGCCTACCACTCTGGGGGGAGTCGGCGGATACCTTGACCCCTCCACAGCGGCTGGTCCTGGGTGTCGCCGTGCTCGCCTCGCTCGTCACGTTCCTGGACGGGGCAATCATCAACGTCGCGCTGCCCGCGATGGTGCGGGACCTGGGCGGCGGGCTCACCCTGCAGCAGTGGGTGGTGGATGCCTATCTCATCACGCTGGGCTCGCTGATGCTGATCGCGGGCTCGCTGTCGGATGTGTTTGGACGCAAGCGCATCCTGCGGCTGGGCCTGCTGGGCTTCGGGGCCACGTCGCTCCTGTGCGCGCTGGCGCCAACGGGCGCGGTGCTCATCCTCGCGCGAGGGCTCCAGGGGGCCACGGGCGCGCTCCTGGTCCCGGGCTCGCTGGCGCTCATCATGTCCTTCTTCTCCGGCCCCGAGCAGGCGAAAGCCATTGGCACGTGGACCGGTTGGACGGGAGGCGCGTTCATCGCGGGACCGCTGGTGGGCGGGCTGCTGGTGGACACGGTGGGGTGGCGCTGGATCTTCGGCATCAACGTGCTGCCCATCGCATTGACGCTGGCGCTGCTCGCGCGCATGGAGGACCCCGTCCGCCCGGAAGGCGCGCGCATCGACATGCTGGGGGCCGTGCTGGCGTGTGTGGGATTGGGCGGCCCGGTCTACGCGCTGATTGAGCAGGAGCGGGTGGGCTGGACGCATCCCACGGTGCTGGTGTCCCTGGGCGTGGGCGTGCCAGCGTTCATCGGGTTCCTCTGGCAGGAGCGGCGCTCGCCGCACCCGATGATGCCGCTGGGGCTCTTCCGGGAACGGAACTTCTGGGCGGGCAACCTGGCCACGACGTCCATCTACGGGGCGCTGGCGCTGAGCGAGTTCGTCATCATCCTGTTCCTCCAGCAGGTGGCGGGCTTTCGCGCGACGGCGGCGGGGCTGGCGCTGATGCCGACGACGGTCATCATGTTGCTGCTGTCGTCCACGTTCGGTGGGCTCGCCGGCCGGTTCGGGTCCCGCCTGTTCATGGCGGTGGGGCCGTGCATCGCGGGCGTGGGGTTCCTGCTGATGTTGCGTGCCGGCACGCCGCTGGAGTTCTGGACGCAGATGCTGCCGGGCGTGCTGGTGTTCGGGCTGGGGCTGACGACGACGGTGGCGCCGTTGACGGCGGCGGTGCTCGGGTCCGTCCGCAAGGAGCAGGCGGGCATCGGCTCGGCCATCAACAACGCCATCGCCCGGGTCGCGGGGCTCATCGCCATCGCGTTCACGGGGCTCATCGTGGGCCCGCGACTGGACGTCGCGGGCTTCCACCGGGTGATGCGCGTCTCCGCCGTCCTGCTCGTGCTGGGCGGAGCCATCTCCGCGCTGGGCATCCGCGATCCGCCGCGGAAGCCCTGAGCGCGTCAGTCTTCGCTTGGCGCCATGGAGAAGTACACGGCTTCGGTCCCCAGGTTGAAGGTGTCCCCGTCCGCGATCTTCTGGCGCTTGATGCGCTGGTGGTTGATCCAGGTCCCGTTGGACGAGCCCAGGTCCTCGATGAAGTAGTCGTTGCCCTCGCGCACGACGGCGGCGTGCTCGCGGGAGACCCTGCCGGACTTCACGACGAGGCTGCACTGCGGGCCACGCCCCAGCGTGAAGCGCTCCACGTCCACACGCGTGGCGGGACCGTCCGGGCTCAGGCGCACGAACAGGTCCTTGCGCACGGAGGCCCTGGCCGCGGGCTTGCGGCCCTTGTGGGAGTCCTCTGGGAGCGCTTCGTCCTCGGGAGTGGACGGCCGGAGCACCCGGCCCTGCTTCCGGAGGGTGGAGGCCTTCGCCGCGGGAGCGGCCACGAAGGGCAGGTCCTGCTCCTCGGCCTGGTCTGAGCCCGAGTCCTGTGCGTCGGCTTCATCGGAGCCGGAGGAGGGCGCCTCGTCCTGTGCGTCGGATGCATCCGCGTCATCGGAGGTGCCGGACGGCTCGTCCGCTTCGTCGGGGCCGGTGGCCTCCTCGCCTGTCCTGGCCTCCTCGGGACCCGAATCGTCGGCCTCGTTGGAGCCCGGGAGTTCTTCGGACCCGATGGCCGCTTCGATGTCTGCCGCGGAGCCGTCGTCTTCCTCCTCGGCGGCCTTGGAGTCCTCTTCGTCCGCGGAGGCGGCTGCCTCGTCGTCCGATTCCGCGGCGTCGCCTTCTTCGGCCTCCTCGTCGTCCGATGCCTTGGCGGCGGCTTCGTCGTCGTCGGATTCCGCGGCGTCGCCTTCGTCGTCCGATGCCTTGGCCGCGGATACGTCTTCGTCGGCCTCCTCGTCATCGGACGCTGCGCCCGCGTCGCGCGCTTCGTCGTCGGAAGCTTCTTCGTCGTCCGAGGCCTCATCGGCCGCGTCGTCGTCGGAAGCTTCTTCATCGTCCGAGGCCTCATCGGCTGCTTCGTCGCCGGAAGCTTCTTCGTCGTCCGAGGCGTCGTCGTCGTCGGGAGCCTCTTCATCGTCCGAGGCTTCGTCATCATCCGAGGCCTCATCGGCGTCGGACGCTTCCTCCTCGTCCGATGCCTCGTCCTCATCGGCCGCCACCGGCACGTCGCGGGGCTGCACGACCGCATCCACGGCCGCGAGGACCTCCTGCATGCGGGCCCTCGCGTGAGCAGCCTCCTCCGCGGGCGGCGGGGCCTTCGCGGGTTCGGCCACGGGCGGCGTCACCGGCGCGGCGGGGGCAGGGACCTCCACCGGGCGCGCACCGGGCGCGGCGGCGACAGGGACCTCCACCGGGCGCGCAACGGGCGCGGCGGTCCGCACGGGCTCTCCCGTGACCGCCGTGCCGAGCGCCACGGGCGTCGGAGACACGTACCCGTTCTGTTTCGCGAGCAGGAACAGCGCCTGGGCCACCAGGGCATTCCGGTCCACGCCCAGGTCGTGGCTCATCTGCTCCAGCGCCCGCCACAGGGGCTCCGCGACCTCGATGGTTTCACGAATCCGCTTCATGACTAGCTGCCCCTCAGATTGCTCTGCCACGGAGAGACGTGATCCGGGTCGTTGAGCCAATAGAACATCGCTTGCGTCTCCGCGTATTGCCGCTCCGCGATGGACACCAGGTTCGGGTGCAGGTCGCCCAGCGCCACGCCCTCGAACAGGAATCCCTGGCCGGGCTTCGTCGTGCCGGCATCCCCCCGGAACTTGCGGTCCCGGCTCTGCCACAGCCGCTGGGAGGCCTGGCCCGCCGCCTGTCCATAGTCCGCCGGTGGCGCGATGCGCGTGGGCATCCGGAACGTCGTCTCGCCGCATGACCACAACAGCCACGACAGCGCGCTCCAGTCCCCCCGCAGCATCAGCGCCAGGTCCGCCAGCCCCAGCTCCAGGTCGAGCGTCTCGTCGACCTCCACCTGGTCGTCCTCGTCCTCGTCCATCTCGTACTGCTTCAGCTCCACCGGCCCCTCACGCAGCAGGCCCGACAGGTCCGGCGGCAGCCAGGACACCGCGGCGCCGGGCTTGAACCGCTGGAGCAGCACGCCGCGCATCGCCTGGAGCCGCGTGGCGTACTTGCGCACCAGTTGCTGGATCGCCTCCAGGGACTGCGCGGGCTTCTCCGGCAGGCCGTCGTAGGCGCAGCGCGGAGGCTCCTGGCCCGCCCAGAAGTCGAACCGGGGGAACAACGCCCGCGCGTACGTGTCCAGGAACCCCGCCGTGTCCGGCTCCACCGCCGCGAGCCCCTCCGCGTCCTTGCGCACCTGCTCCGCGACCCCCAGGTTCAGCAGGATGAGGCCGCGCGTGAAGAGGTACGCCTTGCGCTCCGGCGCGAGCAGCATCGCCGCGTGCAGGAAGTCCAGCGCCGCGCGCGGCCGGTCCGTCTGGTCCAGCAGCACGGCGTAGGCCCGCAGCAGCGTGGCCGCCTCTCCGCCGCGCATGAGCGCGTCCGCCATGGGGGCCCACGCCTGGCCCGCTTCCTCCACCACTTCGTCCGCGACCTTCGTCGCCGAGTCCTCGGTGCGCGGCAGCGTCAGCTCCTCCAGGCCTGCCTTCAACGGCTGGACGTCCAGCGACGTGGCACACGCGCGCGCCGTGGCCAGCAGGGCCTCCCGGTAGCGCCGGTCCGCGCGGGCTTCCTTCGCCAGCTCGCGCCAGCCCTCCGCGCTCCGGGGCAGGTTGGAGAACACCGGCGAGCGCGCCAGGGTCTGCTCATCCATCGCCCGGCCCAGGTCGCGCCTGAGCACCACCGCCCGCTGCGCGTCCATCAGGGACCACTCGCCACACGCGAAGTCGCCTTCCGCCCGGCCCTCCTCGAAGTGGACGCGGAAGTCCGCGTACGCGTTCTGCGCGCGCGACCAGTAGCGCCCGTGGCGCCGCCCGTTCTCGTACTCGGCCTCCCAGAGGAGCTGGCCCTGCAGGTCCCAGAAGCGGGTGAGCCCGTGGCGCTCGGCGTCCGCGTTGAGCGTCACCCGGGCCCACTGCTTCAGGTCCTCGCGCAGCTCCGCGTCCTCGGGCAGGTGGGCGGGGCGGGTGGGGTAGGGCTCGCCGGTGG
>NZ_RAWK01000155.1 GCF_003612165.1 Corallococcus aberystwythensis | reverse complement strand
GGGCCGCGGTCAGGGGCGCCACGGAGGGCACCGCCACCGACGGACGCGCGGGCGCCGGAGGCGGAGGCCCCACGCGCGTGGGTACGTTGGCGGAAGCCGCCGGGCGCACCGCGGTGGGTGCCGGCAGCGGCGACACGGGCGGAGGCGCGGCCGGGCGCGACGGACGGGGCGCGGCCACGGGCGGGGCCGCCGGAGGCATCGCCACGGGCGGAGCCATCGGGGGACGCGACGGATCCGTGACGGAGACGACCTCGGTGCCACGCTCGGCGGCCTCCGGCGAGGAGGCCACGGGGGGCGGCTCCATCCGGGGCATGCTGCCGGAACCGCCGCGCACGGGCGGCCGGGACAGGTCCGACGGGGCCCGCATGTCGCTGCCGGAGCCCGTGCCCGGGGCACGCGGGTGCGAGCCCGTCCCCGGCATCAGCGACCGGGGGTTGGAGCCCGTGCCCGAGCCGGCGATGGATGACGGCGCGTACTCGGAGAGCCGGTCGCCCAGCGCCTCCTTGAAGAACTGCGCCACCGACGCGGGCGACGAGGACAGCCGGTGGTGCGCGATGACGGCTTCAATCTCCTCGCGCATCGCCGCCGCGGAGGGCGTGCGGCGCGCGGGGTCCTTCACCAGCGCGCGCAGGATGAGGTCCGACACGTCCTGCGGGATGTGGGGCTTCAGCTGCGAGGGCACCGGCGCGGGCTCGCGCACGATGGCCGCGAGCGTGGCCGCGTCGTGGTCGCGGCGGAACGGCAGCTGGCCGGTGAGCAGTTCGAAGAGCACCACGCCCAGCGCGAACACGTCGTTGCGCCAGTCCAGCGGGCGGCCGCTGGCGGCCTCCGGGGAGAGGTACGAAATCTTCCCCTTGATGACGCCCGCCTGCGTCTGCTCCTCGCCCTGCACCTTGGCGATGCCGAAGTCCGACAGCTTGATGGCGCCGTCCAGCGACACCAGCACGTTGTGGGGGCTCACGTCGCGGTGCACCACCGGGTGCGCCGTGCCGGACGGGTCCACGTAGGCGTGCGCGTAGTGCAGGCCCGCGGCCACCTCCGCCACGATGCGCAGCGCGTGCTCCAGGGGCAGCGCCATGCCCTTGCGGCGCAGCTCCGTGAGCAGGCGCTTCAGGTCCGGGCCGCGCACGTACTCCATCAGGATGTACGCCACGCCGTCCGTCACGCCCACGTCGAAGGTCTGGACGATGTTCGGGTGCGTGAGGCGCGCGTTGGCGCGGGCCTCCGCGAAGAGCATGTCGACGAACTCGGGGTTCTCGGCGAACTGCGCGAGAATCTTCTTCATCACGACGAACTTCTCGAAGCCCTTCACGCCCTGCTGCTTGGCGAGGAAGACCTCCGCCATGCCGCCCTGCCCCAGCCGGCGGATGATCTGCAGCCGCGCGCTGCCGCCGTGCACGTCCGTGGGCGACGTGCCCCGCGCGCCGGGGTCCGCGTTGGTGGAGCCGAAGAGGTACTGGCTGAGCGCGCGCTGCTCCAGCGCCTCGATGTCGTCCAGCGGCTTGTCCGTGAGCGGCGTGCGCGCGAGCAACCCCTGGAACTGCGCGAGCGCTGGAGCCCGGGCGCTGCCACCGCACACGGGGCACACGCGGTCCAGGGTGCCCTTGGCGCGCAGGACCTCCAGGTACTCGGTGGTCTGGATGCGCTGGTGGGTGACCTGGCCGCAGTTGCGGCAGTCACACGGCAGCCACAGCGTGGCCAGCTTCGCCGGTAGCGCCTTGGTGGACTTCGCCAGCACGCTCAACAAGGGCGGCGGCACGCGGCAGAGCACCACCTGGGCGCCCTGCGACGCCACCTCCAGCACCTGTTCGATGCGCGGCAGCGCTTCCGGCTCCACCGTGCTCACGTGGCAGCAGTCGAACGCGACGCGCCCCTCCAGGCCGGACGCCAGCCGGCGCACGTTGAGGTCGCCCTTGAGCGTGCTGGCCAGGGTGATGAAGGTGATGTCGTCCTGGACGATCTTCAGGTGCGAGGAGAGTTCCGACGGCTCGGACGGGAGGCCCGCGCGCAGGTAGCGCAGCACGGCCGGGTCCACCGCGTTGAACTGCTGGCGGCGCGCGAAGTCGAAGAACTCCGTGGGCTCGTCCGCGAACTCCAGCGGCTGGGAGCACACCGGACAGTGGTGCGGCGGCGCACCGCCCGCCTCCACGACCTTGCTCTCCTCCACCAGGCGGACCAGCCGCAGCCGGTCCTCCTTGCAGAAGCGGCACGTGTACGGCGCCAGCAGCGAGAGCACGCGCGCGACGCCCGCGAAGCCCTCCACCATGTTGAGCTGATCCACCACCACCGGCGGTGCGTTGACGACGTACAGCCCCGACACGCCCTGTGGCGGATGGCCGGCGAACTCAATCCACCGGCGCACGCCGAAGGAGCTGATGCGCTCCACCAGGCCCAGGTCCACCACCACCAGGCCCTGGAGGCCCTTGGACGCTGGCGAGAGCGGGAAGGTTTCGTCGATCACCCCGGCCACGCGCACGTGGGTCAGACTGCCCACGCGCAGGGAGGTGATGCTGGCATTGGAAGTTTGGCTCTCCACCCGCCTACCCTCGTTCCAGACAGAACAGCAGCGACTTGGGCTGCGCGGCCCGGCGGCGCGCGTCCCCCAGGTCCACCGCGCAGGCGAACTGGGTCCGCTTCCCCGGAGTCACCCGCACCGCGACCGCGTCGCTGTGCTCCAGGATGCGCCGCAGACCCAGGCCCGCGCCACCTCCCGAAGCATCCACCTGCGCCTTCTCACCCCACGCCTTGACCACCCGCACCAGCGGTGACACGGACAAGCGGCCGAAGCGATCCGTCGCCTCCAGCCACGCCCGGCCGTCCGCCACCGCCCAGGACAGCAGGCAGCGATCCTCCTCCGCCACCGACTGCACCTGTCCGCGCCGGTGGGCGTACTTCGGCTCGCCGCCCGCGTCCACCGGTGCGTCGAGCAGCGCGTTCACACCAATCTCATGGATGACATCCGCCACCCGGCTGGCCGCGGATCGGGAGCCGCCGGCCTTGAGGACGGTGTCCGCCACGCGCTCGCCCAGGGCCGTCACCTCCGCCACGCTGCCCAGCCACGCCACGGACGTGGCGGCTTCCTTGGGGATCATGGGCTCACCGCGCAGCAGCACGCTCAAGAGGCGCGCTTCCCAGGCGGACGGCTGGCCGCCCTCGCCGCGCGTGGCCAGCAGCAGCACCGGGGGATTGCGCTCCAGGAGCGCCGCGTGGGCGGGGGTGAACCGCCCGTCGAACAGCACCAGGTGCGGCGCCGCGTCGTCACCGCGCCCCAGCAACAGGCCGTCCCGGGCCAGCACCCCGGAGGCCTTCTCCAGCGCCTCCGGCGTGAGCGTCGATTCCGGTGTCAACTTCAGGGGGGCATCCTTCACGGCGGCGACGGTATCCAAACCAGGCCCTAATAATGGAGCCGGACTTCGGTGAAGACACCCAGCGGCGGGGCGGGGAAGCCGTGGGACTCCTCGTACTTCGCGTTGAAGAGGTTGGTGCCCAGCAGGGACACGGCCACCCGCTCGTGGACGTTGAAGCCCACACGCGCGGTCGCGGTGATGTAGCTGGGCAGCTTCACGCGGGTGGTGGTGCCGGCGTTCTCATCCACCACGAAGCCCGGGTCGAAGCGCGGGCCCACGAACAGGCCGTAGAGCTCCACGAAGGCGAACTTGCCGATGTTGGTGCGGCCGCGCAGGTACACGCGGTGGGTGGGCGCGTAGTCCAGCGGGTAGCTGGCCCCGCCGCCCACGGGCAGCGCCTGCGCGTCCAGGAACTGGTAGGCCACGTCGAAGGACGAGTTGAGGGACGGCACCTGCGCCGCCGCTTCCGCCTCGAAGCCCGCCACGCGCGCGTCACCCAGGTTCTTGAACTGGGACGTGGAGCCGAAGAGGAGCTCCTGATTGATGAAGTTGCGGGCGCGGTTGTAGAAGCCCGTGCCCGTCAGGCGAACCCTGCGGTCCATGGGCCAGAAGTCCACCGCCGCCTCCACCGTGTCCAGCGTCTCCGCGCGCAGGCCCGGGTTGCCCAGGAGCGTCGCGGCGTACATCTGCTGGTTGATGGCCAGCTCCGCCAGCGTGGGCGCGCGGAAGGCGCGGCCGTAGTTGGTGCGCAGCGTGAGCAGCTCCGGGATGGCGTGGAACACGACGCTGGCGCGCGGGGACACCTGATCCGTCTTCGCCTCCCAGACCTTGGAGGGGATCTGGTAGCTGTCGTAGCGGGCGCCACCGCCCACCACCAGCCGCTCCGTGATGCGGTACTCCGCGTCAAAGAAGCCGCCCAGGATGGTCTGCTTCGTGTCGTCCAGGGTCAGGCCGGGGAGCACGTTCTGGTTGTTCACCTGGTCGGCCTTCACGTCGCCGCCCACGGTGACGGACAGCTTGTCCAGGGAGAACAGCGCGCGCGCCTCGCCGCCGATGCGGCTGCGCTTGCCCAGCGTGTCCTCCAGCGCGCCGGTGATTTCGTTCTCAAGCGTCACGTTGCGGCGCTTGAAGAACGTGTAGGCCTGGGCGAACACGCGCACGTTGTCCGTCACCTGCTGATCCAGCTGCAGGGCGGCGTTGAGGTTCTGGACGTGCTCGTTGTCCTGCGCGGTGTAGTGGCAGCGGCCGCAGTTGCCCACGGTGGAGATGTTCTGCCCGCCGGGCCGGCCGATGTTGCCGTCGGTAAAGTCCGCGTCCAGCGCGAGCGGCCCCACGCGGACCTTGCCGTTCACCTGGTGCACCAGCGAGTCCTCGTTGGTGTCCTTCTGGTTGAGCTGCTGGTTGCTGAAGAGCTCCGGGCCGTCCGAGCCGAAGCCGTAGTAGCCGAGCAGCGCCTCCACGGGACCGCCGCGGCCGGCGACGTTGGTCTGCAGGCGCCACGTCTTGTCCTGGCCCGCGAGGATGCGCGCGTCGGCGCCCACGTTCTGGCCCTTGGCGATGAGGTCCGCGGGCTGGCGCTCGATGATGTTGATGACGCCGCTGAAGGCGTTGGAGCCGTAGAGCGACGAGCCCGGGCCGCGGATGACCTCCACCTGCTTGAGGTTGGTCATCGGCGTCGTCTCATCCGCGTAGAACTGGCCCGTCCAGGGGTCGGTCAGCGGACGGCCGTCCTTGAGGAGCAGCAGGCGGTTGGACAGGTAGTTGGAGCCCAGGCCGCGCGCGCTCACCGCCGCCTTGCGCATGGAACCGCGGCGGCACTCCATGCCGGGGAAGTACTGGATGGCCTCGCAGAGCGAGAACTGGCCGGTGCCCTCCAGCTCCTCCGCCGGGATCCACGACACCGTGAGGGGCACGTCGGAGATGCGCTGGCTGCGCTTGGACGCCGTCGTCACGACGGCCTCGCTCAGCGCCAGGTTGATGTTCTTCTCCAGGTCGTCGGCGCCGCCCAGGTCCGGGCCGTCCAGGCCGGAGAGGCTGGAGGGCGGGGGCAGCGCGCGGTCCGGGGTGGGCTCCGTGAAGGGCGCGCGGTCCGGGACGTTGTCGGCCGGGCGCTGCTGCGACGACGGCAGCACCGCGCTCGAGCCCAGGGCGGGCGCGGGCGGAGGGTTGGACGGGATGTCGGAGGTCAGCGGCCCGTCATACGGCGACGGGGTGGGCGTCCCGGGCGAGGCCACGGGCAGCGGATCCGCCACGGACGGACCCGGGCCAGGGCCGGCCATGGGGGCCGGAAGCGCGGGCGGCGGCTCGGTGGCGAGCGCCGGCTCCTGCGGGGCGGACGTGTCTCCCGGAGTGAAGTCAGGCTCCACGGGCGGAGGCGGCGTCTTCGCGCCCCGGCGCGTCTTCGCCGTGCGCGGAGGCTTCGCCCCGGGGGTAGCAGCCTTCGCTCCCGGCGTGGTGGCCGCGCGCTTGCGGGTGGCCTTCGTCCGCGTCTTGGCGGCGGGCTCCTGGGCCTCCTGGGCCCGGGCCGTCTCCACCGTGAACAGGGACAGTGCGCAGACCACCAGGGTGAGGCACGCACGCGCGCCCAGCCGACCTGCGAACCCCTTCACCGCGTTGGTGCGCGGCCCACCGTACTCAGTCGAGTCCATCGTTCTCAATTCCACGAGGGGAAGCAGGGACGTCCGCGGTTCTTGCGCCAGGATCCAGAGCCGGTGCGACTGGCAATCGTCCACAGGGGGGAGTTTCCACCCCTGAACGGTGGCGTTCCGCTCGACTTCTCAAATTACCGCAATAACTCGCCTAAGGCCAAGTCATGGCTGCCGATCCAGTGAAACACGCACACGGCGGCGGGGGCCGCCGTGCGTGGATCAGCCCACGGCGCAATCAGTCATCCGGCTGTTCGGCGGAGACGGCCAGGTCGTCCGCGAACGGCGGCAGCGCGGGACCCAGCGACTCGGATTGGACGAGCACCGGCGTCTCCACCCGCAGGTCGGGTGCGTCCGCGAGCACGGGCTGCCGGCGCGGAGGGCCCTGGGTGACGAGCTTGCGGAAGTCCTCGAACTCGCGGCCCTGGATGCGGGCGAAGGCGTCGAACGGGGCCACCGCACCCACGGAGGACAGGGACTGGGACAACGCGTCCGCCCCGCCCTTCAGGTCCACCAGCACCGCGCCGGGAACCCGGGCGCTCTTGAAGAGCACCCGCATGTCCTTGGGCGCGTACGCCACCGGCACGAGCGCGGCCTCCGCCCCCCTGGCCTCCAGCATCTTCACCGCCGACTCCACGTTGGGCACCGGCACCAGCTTGAAGTGCTTCTGGGCGTCCAGGTCGCCGCCCAGCACGACGTGGGAGACGAACTTCGGATCCGCGGGGCCCGCGCCCTTGACCAGCGCCATGCGCTTGCCGGCGAGGTCCTTCACGGTGCCCTTCTGGGTGGAGATGATGGCCCAGCGCTGCTGCGTCTCACCGGCGCGCGGCGCGTACGCCACGGGCTGCGCCTTGGCGCCCAGCTGCACCGCGGCCCAGCCGTCCACCACGGCGAAGTCGATCTGCCCCTCCCCCACCGCCTTGGAGAAGTCCTCGTAGCGGCCGAAGCTCTTGGCGGAGACGGGGCGGCCCAGGCTGGACTCCAGCTTCTGGGCCAGGGCCTCCGCGTACTGGAAGCGCTCCTGGCCGTCCGACAGCGTGGTGGCGAGGAACACGCCCAGCGTGGCCTTCTTCGGCGCGGCGGACGCGGGACGGGCCATGACAACGGCGAACAGCGCGGCGGCGAGCAGGAGGCTCCCCCGCGCGACAAGGAATGGCGTCTTCACGGCGTCTCCTCGGCGATCCCGGTGGCCGGCGTGACGCCCTGTGCGTCACCCAGTCCGTAGAGGCCCTGCAAGCGGTCCTTCCATTCACGCACCTGGGCGGCGCGGGGGCCCGCGCCCGAAGCCAGGTAGCGGCGCCAGGCCTCCACGGCCTCGGCGGGCTCATGCCGGCGCTCCTGCGCGTCGATGCCCAGGTTGAGCGAGGCGACGGCGATGGAGGGCTCCAGGCGCTTCCACGTCGTGAGCGCGGAGGCGGTTTCACCCTGGCGCCAGTCCACGCACGCCAGGTTGTGCTGCACCAGCGCGTCGTCCGGTGACGCGGCGAGCGCGGCCTTCAGCGCCTTCTCCGCCGCCTTCATGTTGCCGGAGGCGTACGCGAGCGCCGCTTCACGGCGGAGCAGCGCGCCGGTGAGGTGGCCCATCCACCGGGGCTGCCCGGGCATGGGCTTCTTCTGCGCGGCGGTGAGCAGCTTGCGCGCGGGCGCGACCTTGCCCTGGCGGTAGAGCACGTACGCATCCGCGAGCGTGCGCGTGTTGGGCCACGCCCAATCCGGCGCCGGGGTGAGCGAGCGCTTGAGGCCCGCGGAGGCCTCCGCGAACCTGCCCTCCTCCGCGCGCGTGAGCGCCCGGGCGAAGGCGGCCAGCTTCGCCAGGTCCGAGCGCTTGCCGGTGCCCAGGCGGTCCACCGCGTCCAGGTCCCGGTTCGCCGCGGCCGCGTCTCCGGCCTCCAGCTTCGCCAGGGCCCGGCGCACCAGCACGCGCGGCAGGTTGGCCTCCGCCACCCTGGAGGCCGTCTTGGAGGGCCCCGCGTCCGTCAGCCGCTGCACGGCGGCGTCCACCTGGCCCAGCTCCACCTCCGCGAGCGCGGCGCCCGCGGACGCCTCCGCGCGCTGATCCGGCTCCTGCGTGGACTCGCTGGACTGGGTGAAGGCGGCGAGCGCGGCCTGCGCGTCGCCACTGCCCAGCCGCGCGTAGCCCAGCAGCAGGTGTTCGCGCCAGGTCGCGCCCGGCAGCGTCACCGCGCCCTCCATCACCTTGCGGCCTTCCGCGTACTGGCGGCTGTCCAGGAGCGCCGCGCCCAGGCGGCGGGCCATGGGCACGGAGCGGTCCAGGTCATACGCGCGGCGCAGGTCGCGCACGGCGTCGTCCAGGCGCTGCGTGCCGGCGCGGTCGCGGGCGCGGTGGGCCAGCGCCCGGGCCAGCCACTGCTTGGCGCCGGGGTGGCCGGGTTCGACCTGGAGCGCGCTGCCGTAGTCCTCGATGGCCTGGTCCCACTGGCCGGTGGCGAAGTGATCCGCGCCCAGCAACATGTGCCCCAGCGCCTGGCGCGGGGCCATCTCCACCACGCGCCGGTGCACCTCCACCGCGCGCTGGTAGCGCCCGGCGCGGCGGTTGACGGAGCCCAGCGTCGCCCACAGCTCCAGGCTGCCGCCGCCCGACTTCACCGCGGACTCCAGGAACTGGATGGCCTCTTCGTGGCGCGCCTGCGCCTGGAGCGCCTTGCCCACGGCGATCTGCCCCATCAGCAGGCCCGGCTGCAGCTCCAGCACCTTGCGGAACTCCACTTCCGCCTGCGCGGGCTGCTTCTGCGCGAGCCGCACGTCACCCAGGAGCAGGTGCGCGGCGGGCGTGGCGCCCAGCTTCATCAGGGCGGTGGCCTGGATGTCCGCGCGCGGCACGTCACCCGCGGACAGGTACAGCCGCGCGAGGCGCTCCTTCGGCTCCGCCACCTGCGGGAACTTCGTCACCAGCCGCTCCAGGAGCGCGCGGGACTCCGGCACGTGCCCTTCCATCTCCAGCACGGCGGCCAGGCCAATCTGCGCGGTCGCGGATTCGGCCCTGCCCGCCTGCGCCTTCTCGAACGAGGCGCGCGCGGAGACCGCGTCCCGGCGGAGGAGGTGCGCCTTCCCCACGAGCTCGTGGATCTGGAAGTCGTTGCCCGCGAGCTTCTCCGGGCGCAGCGCCAGGTAGCGCTGCAGCCGCGTCACGGCCCGGTTCCCGTCCTGGACGTAGAGGTAGTAGCTGGCCAGGTAGTAGTGGACGATGAGGTGGTCGGGCTGATTCGCCGCGGCCACCTGCTCCAGCACCGGCACGGCGTCCTGGAAGCGGCGCAGCTTGAAGTACGCCGTGCCCAGCGGGTACGCGAGCGACAGGTCCTGGGGGTTCTGCGCGAACACGGGCTGAACGCGCGCCGCCGTGCGCTGGAAATCCTGGAGCGCGTTGGCGGCGCTGCCCAGGCCCGCGGCAGCGAACACGGACTGCGGCTCCTGCGTGAGCGCCTGGTCGAAGAGCTGGAGCGCCTTCTTGAACTTCTCCTCGGCCTCCTTCTTGTCGCCCTTGGCGAGGGCGGCGTTGGCGGACACGAGCGCCTGGTCGCCCTGCTCCGCCATGCGCTGCGCCTCGGTGGCGGGCGGCGGGCGGAACTGGGCGAGCGCCGTCGGAGGACCGGCCAGGGTGGCCAGCAGGACGAGCGCGGTGGAGACGCGGCGCGGGGGACGGATGAATGGGCGCATGCGGTTCGTCACGGAGAGGGGGCGGGGCTGAATTCAGCGACGATGACGGTGATGTCGTCGCGCTGGGGCTGACCGGCGCTGTACGCGCGCACGTCCGCGAGGAGCGCGTCGCGAAGGGCGTCGGCGGGGAGGTGGGCGTGGGTCTGGAGCGCGGCGGCCAGGCGCTGCGTGCCATAGAGCCGGTTGGCTCCGTCGCGCGCCTCGGTGAGGCCGTCCGTGTACCAGACGATGATGTCACCCGGGCTCAGCTGCGCCTGGCGTGACGTGAACTGCGAGGCGACGTTCGCGCCCAGGAGCGGACCGCGCGCCGGCAGGGACGCCATCTGCCGCGTGTTGCGGTTGTAGATGGCCGCCGCCGGGTGGGCGCCCGCCGCGTAGTCGATGCTGCCGCTGTACACGTCGATGACCGCCAGCGCGCTGGACATCTGGTGCTCGCCGCGGCCCACGTTGGCCAGCGTCACGTTGAGCGCGGTGATGAGCATCTGCGCGTGCACCTGCGACGGCTCGCGCAGCGTCATCGCGGAGGCGAAGCCGCTGGTGGCGCTGGTGGCGACCAGCGACGTGGACAGGCCGTGGCCCGTCACGTCCCCGATGCCGATGACCACGCGCCGGTCATCCAGCGCGGCGCGGAACCACCAGTCGCCGCCGCACGCGTCCGCGGGCACCACCAGTCCGGCCAGGCGCAGCGGCCCCACCGTCACGGCCTCGCGGCCCGGCAAGAGCGTCTCCTGCACCGTGCGCGCGAGCGACACCTCGCGCTCCAGCTGCGCCTTGGCGCGCACGTCTTCCAGCAGGACCTTGATGCGCTCCGCCATGTGGTTGAACACCACGCCCAGCGTCGTCACCTCGCGGCCCGCGCCCGGCGCCGTGCCCGCGCGAGCGCCCAGGTCACCGGCGGCCAGCTGCATCACGCGGTGGGTGAGCACGCCCAGCGGCTTGGTGATGCGGCGGCTCTGGAAGGCGGCCAGCACGCCGGCCAACACCACGAAGCCCACGCCCAATCCCACGATGCGCAGCGTGTTGGCGCGCACCGCGGCGCGGTTGGTCTCCTCCAGCTCGTGCAGCTGCTTCTGCAGGTCCTCCAGCGAGTAGCTGATGACGACCACGCCCTTGCCGCCCTGCGAGCCGTAGTCGAGCGGTTCCTGGAACTCGAAGACGGGCTGGCCGTTGAAGAAGGCGCTGGCCCAGCGGCGCTCCGCGGTGCGGCCGCCGGAGGACTCCCCCAGCTTGGCGGCCGGGTCGCTGTCCGCGACGAGCTGCCCGTCCGCGTCGAACATCTGCACGCGCAGGATGTTGCGGTTGTCCGCGATGATGGAGCGCGCGACCTCCGTGAGGAACGCGTAGTTGTTGTCACGCAGGCTGGTGGCGGAGGTGAGCGCCAGCGTGTGGCTCACCGTCTGACCCAGTTCGCGCGCCTGCGACTGGAGCCGCTGGGTGAAGCGGTCCGACGCAGCGGTGAGCTGCGCCTCCGTCGTCTTCGCCGACAGCGCGGCCAGCAGGCCCACGATGATGATGACCAGCGCGCCCGTGGTGAGCAGCAGCAGCTGATCCAACCGCAGCCCGCGGATGGCCGCCACGTTGGGCAGCTCTCCCGCCTCCAGGGGCGCGATGACCGTGCTCGTGGGCTCCGTGGCCGGCAGCCCCAGGGCCCCGGTCATCCGGGTGGCCGTGTTCTCCCCGCGCAGGGCGGTGAGCTCCCGGGAGTGCGTTCCCGTGTACTCCGGTGGAGGGGGCGGGGTCCCGTGCGCCGGGTCGGAGGACGCGTCATCCGCGTCTGGGGAATCAGGGGCAGGGTCGAGGCGCGTGTTCGTACGGGACAAAGGCACACCTGGGAGCGCCCGCGCGGGGAACGCGGGTCGGGGGCGGCGCGGACTCTATCTCACTTCCTGATTGACGCGAGGAGTCCACCTGTCGGGATTCCCGAGGGGAGCGCCCCTTCCTTGGGCCCCCCAGCGGCCGTGCGAGCAGCCCGCACCAGGAGCCGCTGTTCGCTCCCGGGAAGCAGCCCATCACGCGTCATGAATGAGTTGCGCTCATTGCCGCGTCGCGCCACCCGGGGGCCGGAACGGTGACGGCGAACACCTGTGACATCAGGGTCCTTGAGTCGGGAGGCCGCGTTCGGAGTATAGGGGCGTCCCTTTCTTTCCCCTTCGAGGTCCTCCGCCCGTGTCACGGCCCCGGTTGATCAAAGAAAACTCCGCGCCGCTCTCCCTGCCCCGAGAGCAGCTCATCCGCATCCATGACCTGATGGTGAAGGCGCGCGTCCTGGAGGAGCGCCTGATCCAGATGTACAAGCAGGGCCACGGCTACTTCTGGATCGGCGGCCCCGGTGAGGAGGCGTTCAACGTCCCCCTGGGCATGCTGATGAAGGTCGGCGAGGGCCCGGCCTACGACTACCTGCACGCGCACTACCGCCAGTCCGCGACGCTGCTGGCCATGGGCGAGGAGCCCATCGGGGCGCTGCGGCAGATGAAGAACACGGCCACGGACCCCTACTCCGGCGGCCGCAACTTCGCGGGCCACTTCAGCCGGCGCTCGAAGAACATCGCCCCGGTCACCTCCCCCATCGAGGTGCAGTACGCCATCGCGCCGGGCACGGCCATGGCCCAGAAGCGCCACGGCGGCGACGGCATCACCATCGTCACCGGTGGCGACGCGGGCACGGCCGAGGGCGACTTCGCCAGCTGCCTCATCTGGAGCAGCCGGCCGGCGAACCCGCTGCCCATCCTGATCATCGTCACCAACAACAAGTGGGGCATCTCCACCACGTCGGACGGCCAGCACGGCGAGACGAACATCAGCGACCGCGCGCGCGCCTTCAACATCCAGGCGAAGACCATCAACGGCAATGATCCGGTGGAGTCCTACCAGGAGATCCAGGCCGCGATGGAGTACGTGCGCAAGGAGCGCAAGCCCTTCTTCATCGAGGCGCGCGTGTCGCGCCTGTACGGGCACTCCTCCGCGTCCGGCGCCAACTTCGTGAACGAGGAGCAGGACTGCCTGCGCCTGTTCGAGGCGCGGCTGGAGCAGGAAGGCGTCCTCAGCCGCGAGCAGATGGACGAGGCGCGCAACCGCTACTCCGAGGAGCTGGCCGCCGCCGCGCGCACCGTGCGTGACGAGCCGCAGCCCTCTGGCGACTCCATCTGGGAACACATCTACGCGGAGAAGAAATAACCATGGCGAACATGGCACAGGCCATCCGCATGGCCCTGCACTACGCGGAAGAAAACCTGGGCGTCACCGACATCTTCGGCGAGGACGTGGGCGCCCCCCTGGGCGGCGTCTTCACCTGCACGCAGGGGCTGAAGACGGCGTGGAACAGCCCCCTGGACGAGCGCGGCATCATCGGCGCGGCCATGGGCCTGGCGATGGCGGGCAACCGCCCCGTCGCGGAGATCCAGTTCTGCGACTACATCTACAACACCATCGACCTGCTCAAGCTCGTGGGCAACACGCACTGGTCCACGAACGGTGACTGGGCCGTGCCCATGGTGGTGCGCACGCCCGTGGGCAGCGGCATCCGCGGGTCGCTGTACCACTCGCATTCCTTCGACGCGACGATGACGCACATCCCCGGCTGGAAGGTGGTCATGCCCTCCACGCCGCTGGACGCGTACGGCCTGCTCATCTCCGCCTGCCAGGACCCCAACCCCGTCATGTTCCTGGAGCCCAAGGCGCTCCTGCGCGTGAAGGGCGAGGAGCGCATCCCCGGCGAGCCCGAGGACGACCGCGCGCTGTCGAAGATGATCGACGCGCCGCTGGGTGACCGCACGCAGTGGAAGCCCCAGTGGCCCACGCTGGAGGCGTTCGCGGTCCCCATTGGCAAGGGCAAGCTCGTGCGCGAGGGCACCCAGGCCACCGTCGTCAGCTACGGCCGCACCATGCCCCTGTGCACCAAGGCCGCCGTGCAGCTGGCGGAGGAAGGACTGAGCGTGGAGGTCATCGACCTGCGCTCGCTCTGGCCGTATGACTGGGAGATGATCAAGGCCTCCGTCCAGAAGACGGGCCGCGTGCTCTTCGTCAACGAGGACACGGAGGTCACGAACTTCGGCGAGCACCTGGTCCGGCGCACCGTGGAGGAGCTGTTCTACTCGCTGCTCGCGCCGCCCCGGCTGGTCGCCGGCAAGTTCATCCCCGGCATCGGCCTGGCGGACGCGCTGGAGCTGGCGTCCGTGCCCCAGCAGAACGACATCACCACCGCCCTCCGCTCCCTCTGCCGCGAGCAGCCGTAAGGCCGCCCGCATTCCACCGGGCACGGAAAGTCACACGGGCCGCCGTTCCTCTTTGGAGGCCGGCGGCCCAGTCGTTAGAATCGCAACTTCCGTGTCCCAGCCCATCGTACGCACCATGACCCCCGCCCCAGACGCCAACGCCTTCCGCATCCGCCGCGCGCGTCGCGGTGACGCCGAGGTCATGGCCCAGCTGCTGCGCGAGCTGGGCTATCCCCAGGGTACCGATCAGCAGACGGTGCACTGGGTCATCAGCCATCCCGAGATTGAAATCTTCGTCGCGGGCGACCCACAGGACCGCGCGGTGGGCATGGTGTCCTTCTCCCACCGGCCGCAGCTGCGGCTGCGCGGGCGCGTGGCCACCGTGGACGAGCTCGTCGTGTCCGAGGGCTGGCGCCGCCGGGGCGTGGGCCGCGCGCTGCTCGCGCAGGTGGCCCAGCGCGGCAAGGTGCTGAGCGTGAAGCAGCTGCAGCTCATTGCCCCCATCAACGTCACCGAGGAGACGCGCGCTTTCTACCGGGCGTGCGGGTACGTGGAGGGGGACTCCGGGGTGTTCCGCCACGCGGAGTACGAGGCCCAGCGGTAGCGGAAAGCAGTGCCGCGTGGGCCCGGCGTCCTGACCGGGCCCCTTCGCGGGTGAGACGCCTTCAGCGCTTGAAGCTCGCGATGACGCGGCGCAGGCGCTCGTGGTCCTCTTCGCTCACGTCGATGAAGCGCACGCCGATGGCCTCCGCCTCGTCGCGCACCCAGGCGACGATGCCGGTGAGGTGGAACTCCTCGCCGTCCACCATCATGGCCAGCCGCACCTGCGAGCCCACGTCGTAGGACTTGCGCGTGCGCAGGCACAGCCCACCGGCGGACAGGTTCAGCGAGTAGGCCCGCAGCGCGCGCGCCGCGTCCTCCGCCTGCTCGAAACGCACCTCGAACCGCGCCGCCACGCGCTCCTCGGCGCGGCGGTTCATGTACGGGTCTGGCTCCACCGGTCCATCCAACTTCGTGTTCATGCGCAGCACCCTGACCCCCTCGGTTCTCGGACCGGAAGTGTCGGCTGGTTTCCAGGCCCGGTTCAAGGGCCCCCGGACGACGGAACACGTCGTGTAAGTCCCAGGCTACTTCGACGCCAGGAGTTTCCGGATGAGCGCACGTCTCGTGTTGTTGGGTGGAGCCCTGATGCTGGGGCTGTGGGTGGCGGGTTGCGATGACGGAGAAACTGTCCGCCCGTCAACGGATGCGGGCACTACCCTGGATTCCGGGACGGACGCCGGAGACTCCGGGACTGTCGATGCGGGTGACGGCGGTGGCGGCGGCAGCTCCGACTTCGCCTGCAACGTGGCGAAGCAGGAGGGCTGCGCGGCGGGCCAGGGCTGTCTGTACACGGACCTTCCGGATGGAGGCACGGGCAGCCAGTGCTTCGCGGGCGCGTGCGACGTGGTCCGCCAGGACTGTCCGGCCGGCCAGCGGTGCACCTACGTGGGGCTGGATGGCGGGTCCACGCAGCGCCAGTGCGTCGCGGCGGGCACCGCCACCGAAGGCGCGCCCTGCACGCTGGCCGAGTCGCCTCCGGGACAGACGTACGACACGTGCGCGGCGGGCCTCTACTGCAAGGACGAGTCGCAGAACGACGGCGGCACGGGGTTCTTCTGCCGCAAGCTGTGCCATGCGTCCTCCAGCTGCGGCTCCGGCGAGTGCAACACCGTGCTGCGCCTGGCCGGCACGCGCGAGCTGCCGCTGGTGTGCGGCCCCGCGTCCGCGTCGTGCGACGCCTTCGCGCAGGACTGCGCGAGCCCGCTGGGCTGCTACCCGGCCGCCAACGGTCCGGTGTGCGCGGGACAGGGCTCGCTCGGCGAGGGCGCCACGTGCGAGTTCAGCAACCAGTGTTCACGGGGAAGCACCTGCGTGATGACCGGCAGCAGCGGGGCGTGCAGGACGCTGTGCCGCACGCCCGCGGGCTCGCCGGGGTGCGCGAACGGCGCGGCCTGCCGGGCCATCACCAACAACGGCGACGTGGGCGCCTGCGTCCCCTAAGGCAACGGTTTACCCACGCGAAGGAAGCGTCCCACCCGGGGTGGCGAGTGCGCGGGTCCTCCAGGGGCCCGTCCCGCCACCGCGTGGGGGGCGGCATGCGCCGTCCGTGCCTGCGCGCGGGGATGTTCAGGGCCCTGGGGATTGGCGCGAGCCATGAATCCCCGGGTCGCCACCAAGGCACATCGTGCACATTGTCTTGCGCCGGGAGGTCGTGGGCATGGGTCTGAGGAACGCGCTGCGCTGGGGATGTTTCGGGGCCCTGGGGCTGCTGGCGGGGTGTGGGGGCATGGACGACGGCGGCGCGCCGGACGAGGCCTTCGGGCCGGGCCAGCTGGGCGCGGAGGTCACCGCGCCCGCGGACGCCGTGGAGGCGGCCCCCGCGCTGACGCTGCATGACGGGCGCCGGGTGCAGGCCACGCCGCCCGTGGCGCCTCCGGCCACCCGGTTCCAGCCCGGCTTCCACCAGGCCCTGCGCATCAACGGGTATGCGGGCAGCATCACCACCTACCGCATGAAGGTGCCGGTGGGGCGCGCGGGCAGCCGCGTGCGCATCACCTTCCGCTCCGGCGACGGCAGCATGACGCTGCAGCGGGCCACGGTGGCGAAGGCTGGCGCCAACGGCGCGCTCGCGTCCGCGCCGGTGACGCTCTCCTTCGGCGGCAAGGCGGGCTTCACCGCGAACGCGCGCACGCTGGTGACGTCGGACCCCGTGGCGTTCCCCGTGGCGTTCCGGGACGAGCTGGCCATCTCCTTCGAGGTGAAGGGGTCGCTGGGCATGAGCAAGATCAACGCCTTCCCGGACAGCTGGTCCGTCAGCGGCAGCGCCGCGACGACGCAGGGCGCGCTGGGCGGGCAGCGTTTCGAGCAGGCGGTGGGCGTGGCCACGGTGGACGTGGAGGGCCCGGCGGGCCGGGCCTTCGTCGCCATCGGGGACAGCATCACGGAGGGCTACACGGACACGTGGAACGACACGCGCAACGCGTGGCCGGGCCTCGTGGAGAAGCAGCTCGGCGTGCCGGTGGTGAACTCGGGCGCGTCCGGGCAGGGCTTCTGGGACGCGAACCTCCAGCTGCCACAGGAGGTGCTCTCCCTGGAGGGCGTCACCGACTGCATCGTCCTCCTGGGCGTCAACGACCTGGCCGCGGAGGGCATGACGGTGCCGAAGCTGCAGCAGCGGATGACGCAGCTGCTGGATCAGCTCCAGCCCAGGTGCCGGCTGTGGGTGAGCACGCTGCTGCCCAAGGAGAAGATGGGCGAGGGCGGCGGCGACGTCGAGCTGATGAAGGCCCAGCGCCACGAATTCAACGCGTGGATCCGCGGGCTGACCCGCGCGGACATCATCGACCTGGAGGCCGTGACGCGGCAGCCGGGCAACGTGGACCTCTTCATCGACGGGCTGGAGGTGGATGGCATCCACCCGTCTGAAGAAGGTCACCGGGTCATGGCGGCCGAGGTGGCGCGGGTCCTCAAGGCGAAGGGCGGCCTGTAGCGCCTGCCCGGATGGAAAGCACACGAGGGGTTTGAATAGTTTCGGGGCCGCCGCGTCAAGGCGGCATTCCCCGTCTTTCTCCCCTCCCGGAGCTCTCCTCCATGCGCACCCTGCCCTTCGCCCTTGTCGTCGCCTGCCTCGCCCTGCCCTCGCTCGTCCACGCGTCCGCGCTGCGCTGTGACAACAAGCTGGTGTCGGAAGGGGCGTCCAAGGCGGACGCGCTGGCCAAGTGCGGCGAGCCCGTGACGAAGGAGACCAGGACGGAGTACGTGACCAACAAGAGCAAGGTGAGCACGGGCCGCACCCGCGAGGACCGCGAGGAGGCCTCCACGGAGGTCACCACCTCCACGACCGTGGAGGAGTGGACCTACAACTTCGGGCCCCACCGGCTCATGCAGGTGGCCACCTTCCGCGACGGCCGGCTGGTGGACGTGCGCAGCGGCTCCTACGGCTACTGACCTTAGAGCAGGCCGTGCTTCTGCAACAGCGCGGCCAGCGCGGGGGGCGCGAGCATCCAGTCCTCGCGCGTGGGCACCCAGCGCACGGGGGCTCCGGCGGCGGCGAGCCGCGCGTTCACCTCCGCGATCATCGGGGCGAAGGTGGGCTGGGGCACGTCCCAGCTCCCCACTCCGGCCTGGACCTCCACCGCACCGGGCTCCACGCGCACCGCGGGCTGGCCCTGCACCGGCTGGAGGGCGAGGCCCGGCAGGTACGGCTGCATGGCCGCGGACAGCCGCTCCAGCAACGTCGGGTCCTCGAAGGGGTGGGCGCCCTCCAGGTCGAAGAAGGTGGGCAGCTGCGCCTGGAGCTCGTCGCGCAGCGGGTCTTCCTTGCTGTCACGCCAGGCGTGCTCGGCCAGGACGCGAGCCTCGTGGGGGATGCGGATCTCCCAGCGCTCCAGGAGCGCGAGCAGCTCCGCCACGCGCTCCACCTCCTCCCAGGGCGGCTCCACGCGCGTGAGCCAGGCCACCTCCGACACCGTCTGCCCCCGGCGAAGCCCCTGCACCCGGTCCCCCTTGCGCAGCTGGAAGGGCGGCGCCCGGGTGAACTCCGGATCCGGATAGAGGGCGGTATGGAGCCACCCCGTGCCCTCTTCCGGGCGCACGCGCGCGAAGCCGTGCTTGGGGTTGATCTCCTCCACGACGAAGGTCTCCTGGGCCATGGTCTCTTCTCTAACCGGTGTTCCGCATGCCCGCAGCGATGCCGTTGAGCGCCAGCAGGAGCGGCCTGTCGCACTCCGCGTCCCCGTCCCGCTTGCGCTTGAGCAGCTCCACCTGGAGGAAGGACATCGGGTCCACGTAGGGGTTTCTGAGCGCGATGCTCCGCTGTAGCTGCGGGTTGTTGTCCAGCAGCTTCGCCTCGCCGGTGAGCGTCTTCACCGCGCGGCGCGTGCGCGAGTGCTCCTGCTGGATGCGCAGCCACAGGGGCCGCGTGGACGCGGGGGCGAGCTTCGCGTACCGGGCCGCGATGGCCATGTCCGTCTTGGCCAGCACCATGGTCACGTTGTCGATGACCGCGTGGAAGAAGGGCCACTCCTTGTACATGCGCTGCAGGAGCGCCGCGCCCTCGGGCGTCGCCGCGTACGCCTCCAGCGCGCTGCCCACGCCGTACCAGGCCGGGAGGATGGCGCGCGTCTGCGTCCACGCGAAGCTCCACGGGATGGCGCGAAGCGTGTCCAGTCCGCCCGCCTTGCGCTTGCTGGGGCGTGAGCCGATGGGCAGCGCGGCGATCTCCTCCACCGGCGTGCCCGTCATGAAGAACTCCACGAAGCGCGGGTCCTCCCAGACGAGCGCGCGGTAGGCCTTGCGCCCGGCCTCCGCCAGCTCATCGAAGGTGGCGCGGAACGTGGACTCGTCCTCCGGGGACGGGCGCGGCTGCGCGTCGAGCGTGTGCAGGAGCACGCCGCCCACCACCAGCTCCAGCGTGCGCTGCGTGAGCTCCGGGCGCGCGTACTTGTGGTCCATGGCCTCGCCCTGTTCGGTGGCCTTGTAGGCCCCGGCCACCGTGCCCGGCGGCAGCGCGAGGATGGCCGTCTGGGCGGGGCCGCCGCCGCGCGCCACCGTCTCTCCCCGGCCGTGGAACAGCCGCAGGGGCACGTCGTGCTCATCCGCCACGTGGGTGAGCGCCACCTGCGCGCGGTACAGCGCGGCGCTCGCGGCGAGCAGGCCCACCTCCTTGCCGGAGTCGCTGTAGCCCACCATCACCTCCTGCACGCCCCGGCCCTTCAGGTGCTGGCGGTACTCCGGGTGCGCGAAGAGCTGGCGCAGCACGTCCGGCCCGCCGTCCAGCGCGCCCAGCTGCTCGAAGAGGGGCGCCACGTCCACGGTGGCGCACTGGAGCTTCGCGTCCCAGAGCCCCGCGTGCTTCAGGCACTTGAAGGCCGCCAGCACGTCGTCCGCGGTGGAGGCCATGGAGAGGATGAGCGTGCGGCAGACGGACTCGCCGCCCTCGTCCTGGCCCTCGCGCAGCTTCGCCAGCACTTCGATGAGCCGCTTGCCGCCCTCGGTGGGGGCCGGTCCGCCGTCAAAGGACGCCGCCGCGCTCACCGCGTCCTCCGCGGGCGCGCGCACCTCCAGCTCGCCCAGGCCCAGCCCCAGCGCCCGGACGCGCTCGGACATGCGGCGCACCTCGCGCAGGCCCGCGTGCTCCGCGCGCGCCGCGAAGAGCGACCGCTCCAGCACCGCCAGGTCGTCGCCCAGCGCCTCCGGTGAACGGTAGGCCCCGGGCGGCAGCGTGGACTCGCGCCCCTGCCGCCGCGCCAGCACGTGCTCCAGCGCCAGCGACAGCCGCTCCTCCATGAAGCGCAGCTTGCGGCGCCACGGCTCGCCCAGCGTGCGCGGGCCCTGCTGCTTCGCCACGTCCGGCAGCGCCTTCGCGTCCTCCTCCAGCGAGCGCTCCAGCTCCTGGGTGGGGCGCGCGTGCCGCTCCGACTGCGACAGCATCCCGCCCAGCCGCTCCACGTCGCGCAAGAGCAGCCGCAGGCCCCGGGCGCGGTGCGCGCGCAGCGTGTCCGCGAACACCTCCGGCGTCACCAGCGGGTTGCCGTCCATGTCGCCGCCCACCCACGAGTGCACCCGCACGGGCGTGTCCAGCACCCCCAGGGGCTCGCCGTAGGCGCGCTCGAAGGCCCAGTCCAGCGCCTCCGGCAACCGGGACACCGGCTCCGACAGCATCTCCTCCACGTACCAGTGGACGTTCTTCACCTCGTCGCCCACGGTGGGGCGCTCGCGGCGCAGCTCATCCGTCTGCCAGAGCGCGGTGATCTCCTCGCGCATGGCCGTGAGGTTCGCGGCGGATTCGCGCGGCGTGAGCGCGCACCGGTCGCGCTCCTCCAGGAGCTGCGCCAGCCGGTAGAGCTTCTCCAGCAGCGTGCGGCGGACCGCCTGGGTCGGGTGCGCGGTGAAGGTCAGCGTCACCTTCAGCGTCCCCAGCGTTTCACGCACCTTGTCCGCGCTGACGCCCGCGGCCTTCAGCGTCATGAGCGTCGCCTCCAGCGACCCCTTCTGGGGCCGGGCGGCGGTGGGGCTCGCGTGGGCCCGGGCGCGGCGGATGCGGTGGTGCTGCTCCGCCAGGTTCACCAGCTGGAAGTAGACGGAGAAGGCACGCAGCACCGGCTCCACCTGCTCCGAGGGCAGCCGCCGCAGCACCGCCGCCAGCTCCGCCGCCGCGGCGCGTCGTCCGGCCACCGGCCCCCGCCGGCGCTGGATGGCCAGGTGGCGGACCTCCTCCTCCTTGTCGAACAGGGCCTGGCCCTCCTGTTCCACCAACACTTCACCCAAGAGCCGGCCCAGGAGCCGGACATCCCGCCGCAGCGGGGGATCGACGGGACGTGAACGCGCCATAACGGACCGGCAACGTAGTCCTTCACCCACCCCCCTCCCCTCCCCAATCTTGAATTTTCGATCGCCAGCGAACGAATGACTCTCTCCGTCCTTGCAAGAAAAATTTAATCTCCCGGTCTTCCCAATAGGGCATGGCTTCCATTAGAAAGTGGGCTCTCCCGGACACCGCCGGGATGTCTGACCTGACCCCGTTGAAGGAGTGGCAATGCGGAAGAACCCGTCTTGGCTGGCCCTGGGCCTGCTCTCGCTCGCGGCCCCGGCTGCGTACGCGGAGCGCGCCTGGTACGAAAAGCCGCAACCCGACATCGCCGCGCCGTCCGCGTCGCTGCGCAAGTCCGTCGTTCAGGACATCACGGATGACCTGCCCCACCGTCTGGGAGAGCAGCAGAAGGAGCTGAAGGCGCAGGCGCTTCAGCAGCGGCTGGAAGGCCGTGGTCAGCCCGGCCGGGTGCAGAAGCTGGCGAACGGCAAGTTCGTGGAGCTGGAGCTTCAGCGCACGGACCGCATCTTCGTCATCCTGGTGGAGTACGGCACGCAGATCCACCCGGTGTTCGGCAACCCCGCCACCAACCCGGGCGGCAACATCCCCGGCCCGCTGCACAACGCGATTCCGGAGCCGGACCGGTCGGTGGACAACACCACCATCTGGCAGCCGAACTACGACCGCGCGCACTTCGAGAAGCTCTACTTCGACACGACGCCCGGCGCGGACTCGGTGGCGAACTTCTACAAGGCCGCTTCCTCCGGCCGCTACACCGTGTCGGGCACGGTGTCCGAGTGGGTGAAGGTGCCCTACAACGCCGCCCGCTACGGCAACAACCTGTGCGGCAGCTCCAGCTGCTCCAACTCCGTGTGGCCGCTCATCAGCGACGCCATCAAGGCGTGGACGAACAGCCAGCTGGCCGCCGGCAAGACGCCCGCGGAGATCAAGGCGTACCTGGACACGTTCGACACGTGGGACCGGTATGACTACGACGGCGACGGCAACTTCGACGAGCCGGACGGCTACATCGACCACTTCCAGATCGTCCACGCCGGCATGGGCGAGGAAGTCGGCGGCGGCGAGCAGGGCCCCAACGCCGTGTGGAGCCACCGCTGGTTCGCCTACAGCACGGGCGGCAGCGCGGACGGCATCGGCCCCGCGTACAACCAGAACGGCGGCACGCGCTTCGGCACGGGCGTGGACAAGTGGGTGGGCGACTACACCATCCAGCCGGAGAACGGCGGACTGGGCGTGTTCGCGCACGAGTACGGCCACGACCTGGGCCTGCCGGATCACTACGACACAACGAACGCGGCGGACAACGGGACGGGCTTCTGGACCATCATGTCGTCCGGCTCGTACCTGAACGACGGCACCAAGGACATCGGCAGCCGCCCGGGTGACTTCTTCGCGTGGGACAAGCTGCAGCTGGGCTGGCTGGACTACGCCACCACGACCGCGGGCCTGTACTCGTACCACAACCTGGGCCCCGCGGAGTTCACGTCCGCGAACGCGAAGCAGGCGCTGGTGGTGAAGCTGCCCGGCAAGCCTGTCGTGCAGCCCACGACGGCGCCGTTCGAGGGCCAGGGCATGTGGCAGGGCGGCCAGGGCAACAACCTGGACCGCGTGCTGGAGAAGACGGTGAAGCTGCCGAACAAGAAGCCCATCACCTTCTCCTTCCAGACCTGGTTCGACATCGAGGAGGACTGGGACTACGCCTACGTCGCGCTCTCCGTGGAGGGCGGTCCGTTCGTCAACCTGGCGAGCCCCGTGAGCCGCACCACGAACCCGTGGGGCAACAACCTGGGCAACGGCATCACCGGCACGTCCAACGGCTGGATGCCGCTGGAGTTCGACCTGTCCGCCCACGCGGGCAAGACCGTCACGCTGAAGATCCGCTACAAGACGGACGCGGCGGAGTTCAACAAGGGCTTCCTGGTGGACTTCGTGCAGCTGTGGGCGAAGAACACCTACGTCTTCGGTGACGACGGCGAGTGGGGCCACAAGTGGTGGGACAAGTCGACGTTCTTCGTCACGGACGGCACCAACACCCTCTACGACAACTACTACCTGGCCGAGTGGCGTCAGTTCCGCGGCTACGACGAGGGTCTGGCCACGGGTCCCTACAACTACGGCTTCAGCTCGGAAGGCCTCGTCGACTGGGCGGAGCGCTACTCGTACAACCCCGGCCTGCTCGTCACGTACTGGGACACCTCCCAGTCGAACAACAACGTGTCCCAGCACCCGGGTGAGGGCCGCATCCTGCCCATCGACTCGCGCCCGCAGCCCCTGCAGCGCAGCGACGGCCGCTACTGGTCCGGCCGCGTGCAGACGCACGACGCGACGTTCGGTCTGGACCCCAGCTTCCCGCTGTCGCTCAAGCCCAACGGCTTCCCGCGCAACGAGTACCCCTCGCAGCCCGCGGTGCCGGTGTTCAACGACACGAACACCTTCTGGTACGCCACGCAGCCGTACGGCGGCGTGAAGGTCCCGAAGACGGGCACCATCATCGAGGTGCTGACGACGAACGCGGACCAGACCGTGATGGAAGTCCAGGTTCGCCCGGTCGAGTAGGCACCTGACGTTTCACGCTGAGCCGTGAAGGAAGGCCGGTCCCGCATCACGCGGGGCCGGCCTTTCGCTTTGCGGGTTGAAGGAATCCGGACACCTGTCACCCGGCCGGGGATGACGGACGCGCCCAGGGCGCTACGGTGCCCGCCATGGCCGAGTGCCCCGTGGGAGGTCCCTCCTCCCCTTC
>NZ_RAWK01000154.1 GCF_003612165.1 Corallococcus aberystwythensis | reverse complement strand
GGGCCGCGGGCACCGGCGGGGTGTTGTCCCGCCGGGCCTGGGGTCACTTCGCGGCGGCCGGGGCGCTGTCCCTGGCCGCCGTGTTCATGCTCGCCCGGACCCTGTGAGGTCCAGGCGCGCTGGGGGCGACGGGACGGCTACCCCGGATCCACCTGGCAGCTGTTGGGGCAGCTGTCGCGGTCGTTGGTGTTGCCGTCGTCGCACGTCTCGCCGAAGGCGTACTGGGTGATGCCGTCGCCGCAGCGGGCGTTCCAGACGCAGGTGAGGCTGCACTTGCCGTAGCCCGGGCCGTTGGCGTTGCCGTTGTCGCACTGCTCGCCCGCGTTGACCGTGCCGTTGCCGCAGGTGGACTCGCACTTGGTGCGCTGCGTTTCGAAGCCGTTCAGGGTCAGCTTGTACGAGGACTGCGACGTGTGGCGCTCCGCCTGGAACACGACGACCTCGTAGATCTTCCCCTTCTGCAGGCCCAGACCGGTCACCGTGGTCGCGTCCGCCAGGGACACCGTGCCGGACGTGGCGCCGTGCACGCCGCCCAGGTCCAGGGCGAGCTTGCCGTTGATGAACACCCACACGTCGTCGTCGCCCAGGAACGTCAGCACCTCGGTGCCCTTGAACTCGAACCAGTAGCGCGTCTCGCTGGTGAAGCTGAAGTTGCGCTTGATGCCGTTGTTGTCGTTGAGCAGGCTCTCCTTGCCCATGCCGACCCAGCCGCTGGCGTCGAGCGGGAAAAAGGTCTGGTCATCGAAGAGGTAGGAGCCATTGCCCTGCTTGTTCAGCTTCAGCGTGCTGACCTCGGTCACGTTGACGTTCGGCGTGTCGCGGTACCACTGGTCGAAGGCCGTCTTGCCGTGGGTGACGGGGGAGCCGGCGCCCTTGGCGTAGATGGGCTTGCCGTCCGCGCCCAGCGGGCCGAACTTCGGGCCCACGATGCCCGTCTCCGGACCGTTCGCGTCATTGAAGTCCGGGTGCTGGATCGCGGGGGCCGTGCAGCCCGAGCTCACGCCGCAGAAGTCGCGGTAGACGACGGGGATCTCCACCACGGACGGCGGGTCCTGGGTGATGCGGACGCAGGCGAAGCCCGCCTCCAGCTTGCACGTGGACGAGCAGCCGTCGTTGGAGCGCACGTTGCCGTCGTCGCACTCCTCGGAGGTGTCACCGGGGAGGATGACGCCGTCGCCGCAGCGGGCCTCGCAGGTGCCGTTCACGCACTTGGGCTCCAGCACGCACAGCGGCGAGCAGCCGTCGCCCATGTCGTGGTCGCCGTCGTCGCACTGCTCGGTGCCTTCCTTCTTGCCGTCGCCGCAGGTCGTCCGCGTGCACGGCTGGCCCTGGGTGTCGCACTTGTAGCCCTGCTCCAGGCGGCAGGTTTCGCTGCAGCCGTCGCCATTGGTGGCGTTGCCGTCCTCGCACTCCTCCTCGCCCGCCAGGATGCCGTCATTGCACTGGGCCGCGCGGCAGGGCTGGCCCTGGAAGGGGCAGGTCCAGCCGTTCTCCACGCCGGAGCAGTCCGCCTTGCAGCCGTCGTTGGACTCCTTGTTGCGGTCGTCGCAAACCTCGGCCGCCTCCACGAGGCCGTTGCCGCACGCCGTCGCCACGACGCAGGCCTGGCCGGAGACAGGGCACTCGAAGCCCGCCTCCACCTCACCGCAGTCGAACGTGCAGCCGTCACCGCTCACGGTGTTGCGGTCGTCACACGCCTCGCCCTTCTGGACCTTGCCGTCGCCACAGACCTTGGGGCCCGGATCATACGCGCCGCCATCCGGCTGCTTGTCGCCGGCGTCGGTGGAGCCGCCGTCGGTGGAGCCACCGTCCGTGATGTTCGTACCGCCGTCGTCATCAGGGTTTTCGTCGCCGGGGCAGGCTGTCAGTGCGAGGAGAAAGGAAGCGAGCACGAGGCTCGCGAGTCGGGTCCGGCGGGGGGAATGTTTCAGCATGAAGGGGATGCTGGAAGGCCGTGACCCCAGGTGTCAAATGGATCAGGTGTTTTCTCACCCAGCCGATGCGTAAAAATGGAGAAAGCCCGTAGAGGTGTACGGGCTTCCGTGGAGCGCCCTGCCTCGCGGGGCTACATCTGTTCCAGCTCCCGACCCTTCGTCTCGCGGATGTATTTCGCGGCGAAGAAGACGGAGAACACGGCGGCCGCGGCATACAAACCGTACGCCCAGCCCAACCCGATGGCCTGCAGCGACGGGAACGTGGCGGACACCAGGAAGTTGGCCAGCCACTGCGCCATGGCCGCGATGGACAGCGCGAGCGCGCGGATGCTGTTGGGGAACATCTCGCCCAGGAGCACCCAGACGACGGGGCCCCACGAGAAGCCGAAGAAGACGACGTAGAGGTTGGCGGCGATGAGCGCCGTGGTGCTGGCCGCGCCCTGCAGCACGGGCTGGCCCGCGGCGTCCAGCGGCGCGGTGCCAAAGAGGTACGCCATCAGGCCCAGCGTCAGCGCCATGCCCACGGAGCCGATGAGGAGCAGGGGCTTTCTACCCACCTTGTCCACGAACGCGATGGCCACGAGCGTGGTGAGGATGTTGGTGACGCTGGTGATGACGGTGATGGCCAGCGAGTTGTGCTCGGAGAAGCCCACCGCCTGCCAGAGCACGCTGGAGTAGTAGAAGATGACGTTGATGCCCACCAACTGCTGGAGCATCGCGAGCACGATGCCAACCCACACGATGGGCAGGAAGCCGAAGCGGCCGCCCTTCAGGTCCGCCAGGTGCGGCGTGTAGTTCGCGCGCAGCGAGCGGCGGATCTCCACGACCTTGGATGGCGCGGCGTCCCCCTCGATGTCGCGCAGCACGCTCAGCGCCTCCTCCTCGCGCCCCTTGGCCACGAGGAAGCGCGGGGACTCCGAGATGAAGATGGCGCCGATGCCGTAGAGGAGCGCGGGCGGCAGGCCGCTGAAGAACATCCACCGCCACGCGGTGAGGCCGAGCCAGGTGGGGTTGGAGGCGGAGCCCGCGTAGAGCGCGATGGCGAAGTCCCCCAGCAGGGCCACGAAGATGCCGGTCACGATGGCCAGCTGTTGCAGGGACGCCAGGCGGCCGCGCAGGTACGCGGGGGCGACCTCCGCGATGTACGTGGGCGCCACGACGCTGGCGAAGCCCACCCCCAGGCCGCCCACCAGCCGCCAGAAGCTCAGGTCCCACAGGGAGAACGCGAGCCCCGACCCGATGGCGCTGATGATGAACAGGGCTGCCGCGAGCATCATCGCGCGCCTGCGGCCGTAGCGGTCCGCGAAGGGCCCCGCGGAGAAGGCGCCCACAGCCGAGCCGACGAGCGCGGAGGACACCGCCAGCCCCAGGCCCAGGCTGCTCGCGGCGAACTCGGCCTTCAGGGCACCGACGGTGCCGTTGATGACGGCGGTGTCGAAGCCGAAGAGGAACCCGCCCAGTGCGGCCACCACGGAGATGCCAATGACCCTGCCGGTCCGTGTCTCCCGATGCGCTGGGGGCCGCCTGCTCGCCGGGACATCGATGACCTCCGACATGACCTGCTCCCTCCCCCTTGGACGGGCACGGGTCCGGCCCTCGCGGTACGCACCACGCCCCTGAAGAGAGGTGCCCCCGGTGGCCACCGGAGGGCACTCCCGGGCAGGCCGCCGCTCGGGGGGCCGCACGTTGGGGACAGGGCCGTGAATCAAAAGGGCGAGCCGGAGCTCAGCCCTCGTCCGCCAGGCCGTACTCCTTGAGCTTGCGGGCCAGGGTGTTGCGGCCGATCTCCAGCGTGCGCGCCGCCGCGGTGCGGTTGCCCTTCACGGCCTCCAGCACGCGCAGGATGTGGCGGCGCTCCACCTCCGCCAGCGGCAGGAGCAGCGGCGCGTCCGGCGCGGCGGTGGGCACTTCCGGCGCGGCGGGGGACAGCGCCCGGTCCAGGGAGGGCAGGGGCAGGTGCTCCTCCAGGATTTCGCCCTCGGACAGCACCACGGCGCTCTCGATGCAGTTCTCCAGCTCGCGCACGTTGCCGGGCCAGCGGTAGCGCGTGAGCCGGGCGAGCGCGGTGGCGCCCAGGCGGGGCACGGGCAGGCGGTGGCGCTTGGCGGCGGTGGCGACGAAGTGGCGGGCCAGGCGCTCGATGTCCTCCGCGCCGCGCTCGCGCAGCGGGGGCAGGAGCAGCTCCACGACCTTGATGCGGTAGTAGAGGTCCTCGCGGAACTTCCCCTCCGACACCATGCGCGGCAGGTCGCGGTGGGTGGCCGCGACGATGCGCACGTCCACCTTGACGGCCTGCGTGCCGCCCACGCGCTCGAACTCGCGGTCCTGCAACACGCGCAAGAGCTTGCCCTGCACGGCCTGGGGCAATTCGCCCAGCTCGTCGATGAAGACGGTGCCGCCGTCGGCCGCCTCGAACTTGCCGGGCATGCGGTGGTCGGCGCCGGTGAAGGCGCCCTTCTCGTGGCCGAAGAGCTCGTTCTCGATGAGGGCGGCGGGCAGGGCCGCGCAGTCCACCTTCACGAAGGGCTTGTCACGCCGGGGGCCGTTGACGTGGATGGCGCGCGCGAAGAGCTCCTTGCCGCAGCCGCTCTCTCCGCGCAGCAGCACCGTGGCGTCCGTGGGCGCGGCCTTCTGCACCAGGCGGTAGAGGGCCTTGAGCGGCGGGGCCTCGCCGATGATGCGGTTGAAGAAGTAGCCCACCGGGGCCTGCGGCTGATCCTTCGCGCGCTGGAGCTCCTGGTAGAGGCTCGTCGTTTGAAGGGCGGTGCTCACCTGGGCCGCGATGTCGGTGAGCTTCCGGGTGTCGTCCTCCGTGAAGGGGCCTCCGCCCAGGCGGTTGAGCACCTGGAGCACGCCGTACACCGCGCCCGCCGAATCCCGCAGCGGCACCGCGGCCAGGCTGATGGTGCGGTAGCCCGTCATCCGGTCGATGTCCGCGAAGAAGCGGCGCTCGCCGCGCGGATCCGGCACGTGCACGGGCTCGCCGGCCTCCGCGACGTAGCCCGCCACGCCCTGGCCCAGCTTCACGCGGATCTGCGCGACCTCCGGCAGGTGCGCCGCGCGGCTGAACAGCTCGCGGCGCACCGGATCCAACAGCCACAGCGTGCCCCGGTCCGCCTGGAGCGTGATGGCGATGCGGTCCACGAGCGTCTGGAGGAAGGCGTCCAGGTCCACCTCGCGCCCGACCAGGCCACCAAGGGGGAGCAGGACCTGGGACACATCCGGCGGGGACGAGGGCATGGCGGCGGGCAGCGGCGGAAGGGAGAAGGGCGCTGGAGACACTCTATCGCAGGGCTCCGGGCTCGCGGCGCTCATGCGCCCGCCGCGCGGCCCAGGAGCATGCGCTGGCCTTCACGCGCGGGCTCGGTGAAGGGGAACAGGCCGCGCGCCTCCTGCGCCATGTCCTCCAAGAGCTCGTCCGCGTGGGACGGGTCGTGGTGGAAGAGGAAGAGGCGCCCGGCGTGCAGGTCCTTGGCCACCTTGGCCGCGTCCATCATCGTCGAGTGGCCCCAGCCCTTCTTGGACATGCCCTTCCGTCCCTCGTACTCGTCGGGCGTGTACTGCGCGTCCAGGCACAGCGCGTCCGCGCCCTCGAAGTGGCGGGCCACGTCGGAGGTGAGGCGCTCCGGCAGCTCCACGTCCGTGGCGTACACGAACGAGTGGCCGTCCGCTTCGACCCGATAGGCCATGCAGCCGTCCGGGTGCGGCACGTCGATGGGCGTCACCTTGAAGGGGCCCACCTCCACGGTGTGGCCGTGCAGCGCGGCGCCGAAGGACATCTTCGAGCGCATGGTGGACAGCGGCACCGGGAACTGCGGCGGGCGCATCTGCTGTGACAGCGTGGACTCCAGCGCCTGGGCACCATTCGCGCCGGGGCCGTACATCATCAGCGACGTGGTGGGCAGGTACGCGGGCGTGAAGAAGGGGAAGCCCTGCACGTGGTCCCAGTGCAGGTGCGAGAAGAACATCGTCGCCTTCTGAGGGGCGCCCTCGCGCATCATCACCTCGCCCAGCGCGCGGATGCCCGTGCCCGCGTCGAGGATCAGCCGCTCGCCCTGGCTCGTCACCTCCACGCACGCCGTGTTGCCACCGATGCGCGAGCCCGACACCGCGATGCTGCCCCGAACGCCAAAGAAGCGGATTTCCATGATGGGTCTCCTGATGCGCCGACACCCGCTGGGGGCGCCCTGACGTGAGGGGGACAGAGCACGTCCGGTGCCAGCGCCAAGGGGCTGGAATCATTGGAGTGCGGGGGACTGGGCAGGGCAGGCTGCTCCATTCTGGAGCGCCCTGGATGGGGCGGGCGGTCCAATCCGGCGCGGCCCCGCGATGCGGCGGATTCCTGGTACATCCGGGGCCCATGCCGGTCATCGCGTTCTGCACCATCAAGGGAGGCGTCGGGAAGACGACGCTGTGTTCGCACGTGGCGGCGGCGCTGGCGGACACGGGCCGCCGGGTGCTGCTGTTGGACCTGGATCCGCAGGCGCATGCGTCGTTGGTGCTGGGCCTGGAGACGCGCGAGGGCCCGTGCGTGGCGGACGCCTTCGGGCCCCGGCCGAAGCACCGGCTGGATGAGATTGTCGTGGCGTCCCCCAGGAGGCCGGGGTTGTTCATCGCGCCGGGGGCCCCGCGCATGGCGGCGCTGGAGCGCGAGTTGTTCGGCTGGGGGCACCGGCTCCAGGCGATTCCGCGTGCGTTGAAGACGCTGTCGTGGACGCCGGACGTCATCGTCGTGGACACGCCGCCGAGCATCGGCGCGTTCACGGAGGCCGTGTTGTGCTTCGCGGACGTGGTGGTGGCGCCGGTGCCCACGGGTGCGTTCGCGTTGCAGGGGCTGGGTGAGATTGAAACCGCGTGGCGCGACGTGCGCGAGGAGGGCGGCCAGCTGGTGGCCGCGGTGAACCTGTGGGACCGGCGCACGCCCGCGACCAACGAGGCGATGGAGGAGGCGCTGAAGGACGTGGCGGTGCCGGTGCTGAAGGCACGCATCCCGCGCTCGGAGTCCATCAACCAGGCGGGGCTGGGCTACGAGGTGGTGTTCGACGTGAGCCCGAACGCGGCGGGCGCGGAGGAGCTGCGCGCCATGTCCCGCGAGCTGGCGAAGCTCGCGGGCCTGCGCTGAAGCCTGGGCGCGGGACGCGTCAATCCGCCTGTCCGATGGTGCCGACCCGCAGCGGCCCGCCGCGCCGATAGGTGAGCAGCGCCACGCCCTTGGGCGTGATCTGCGACGCCGCGAGCTGCAGCGTGCGCGGCTGCGTTCCCGTTCCGAAGAGGCGCCGGCCGCTGCCCAGCGTCACGGGGAAGACGTGCAGATGCAGCACGTCCACCAGGTCATGCTCCATCAGGGTCTGGAGCAGTCCGCAGCTGCCATGCACCTGCAGCTCGCGGCCGGGCGAGGCCTTGAGGCGGCGCACCGCCTCCACCGTGTCCCCCTCCAACAGCGTCGAATTCGTCCACTCCACTCGGCGCAGGGTGGTGGACGCCACGTACTTGGGCAACGTGTTGAGCGGCCGGGCGATGGGGTCGTCCGGCGCCGTCACGCGCGGCCAGTAGCCCGCGAAGATGTCGTACGTCCCGCGCCCGAGCAGGAACGCGTCTGCTCGGGAGAAGATGTCGACGATGTGCGCGCCCAACTCCGGGCTGGAATGGGGTTGCACCCAGCCGCCATGGGCGAAGCCGCCGCTCGGATCCTCGTCCGGGCTTCCTGGGGCCTGCACCACCCCGTCCAACGTCACGAACTCCGTCACCGTCAGTTCCATGGTCGCATCCATCCTTCCGGGCATCCGCCCGTCCACATCCGCGACGAATGGACCGGGCGAGGATCGACACAGCGGATTTCGCTGTGGCTATCGGTGAGGTGGGCCTGCGCGGCCTACGGTGTGGGCAGGCCAGGCGCGAGCACCGAGCGCACGGTGGTCTCGGTCAGGCTCGTGCCCCAGACGGCGTTGATCTCCTGGGCGATGAAGGCGGCCCCCGGTTGCAGTGTCCCCAAGGACGCGTCCAGCATCACCACGCGCGGGTCGGTCAACTCCAGCAGGCGGGGCACCACGTCGCTCACGTCACGGCCCTGCGCCTGCGCGGCGCGCACGCCCTGCAACCACGCGCGCACCGTGCCCTGCGCATGGGGGACATAGAGGGGCTGCTCCGCCGCGCCCAGCTTCACGATGAGGTGCCCCAGGCTCAGCGTGATGACGACGTTGACGTGCTGGGTGAGCAGCGGCCCGTGGTCCGGGGGCAGGGTGTTCCAGTCCACGGCCGGGAGGTTCTGGAAGTACATCGGCGTGAACCGCTGCGGGGCCTGGGCGACGAGCGCGCGCGTGTGCTCCACGGGGATGAGCGTGTCCCAGTCGTCATGGAGGATGAGGAACGGAGTCTGGACGCTCGCCGCCAGGTGCGCGGCGGTCCAGCGCGTGTAATCCGTGCCAGGGGTGACGGGGTCGCCTCCGGTGGTGGCGTAGATGCGGCGGAAGTAGGGCTCGAAGAACTGCTGGTAGCGCGAACGCATGGCCGGGGCGCTCACTCGCGACGGGACGACGCGGCTCACGTAGTCCACCTCCGCGGCGAAGTCGGACAGCGGGGACAGGGCAACGCCCACGCTGGGCACCACCGTTGCGGGGGCGTCCGCCGCTGCGTAGAGCGCCTCGTAGCCGCCCCACGAGCCACCGAAGACTCCAATGCGCGCGGTGTCCACGTTGGGGGCCTGGGCCAGGAAGCGCATGCCCGCGTTCATGTCGTCGCGGTCGTTCTGGAGGTCTCCGCCCGCGTAGAAGCGGCCGAAGACGGCGAGCACTCCGAAGTCATGGAACAGGTAGATGAAGGACTCGCCCGCGATGAGGTCCGGCGTGGTGGGCGTGAACGCGATGGGCGAGGAGCCCGGCCCGTGGTGCGGTTCACTGTCGTCCGGGTGGATGCCAGCGCCGCGCGCGGCCCACTTCGCGTCCACGGCCTCGCCCGTCCACGCGATGCCGTCATAGGGCTTGGTGAGCATCACGATGGGCGACACGCCCGGCTTCCGGGGCGGGAACCACTGCGCATAGGTGGCGGCGCGGCCGGGCACCTCCAGCTTGAGCAGCTGATAGGGCCAGGTCTGGCCGGCGGCGTTCAGCTGGCCGGAGCCCAACTGCGTCACCTGGACCGTGCCTGGGTCCGTCGGCGTCTCATCCGGGGTCTGGCAGGAGTTCGTGGACGGACTGGGGTTGCTGCAGCACGCGGTGGGGAGGGTGCCCAGGAGGGAGAGGGCCAGGAGCGTGGTCGGAAGGATGCGCATGCCCCAACAGACGCCGTGCCGCGGATTTTCTGAAAGCCCCCAAGCACGTTCCGGACGAGGATGGCGGCACATGGACTACCAGGCGGTGTTGTCCGAGGTCTGGGACGCGGTGCGGCCGGTGCTGGGGCAGGGCCGCGTGGCGACGTACATCCCGGCGCTGGCGGCGGTGGATCCGCGCCTCTTCGGCATGGCGCTCGCGACGGTGGAGGGCGACGTGTACGGCGTGGGGGACTGGCGCGAGCCGTTCTCCATCCAGAGCATCTCCAAGGTGTTCACGCTGGCGCTCGCGCTTTCGAAGGACGGGGACGCGCTGTGGCGGCGCGTGGGCAAGGAGCCTTCTGGCAACCCGTTCAACTCGCTGGTGCAGCTGGAGTACGAGCAGGGCATCCCCCGCAACCCGTTCATCAACGCGGGGGCGCTGGTCATCACGGACCGCTTGCAGCGCCTCACCGGGGATGCGCGCGGCACCCTGCGGGACTTCCTCCGCGCGGAGAGCGGCAACCCGGCGGTGGACTTCGATCCGGTCATCGCCGCGTCGGAGGCGGAGCACGGCCACCGCAACCGCGCGCTGGCCCACTTCATGGCGAGCTACGGCAACATGGAGGGCGCCGTCCCGGAGGTGCTGGAGCACTACTTCTGGCAGTGCTCGCTGGCGATGAGCTGCGCGGACCTGGCGCGGGCGTGTGGCTTCCTCGCCCGCCATGGCCAGCGCGCGGACGGGTCGCGGCTGCTCACGCGCAGCCAGGCCAAGCAGGTCAACGCGGTGATGCTCACCTGCGGCACGTACGACGCGGCGGGGGAGTTCGCCTACCGCGTGGGGCTGCCGGGCAAGAGCGGCGTGGGAGGGGGCATCATCGCCGTCATCCCCAACCGCTGCGGCCTGTGCGTGTGGAGCCCCGGGCTGGATGCGCGAGGCAACTCAGTGGCGGGCGTGGAGGCGCTGGACCGGTTCACGACGCTGACCGGCCTGTCCATCTTCTGAAGGCCGCCGCTTCAGCGCAGGCCGTCCAGCAACGCGGCCAGCTTCTGGGGCTGGGACGCGAAGGGCGAGTGCGACGAGTCCAGCGTGTCCACGGTGAAGGCGTTGCCGGGCGTGAAAGCGTCCGCTTCGCGGATCATCAGGTCCTGGAGCGCGGGCACCAGGGCGCGGTCCTGGGCGCAGCGCAGGTAGCTGCGCGGGATGCGGCCCCAGCGCTCCTTCGTGGCGCCGACCTTGCCCACCCAGAGGGACACCGGAATGTCGGGCGTGAGCGTGAGCGCGAAGGGCAGGAAGGCTGCATCGTCCACGTCGTGGTAGAAGCCCGCACGCAGGGCCTCCAGGTACTTCGCGTCGCCACGCGGGTTGATCCGCACCGCGCCCAGCTTCGCTGCATCCCCGATGAAGAGGGGCGCGCTGTAGGGCGTATGGGCCTCGGGCAGCGCGCCGTAGCCGCTGGCGCTCTGGAGGCGCACGGGTATGTAGGCGCTCAGGTACACCAGCCGGCCCATGAGGTGCGGGGCCTTCTCCGCCGCGCGGGTGATGACGGTGCCGCCGGCGCTGTGGCCCACAAGCACGGGCTTCGGGCCTCCCTGGAGCTTCTCCAGCGCGGCGACCACGGCGTCCGCGCAGTCGTCCAGTGTGACGTCGGCCAGGGGTGAGCGCTCCTCCTTGAACCGCGCCGGTTCGCCCGTGAGGTAGGACGCGGGGAAGCGCGCGTTGAGGCCGTGGCCGGGCAGGTCGATGGCCACCACCTGGTGCCCCTTCGCCGAGAGGGCCTCCGAGACGCGCGTCCAGTGCAGGGCGTTGTGCCACGCGCCGTGGACCAGGAGGAACGTCCGGGCCTTGCCGCGCGGCGCCTTCGCGGGCGTGGCCGTATGCCCGAGCCCTGGCAGCAGGCCCGTGCCCAGCAGGGCGGTCTTCATCACGTCACGACGGTTCATGGGGGACTCGTTCGTTGGGGGGAAGGACGGCGAGGAGTCGCTCGCGCAGGCGGGCGAGGTCGAAGAGCTGCCGCTCCACCTCCGCCAGGCGCTCCCGGTGGGCCGCGAGCGCGTCCGGGCAGATGGCGTCCGTGACCTGCCGGAGCATGCACGGCGGGAAGGTGGCGATCTCCTCCAGCGAAAAGCCCAGGCGGATCATCCGGGCCACCTGCATCACCTGGGGGACGGCGGCCTCGTCGAAGTCGCGGTAGCCGTTGTCCCGGCGGTGGGAGGCGAGGAGGCCGGCCTTGTCGTAGTGGCGGATGGAACGCGCGCTGCTGCCCGTACGCCGGGCGAGTTCTCCGATGTTCATCTTGCACTCCTGATGCCAGGGGCCTGGCCTCCGGACCTCCATGCGTCCCGCCCGCCTCCCGGCCCGGGTCGTCCCAACTGGTCCGACTGTCGGACCAGTTCGGACCGGCCGCCGCCGGCGGGGAGGTCCTGTGGGGCTCTCTCTTTCTCAGGCATGGAGACCGCTTTCATGTCCCCGGGGTGTACGGCCTGACACTGGTGTCAAGGTCAAGACCCGCCGGGTGATTGGGACCGCGTGGTTCCCTCCGGATGCCGTAGCGCGATCTAGGGTGCGCCGCGTGAGTCCGTCCCCGTCCGTGCCGCGTCCCCGTCCCGCGCTTCTCACGCTTGCCTACCTGGCGTTCGTCAGCCTGGGGTTGCCGGACGCGGTGCTGGGCGTCGCGTGGCCGTCGCTGCGGAGCACGTTCGGCCTGTCGCAGGCGGCGATGGGCGCCATCCTCGGGACGGCGGCGGTCGCCTACTTCATCTCCGGGTTGCTCGCGGGCCGGTTGATGCGGGCGATGAACCTGGGGCTGCTGCTGGCGCTGAGCACCGGCTCGGTGGCGCTGGGGCTCACGGGCTACGCGACGATGCCCCTGTTCGCGCTGTTCCTGGCCGCCGCCTGTTTCATCGGCTTCGGGTCAGGCGCCATCGACTCCGCGCTCAACAACTACGCGGCCCAGAACTTCGGCCCCAAGCACATGAGCTGGCTGCACGCGGCCTACAGCGTGGGCGCCGCGCTGGGCCCCGTGCTGATGACCGCGCTGCTCGCGCGAGGGGCAGGGTGGCGGACGGGCTACGCCATCCTCGCCGTCGTCTTGGGGACGCTGGCCCTGACGTTCCTGGTGATGCGCCGGCACTGGGACGCGCCGGCGGGGGCACCCGGAGAGGAGGCCCGAGCGGAGGTTCGCACCGCGTCCGCGATGGAGGCCGTGCGCCGGCCCCGGGTGTGGCTGCAGATCTTCACGTTCTTCCTCTACACGGGCGTGGAGGTGACGGCAGGCCAGTGGAGCTTCACGGTGCTCACGGAAGGCCGGGGCCTGCACACCGTCGCGGCGGGCACGTGCGTCAGTCTCTACTGGGGCAGCCTGTTGGTGGGGCGTGTGCTGTCCGGCTTCGTGGTCGAGCACATTGGACCGGTGCGAATGTTGCGCGGGAGCACGGTGCTGGGCGTGGTGGGCGCGCTCCTGTTCGCGATTCCTTCGGTGCCGCCCGCGTTGGGGCTCGCGTTGCTGGGGTTCGCGCTGGCGCCCATCTTCCCGGTCCTGATGTCGGAGACGCCGCGCCGCGTGGGGCTGGACGTCTCCGCGCACGCGGTGGGCTTCCAGGTCAGCGCGGCGACCGCGGGCGTGGCGGCGCTGCCCAGCCTCGCGGGCGTCATCGCGGAGCGGTGGGGGCTCCAGTTCATCGCGCCCTACATGCTGGGGGTGGCCGTGATGCTGACCGTGCTGCACGGCGTGCTGTCCGCCGTGGCGGACCGCCCCCAGCTCTCCCGCTGAACGCGGACCTCTTCAGCTCCCGGCCGGCAGGTCCGCGCTGCGCAGGGTCTTCGGGCCCTCGTCCGTCCACTGCGACAGGCGCAGGGTCGCGCCCTTCGCGGAGGCGTGGGGCTCCACCTCCACGAAGGTGAAGCGCTGCTCCAGCTTCGCGTGCTTCTGCTTCGCGGGCTCCAGCGACGGATTGCCCTGGAGCTCCGCGAGGTACTCGCCCCATTCCGCGTCGGAGGCCTCCGGGGCGGGGAGCCGCAGGAGGGAGATCCACGTGCCGGTGTTGGCGTAGAGGGGGCCGTTGCCCTCGTGCCAGCGGGCCGCGTGCGTGTGGCCCATCACCACCGCCTGGGGGTTGTACTTCCTGGCCAGCCGCGCGGTCTCCGCGAGCTCGTTCTCACCGGGCTCCAGCGCGAAGTAGTCCGTGCCGCTCCTGCCCGCGACCGCGCGGTGCAGGCGTGCGTAGACCGCGAAGCCCGCCTTCGCCAGCTTCAGCCGGGCGCGGCCCAGGGCCTCCGGGTTGTCGAAGGCGTTGAGCTTCTCCGGGTCCAGGACCGACAGCAGCGCGTCCACCTCGTCGTCCTTCAGGTCCACCCGCGCCAGGCTGCGCGCCAGGTGCGCGTCCGCGTCCGACGCACCCACCGCGTCCATGGGCTCGAGCGCGAAGGCCGGCGCGAGGCCCCGGTTCTCCAGCAGGCGCCGGATGAGCATGAGCGTCCCGGACGTGAACAAGACCTTGAGCGCGTCAGGCTTCACGCCGAGCGCCACCATCACCGCGCCCTCGAAGTCCGGCTTGAGCAGGTCCATGTACCGCATGCGGTGCCGGTACTTGAGCGGGTTGAGCAGCGTCTTCACCAGCACGGAGCCCGGCGGATATCTGAAGCGGTTCGCCCGCTCCGGCGACAGGAGCGAGTCGTAGTCGATGCGGTTCGCCCCGTCGGTGTGCTCGCCGTGCGTGACGAGCACGCGCGACCCTCCGACCTCCAGTTGCAGGGGCGCGGTGCCATCCCGGAACTCCAACCGCGAAGCCACCGCCGCGGGCTGGCCCAGCGCCGAGCGGATCACCTCCTGGACGTCCGGCAGCGCCAGCTCCAGGTCATGGTTGCCCACCACCATCGTCGCCCGGCCCCCCGCGGCCAGCACCCGCCCGAGCGCCTTCAACGCGGGCGCGGTCGGCGCGGACGTCACCAGGGCCCGGGCCTGCTCCAGCGTCCGCCGCGGATCCACCGCCAGCGGGTCGTCATTGAGCAGGAAGTCGAAGCTGTCCCCGTTGAGGACGACGTGGGTGGGCGTGGCGGTGAAGGAGTCGAAGAGGGCGGGCAGCTCGGCGGCGCCCGCGAAGATGTCGTAGGGGCCTCCGTTGCCGAGGTGGAGGTCGCTGAGAATGAGCGTTCGCATGGGTCGATGCTCCTTTCAGGGAAGCGCCTGCAGGTCGTTCTGCCGGATGCTCACGGCGGGATCGCCGAGCACCACGTAGTTGCGAGCGTCGTTGCGTTCGATCCACTGGTGCAGCAGTTCGCGGGGCTCGAGCTTGCCGTCGGACGTGTTGGTGTCCAGGTGCGCCAACAGGGCGGTGTTGGCGTCGGAGAACCGGCTGCGGAAGCTGCGCAGCGCGTCGCCCACCGGGATGCCCGCCATGATCTTCCGGAGCGTGTTGTAGAAGGGATGGACGGTGGGCTTCGCATTGCCCAGGGGCTTGATGGAGAAGCCCCAGGCCCGCTCCACGTGGCCAATCACCGCCAGTGCGCCGCCGTTGGGATGGGCCAGCAGCCGCCGGGGAAGTGCCGACATGAAGGGTGCGCTCGCCAGCGCCTCGCCCTTCCGGGTGGCGTTGAGCGGGAACTCGTCGTGCGCGGGCGTGCCCATGCCGAAGCAGGCGAAGAAGAACGCCACCAGGCCGTGGAGCCGGGCGTCATCCTGGATGTCCGACGCCGCCACGTAGTGCGCGGGGGCCATCGCGCCAAAGCCGCTCCAGTCCTGGCTCAAGAGGGCGCCCTGTTTCGTGAGCTGGAGCGGATCATTCGCCCTGAAACCCACGCCATGGGACGCGGTGAAGATCACTGCTGGACGCTCCTCGCGGCCGTGGAGCGCGGCGAGCAGCCATTCCCGGGTCGCTGCCTCCTCGATGGCGTCACGGCTGACAAAGCCGGCGGCCCTCGCAACCGGAATCGCCAGATGGGGCGCCTGGTCCGTGACGGCGCCCCGCACCAATGGGGTGACGAGGCTGTCCGCGCTGAGCTCCGTGGAGCGATCCTCCGGGTGCTTGGGTCCCCACCAGCTCACCTGCCGGTGATTGGGGACGGAAGCGCCTGTTTCATAGGCCACCACGCTGTCCGCGTAGCGCGCGTACTCCTCGAGCGTGTCGAAGGAGAGCCGGCCCACGGCGTACGACAGGGAGAGCGAGTGCTGTACGTCGAACGGGATGACGTCGGGCCCGCCGACGAGCAGGAGGTAATAGGGCACCACGGTGGGTTGCACGTCGCCGATGGGCGCCCCGTTCCGCCTCAGGAACTGATGCGCCGTCTCACCGGGCTGGTAGGTGAGGACGTGGAACCGGCCCGCGTCCACGCGCTCGCTCCGGTGGGTGGTGAGCGGCTCCAGGCTCTTGCGAAGCGCCTCGGAGGCGGACGCCGGAAACACCACCCCCCAGCCCGCCTTCGTGTAGTCCTCATGCGGAACACCGTAAGGCAGGTCGAACTGCAACAAGCGGGGAACGAACCCGAGCCACTTCCTCCACGCGTCGAAATACGACACCCGTTGCCGGGGCTCCGCCACCTCGGCGGCCGCCTGCTGCGCGATGGGCGGCACCAGGTACTGCCCGGTGACCCCGTCGATGCCATTGAAGACCAATGGATCTTCCAGGCTGGGAATGGGGTGCTTCACGTTCACCTCCTCCTCCCCATCCTAGGCCTCCCCGCTGACCTGGAAAGAGCGGACAGGGGCCTGGCTGTCAGGCCTCCGTCGTTCACGGTGGGGCGGTGTCGCGTGGCGGGCTCGTATTCCGACCCCGGGGCCGACATGTCTCCTGGTCCACAGCCTCCTCGTCCGCCCGGACAGGGGACCTGCTGTTTCGTGGTGGCAATCCCTTACGTCCGGTTCGCGCCGCGCTGGACTTGTGGCGTGAGAGCGAAAGCCTTTGTGTGGTGTCTGACTTTGACCTGCCGCGTCTGGCATTACAGGGCGTGTCTGTGTTCACGTTCGCTTTCGCGTCCGGCGCGCATGGCACCCCTCGCCATGTGGGTCCGGCCGCGAGGGAGAACACTCATGACGAAGCAGGCATCGGTCCAGGACGTGGTGCAGGGCTGGCTGTCCGGTGATGAGGAGTCCCATGGCATGACCAACCCGGCGGGCCCGGTGTTCGTGGGAGGTAACCGCACGGAGCAGGCGCTCACGGAGTCCAACCTCGTGGCCGACACGGGGTGCAGCAGCTGCACCGCGTCCACCACCGCGTGGTGCTGTTGAGCCACCCCGGACGGCCCCCGTCCGTCTGAATCACCCCTCCGGCGCCGTGCGCGGCGCCGGAGGGCTTTCCCCTCCAATCCCCCAGGGAGCCCCCTCATGGTCCACGAGGAAGCGTCGATGGCTGCCGAGATCCCTCCCGAGGGATGGCTCGCACGCCCCGTGAACGTCCTGCTGACGCCGCACCTGGACGCGCTGTCGGAACGGCTCTCCCGGATGCAGGGCCTGTCCCCCGCCGAGCGCGACGTGGTGGAAGCCGCGGCCCGGGAGACCCTGGGCTTCAGCGCCCAGCTCAGGCTCAACCGCGTGCTCCTCCTGGAGCTGCACGCCGCGTCGCTGGAGGGACGGCTGGACGCCGCGGATTCACCGGGACGGTGGGCCCAGTTCCTCGACCACGCGTGCACCTCCGGCTTTCACGCGCACCTGCGCGGACGCTACCCGCCGCTCCTGGAGCGGCTGGGGACCCTGGGCCGGCTCCAGACCCAGGCCGTGCTGCGGCTGGCGGACCGGTTCGTCGCGGACCGGGAGTCGCTGACGGAGCTGCCCGGCCGTCCTCGCGGCGCGCTGAAGGGCCTGCGGCTGGGCGAGGGCGACGCCCACCGGGGCGGCCAGACCGTGGCGCTGCTGGAGCTGGAAGAGGGCCGGGTGCTCTACAAGCCCCGGTGCATGCGCGTGGACCGCGCGTTGGAGGGACTGCTTTCAAGACTGCTCGCGCAGGATGACGCCGCCACGCGGATCCGCGTGCCCGCCGTGCTGGTGCGCGCGGGCTATGGCTGGGCGGAGTTCGTGGAGCACCGCTTCTGCGAGGGCGAAACCGAGCTCGCGCGCTTCTACCGGAACCTGGGCCACTGGCTCGCGGTGATGCGCCTGCTGGGTGGCACGGACCTGCACTCGGAGAACCTCATCGCGCACGGGCCGGTGCCCGTGGTGGTGGACGTGGAGAGCCTCTTCACCCCGGATCCGCCCGTGCCTCCGGCGGAGCGTGGACTGGCGGTGGACCTAGCCGCGAAGGCCATCCGCGGCACCGTCCTGCGCACGGGCCTGCTCCCCGTGAGAAGCGCGGGCCCGGGCCTGGGCGGCCTGGACATCTCCGCGGCCGGCTCGCTCCCGGGACAGCAGCCGCGCATCCCGGCGCCCCTCATCGTCGGCGGAGGCACGGATGGCGCCCGCCTGGGCATGACGCTGATGGAGCGTCCCCTGTCCAAGAACCACCCCAGCCCGGACCCCGTGCTCGCGCGGCACTGGGACCAGGTCGTGGAGGGCTTCCACGGGCTCACCTCGCGCATGAAGACGCTGGACGCGTACGGCGGGCTGCGTCCGCTGCTGGAGCCGTTCACGGGCGCCGTCGTCCGCCGCATCCTGCGGCCCACGCAGACGTACGCGGAGCTGCTGCGCATGCTCTGGCACCCGGCCTCGCTGTACGACGCGCCCAAGGCCCACGCTCGGGCGCGGGACGTGATGCGCAAGAACGCGGACGTGACCCCGGGCGCGCCTTCCTCGATGCCCGTCATCGACGAGGAGCTCGCGGACCTGTGCGTGGGCGACATCCCCGTGTTCACCCAGCCGGTGACCCGGAGCGTGATTGACGCCACGGTGGAGGCGTGGCGCTCGGTGGACGAGTCCCTGGAGGAGATGACCATCCAGAGCACGCTGATCAGCGCCTACCTCAACGAGAAGGCCCTGCCGCCTCGCGGCGTCGCGCCCGCCACGCCCGCGCGCCGGGAGCGGCTGGATGCGCGGCGCCGGGCCCAGCTGTCCAAGCTCGTCCACCGCGTGCGCGACGCGGCGGTGCGGGGGCCGGACGGGACGGTGACGTGGATCAGCCCGGTGCTCGCCGAGTACGGCTGGGCGGTGCGGCCCCTCTCCGCCGAGCACTACAGCGGGCAGGGCGGCGTCGCGGTGGTGCTGGCCCAGTACCTGCGCGAGGTCCACCACGGCCGCGCGGACGCCGTGGAGGGCCTGCCCGAGCTGCTGGACGGCACGCTCGCGGTGCTCCGCGCCACCGAGGACCGCGTGCCGGTGAAGCCGCCGGGTGGCTTCTCCGGGCTCGCGTCGCAGGTGTGGATCTGGTCCACGCTGCACGACCTGGGCACCGTCCCCGGCGCGCTGGACCGGGCCCGCGAGCGCGCGGCGGTGCTGACGCCGCAGGTGCTGGACGCGGACGGACTGCTGGAGGTGCTGGGCGGGGTGGCGGGCGTCATCGTCCCGCTGCTCAACCTGGTGGACCAGACGGGCGAGCCGAAGTGGCTGGACATCGCGGCGCACGCGGGCCGGCGGCTGGAGGACACGGCGCGCGGCGTGGCGGGGGACGCGCGCTGGTCCACGTCCATGTTCCCGGAGCCCATCGGCGGCTTCGCGCATGGCACGGCGGGCATCGGCTGGGCGCTGGCGCGGCTGGGCCTGAGCGCGGCGGGGACGGCGGCGGACCGGCGGCGGTGGCGGAGCCTGTCCGAGCGCGCCTTCGACTTCGTGGAGGGGCTCTACCGGCCGGACCCGGGCAACTGGACGGACCTCCGCCGCCCGGACGCCACGGATCAACTGACCAGCTGGTGCCATGGGAGCACGGGCATCGGCATGGCGGCGGCGGACCTCTTCGCTCGCACCGGGACGGAGCGCTACGGAGACCTCCTCCAGCGGGCCCGGGCCGCGGCCCTGCGCGAGGGCTTCGGCTGGACCCACACCCTGTGCCACGGGGACCTGGGCTTGTGGGAGCTCCTGGAGACGGCGCGGCGCCTTGCATCGGAGCCGCTCGGAGCGGACCGGGAGACGCTGGACGCGGAGCTCATCTCCGGCCTGGAGGCGCGGGGGCCGGTGGCGGGGCTTGCTCGCGACGCCTTCTCGCCCGGGCTGATGGCGGGGCTGGGCGGCGTCATCCACACGCTCTTGCGCATGCATCCGGAGAGCCGGCTCGCATCACCGCTGCTGCTGGGACGCGCGCCGGACATGGATCCGGACGCGCCCTGAAAACGCGCGCGTCACCGGTCCGCCCGTGACGGGGGCCGGTGACACGCGAGGTGCATCAGTCGCGGGTGTCGCGGCGCACGGTGACCTTGCGGCCACGCAGCGTGGAGCCCTTCAGCGCGGAGATGATGCGCGCGGCGTCCGGCTCCGGCACCTCCACGATGGAGTACATGTCCGCGATGTGGATGGCGCCGATGCGCGAGGACTCAAGCCCCGCCTCGCCTGCGATGGCGCCCACGAGGTCCGCCGGCCGCATGCCCGCGGTGCGGCCCGCGCCGATGAACAGCCGCGTGACGTTCCACTCCGGCGCGCGCGGAGGACGCGCGGGGCCCCGGTCCTCCCGCTCACCGCGCTCGGCCCGCTCGGGCCGCTCGCCGCGCTCGGGCCGCTCGCCGCGCTCGGGCCGCTCTGTCCGGGGGCTTCGCGCCGGGCGCTCGGAACGGTCACTGGACCGGCCCGGAGGCCCGGAGCGCTCGGGGCGCGGGCCCTTCCGCTCCGTGGGCGCCGACATCTGGGGGATGTCCTGCTCGGAGGAGTCCTTGCCCTCGTCCTCCTTCTCCTGGAGGAGCTTGATGGCGGCGGCGGCCACGTCCATGACGCTGAACTCGCCGGACAGGTCCTCCGCGATGCCGCGGAACCCATCCAGCTCTCCGGCCACGAGCGTCTCGCGCAGCGACGAGCGGATCATCTCCAGCCGGCGCGCGCGCAGGTCGGACACGGTGGGGACCGCGGTGACCTCGATGCGCTGGCCGGTGAGCCGCTCGATGTTGCGCAGCAGCCGGTGCTCGCGGGGCTCCACCAGGGTGATGGCCACGCCCTCGCGGCCGGCGCGGCCCGTGCGGCCGATGCGGTGCACGTAGGCCTCCGGCGCGTTGGGCACGTCGAAGTTCACCACGTGCGTCAGCCGGGGGATGTCCAGGCCTCGCGCCGCGACGTCCGTGGCGATGAGCAGGTCCGCCGCCTGCGACTTGAACTGCTTGATGACGCGGTCGCGCTGCTCCTGGCTCATGCCGCCGTGCAGCGCGTGCGCGCGCCAGCCCCGGCCGTTGAGGGACGTGGTGAGCTCATCCACCTCCGTGCGCGTGCGGCAGAAGACGATGGCAGCGGTGGGGGACTCCAGGTCCAGCACGCGCCCCAGCGTGGCGATCTTGAAGGCACGCGGCACGATGTAGGCCGTCTGCCGGACGCGGGGCATCTCCCCGGCCTCCAGCTTCTCCTTCTCGATGCGCACGCGCACCGGCGAGCGCAGGTGGCGCTCCGCGATGCTGGCGATGCGCGGGGGCAGGGTGGCGGAGAACAGCGCGGTCTGCCGCTTTTCGGGCGTCTCGGAGAGGATGGCCTCCAGGTCGTCCGCGAAGCCCATGTCGAGCATCTCGTCCGCTTCGTCCAGGACCACCGTGCGCACCTGGTCCAGCTTCATCGTCTTGCGGCGCAGGTGATCCAGCGCGCGGCCCGGCGTGGCGACGATGACGTCCACGCCGCGCTTGAGCACGCGCAGCTGCCGGCCAATCTCCTGGCCGCCGTAGAGCGGGAGCACGCTGACGCCCAGCTTCTGGCCGTAGCGGTGGATGGCCTCGGACACCTGCATGGCCAATTCGCGCGTGGGCACCAGCACCAGCGCGGAGGTGCTGTGCGGTCCGGCGGCGCCCGGCGTCAGGTGCTGAAGGAGCGGGAGCGCGAACGCGGCGGTCTTGCCGGTGCCCGTGGCGGCGATGCCCAGCAGGTCCTTCTGGGCGAGCAGCGGCGGGAGCGCGGCGGCCTGGATGGGCGTGGGTTCTTCGTAGCCGAGCGACGTCAGCGCCTCGACGAGCTCGGGCTTGAGCCCGAGGGCGTCGAACGTGGGGGTTTCAGGGGCAGCGGGAGGCGGAGGAGCTTTCACACGGCGGCTTGTACCACTTCCGCGCCCGGGCGGAGGAGTTGGGAATCGCCTGCGTCCAGGCCTGTACGAAGGTCCGGGCCTTTCGGGCTTTTACAGCCCGCCGCGCAGGTGGGGCCCCAGCAGCGCCGCGACGCCCCCTGTCCCTTCGGACAGGTCCCTGGAGGACAGGAGGAGCCGCTGGCGCCGGCCGCCGTCCAGGGCCGTGCCCTCCAGGAGGGAGGTGAGGCCCCGGGGGCCGCGGTCCAGGTCGAGGATCAGCTCCAGCGCGTCGTCCTGGGGGAACGGCAGGAGGGCGAGTGTGCGGGGCGGTCCCTTCCATTCCGGTCCGGAGTGGAACTCCAGCTCCTGCACGAAGGGCTCGTCGCGCCCCAGCGGGGATCCGGCCTCGCAGTACGCGTTCTTCCACTGGAAGCCCAGTTGCTGGACGGCATCCAGCACGGTCTGGAGGGAGGGGTGGGGCAGGACGTGGATGCGGTCGCTGTCCTCGGGGTTGAGGGCGTTGTCGATGTCGAGCGCCGTCTTGATCCACACGGGCGAGCCGCGTTCGGTGATGGGCGTGTGGGAGGGAATGCGCAGGGAGAAGGGGATCTCCCGCTCCTCACGCGGCTGGAGGGTGAAGGGATTGGAGATGCGCCAGGTGCGCACGACGGCGTTGAGCGCGCTGCGGCGGTCGTTGTCGCGCTGGAGGTACTGCGCCATCAGGTGCAGGTCGATGCGGTCGATGCGCTGGGGCGTGTGACCGCCCTGGACGTGGACCAGTCCGTGCAGGTCACCGCCAGCGCGCACGGTGTCGTGCTCCAGGCGGGTGTCCACGCGTGCGCTGCCAATCCCAAGGCGGGCGAGCATCTTCTTGAAGGGCATGGGGTCCTCTGGGGACGGCATAGGCCGGATGGGGGCGGCGCGAAAGCCCGAGTGCCTGGCTGCCTGCCCATCATGCGGCCCCTGTACCGGAGGGACGGGCGCGGCTTGCGGGGTGGCCCGGCGCGTCACCAGCGTAAAGCCTCACCACGGGAGAGGTGCATCATGGCGCAGGGGACTTCCAGGCGGGTGCGGTACGCGGTGGTGGGGGCCGGCAACCTCACGCAGGTGGCCATCCTCCCGGCGTTCCAGCACGCAGAGGAGAACTCCGAGCTGGTGGCCATCATCTCCTCTGACGGAGAGAAGCGGGACGCGCTCCAGAAGACGTACGGCGTGGAGCACGTGGGGACCTACGACAAGTTCGAACAGGTGCTGCGCGAGTCGAAGGCGGACGCGGTCTACATCGTGCTGCCCAACACGATGCACCGGGCCTTCACGGAGCGTGCGGCGCGCATTGGTGTGCACGTCCTCTGCGAGAAGCCGATGGCGACCTCGGTGGAGGACTGCGAGGCGATGATCCGCGTCACGAACGACAACGACGTGAAGCTGATGGTCGCGTACCGGCTCCATTTTGAAGAGGCGAACCTCCGCGCCATCGAACTGGTGCGTTCCGGCCGGCTGGGGGACCCGCTGGTGTTCACGGGCACGCTGACGCAGCAGGTGCGAAAGGGGGACATCCGCACGCGCGTGGACGTGGGAGGCGGAGCGCTGTTGGACGAAGGGCCGTATCCCATCAACGCCGCGCGCTACCTGTTCCGGGATGAGCCGCGCGAGGTGTTCGCGTTCACGGGAGGGGGCAGGGATGGGCGCTTCCACGGGGTGGACGCGTCGGCGTTCGCGCTGATGCGGTTCCCGAACGGAAGGGTGGCGCAGTTCGCCATCAGCCACGAGGCCTCCGCGGTGTCGAGCTACCGGCTGGTGGGCACGGAGGGCGACCTGCAGGTCCGGCACGGCTTCGGCTACGGCACGGACATCGAGCATGTGCTCACGGTGGGAGGTGAGACGGAGACGCGGACGTTCAAGAACAGCGACCAGTTCGCGCCGGAGCTCGTCTACTTCTCCCAGTGCATCCTGGAGGACCGCGACCCGGAGCCCAACGGCATCGAAGGTCTGGCGGACGTGCGCGTGATTGTTGCGTTGCAGGAGTCCGCGCGCACGAACAAGCCCGTGAAGCTGGCCCCGTTCGAAAAGCCGAAGCGGCCCACGCTGGATCAGCTCATCGTGAAGCCGGCGGTGGAGCCACCGGAACCGGTGAATGCGCCGGCTCCAGCGGAGGGATAGGCGGGTTTAGCTGCTATTCTCTGATGTACTGTCCTCATGGAGGAGTTGGCTCCAGGAGGACTTCGCATGCGGCGATGGCCCACGTCGCGCGGCCGTCCACGCATCCCCAGGAAGCGGCGCGCCGGCTGTTCGAAGTTGAGCCACGAAGTGGCTCGTATCTGTACGACCCTCGCACTCGTCGCGTCACCGCGCTCGGTCCGGGTGAACACCTGGAAGGTGAAGGACTGCAAGCGGACGTGGAGTTGACGCGCGCCTACCTGCGTTGGTGTGAGCGCGCCTCCCGGCATGGAGACTGCCTGCGCCTATTGGTCGACAGCCCCACGGTCACGGGCGATGCCCGTTACACCCTGGCAATGGCCCTCGCGCAAGGCGTCGTGAGGGACGAGATGATCGACGCCTTCAAGGGCATGGCCGAACCTGAGGTCATGCTGGCAGCCGTCCTGTGGACCTGGACCACGTACATGGTCCTGCTGGCGGTACCGGAGCCTGCATCAGGACACCTGTATCAGTGGAAATGGGTGTGACTGCGGTGAGGTTGCTGAGGGCTGCGTCGTTTCCGCCCTCGGGCGAGAGCGGCCTGGATGCGCTGCTCGACTGCGCGTGTCAGCCGGAAGCAGAGAAAGCCCCTGGGCAGGTCGCGCTCGGGCGTGAGGACGCCAGCCTTTATCCAGTAGCGCACCTGACTCC